>JAHFRL010000043.1 GCA_023266235.1 Betaproteobacteria bacterium
GCGCCTGCTCGGCGGGCCTGGACTTGAGCAGCGCCTGGCCCGCGGCATGCGTTTGCGCGGCCTGGTCGTGCAGCGTATCGGGCAGTCCGACGATCAGCGCCTGCAGCTCGCTGACGGCGGCCTCGACGCTACGGCGTTGCGCGTCCTGCGCCAGCCAGTAATACTGCGGCGCGCTGGCCGCGAGCTGGTTGAGCGTGGTCTCGAGCGCCGCCATGCGCTCACGCTGGCGCGGATCGTTCCGGCGCAGCTCAGCGGCATGCGACCCGAGCTCGCCGGCGCCGGCGAGCGCCGCTTGCAGCGCGTTCCTGGCGTCACGATTCTCGGCCTTGAATTTTTCCACCAGCTCGGCTTTCTGCAGCATTCCCCTGCTGAGCTCGGCCAGGCCGCTGCTCAACGCCGCGCTTTGCGTGTGCTGCGCCGCTGCGCTCAGGCCCTGCAAAGCCCTGCTCGCGGCGGTGGTGCGATTGATTGCGGGCAGTTCGGTCGGGCCGGCCTCGAGGCGCGCGCGCAGCACGTCGACGTCCCAGCGGCCGTCGATTTCCTTCAACTCGCGCAAGAGTCCCAGAATCTCGTTCTGCTCGCGCAGGTCGACCGCCTGGGTCTTGTCGTAGAGAAACGCGAGCGCCCCCACCAGCACCAGGGCGACGAGGCCGAGCAACGCGTTAAGCAGCATTTCAGACTTGTTCACGGTTCCGTTCATTCCCCCAGATAGGCGCGGCGCACCTGTGGATTGGCGAGCAGCGCCGGCGCATTGTCGTGCAGGGTTATTTCCCCGCTTTCCATCACGTAGCCGCGGTCGCAGATTTCGAGCGCGAGCTTCGCGTTCTGCTCGACCAGCAGGATCGTCACGCCCGCGGCAGCGATGGCGCGGATGGTTTCGAATATCCTCTGCACCATCAGGGGCGCCAACCCCATACTCGGCTCATCCAGCAAGAGCAGCCTGGGCCGGCTCATCAGCGCGCGGCCGATCGCGAGCATTTGTTGTTCTCCGCCCGACAGCGTGCCGGCGACCTGGCGGTGGCGCTCGGCGAGCCGCGGAAACAGCCCGAACACGTGATCGCGGTCGGCGCGGATCCCCGCCGCGTCGCTGCGGCTGTACGCGCCCATGGCGAGGTTTTCCTCGACGGTCAGGCGCGGAAACACGCCGCGGCCCTCGGGCACCAGCGCAATGCCGAGCGCGACCAGCCGGTGCGACGGCCAAGCCGTGACGTCAGCGCCATTGTAACGGACACGGCCGGCGGCGGGCCGTACCAGCCCGGTCAGCGCCTTCAGCGTCGTGGTTTTGCCGGCGCCGTTGGCGCCGATCAGCGTCACCATTTCGCCGGCGTCGACGCTGAAATCGATGCCCTTGACGGCGTTGATGCCGCCATAGGCAACCTTTAACTCGCGAACCGCGAGCATCAATTCGCGGGTTGCGTGATCCGCGCCGGCTCTCGCTTCAAGCAAGCACGCCTCCGAGATAGGCTTCGATGACGGCGGCATCGCGTTGAACCTCGGCGGGTTTGCCCTCGGCAATTTTCTTGCCGTAATCGAGCACCGCGACGCGATCGCATAGCCCCATCACCAGCTTCACGTCGTGCTCGATCAGCAGTATTGTCGTGCCATCGGTGCGGATGCGTTCGAGCAATTGGCGCAGCGTCGCGGTCTCGGTCGCGTTCATGCCGGCGGCCGGCTCGTCGAGCGCCAGCAACTTGGGCTCGGTCGCCAGCGCGCGCGCGATCTCGAGCCGGCGCTGGTCGCCGTACGCCAGGTTGTGCGCGAGATCGTTTTGGTGCGTGGCGAGGCCGACGTAGTCGAGCAGCGCGTAAGCGCGCTCGTGTATCGCGCGTTCCTCGGCCCGGGTGCCGGCGGTGCGCAGTACCGCGCCGATCACGCCGGCATGCGTGCGCAAATGCCGCCCCACCATCACGTTCTCGATTGCGGTCATGTTGCCGAACAGTCGGATGTTCTGGAAGGTGCGCGCGATGCCCGCCATGGCGACCTGGTGCGGTGCGTTGACGTTGAGCCGCGCGCCGGCGAACACGAATTCGCCGCTGCTCGCCGGATAAAAGCCGGTCAGCACGTTGAAGAACGTGGTCTTGCCGGCGCCGTTGGGGCCGATCAGCCCATAAATCTCGCCGCGATCGATCGCGAGCGAGACGCCGGTCAGCGCCTCGAGCCCGCCAAAGCGCTTGCGGATCCCTTTCGCTTCCAGCAGCGTCGTCATTCGGTCAACTCGCGCTTGCGGACTTTCGACGGCCACAATCCGGCCGGGCGGAACAGCATCATCAGCACCAGCGCCAGCCCGAACAGCAGCATGCGGATGACTTCCGGCTCGATGAACGACTTCCCGAACAAGGAACGCTGCAGCGGCTCGACGGTGTGACGCAGGATTTCGGGAACAAACGACAGCAGCAGAGCGCCGAGGATCACGCCCCAGATGTTACCCATGCCGCCCAGCACTACCATCGACAGCACCATGATCGATTCGACCAGCGCGAAGCTTTCGGGACTGATGAAGCCCTGGATCGCGGCGAACATGCCGCCCGCGATACCGCCGAACGACGCGCCCATCGCAAACGCGAGCAGCTTGACATGGGTGGTGTTGATCCCCATTGCGCCCGCCGCGACTTCATCCTCGCGGATCGCCTGCCACGCGCGGCCGATACGCGAATCCTGCAGCCGCAAATTGATCACCACTACCGCGAGCAGCACGAGCAGCAGCAGGTAGTAGTATTTGATGGGGCCGCTGAAGTTCAGCCCGAACAGGGTTTCGCTCTGGTTGAAACTGAAATCGCCGAGGCGAAACGGATCGATGCGCGAAATGCCCTGCGGGCCGTTGGTAATGTTGACCGGCTGCGCCAGGTTGTTGAAGAAAATGCGCACGATCTCCCCGAAGCCGAGCGTGACGATCGCCAGGTAGTCGCCGCGCAACTTGAGCGTCGGCGCGCCGAGCAGCACGCCGAAAATGCACGCGACCAGGGCACCGACGGGCAGAATTACCCAGAACGGCATATGAATGTCGAACTGCGGCGAGGCGAGCAGCGCGTAGGTATAGGCGCCGACGCCGTAGAACGCGATGTAGCCGAGATCGAGCAGGCCGGCGTAACCGACGACGATGTTGAGCCCGAGCGAAAGCAGCGTGAACAGGATCGCGAGGTTCATGATGCGCACCCACGTGGTGCCGACTGCCGCGAGCATGAACGGTAACGCGACGAGCGCGGCGGCGATCAGCGCGATGCCGAGCCACTTCGCGGCCGGATGCCGCTTGAGCCGATTCTTCACTCTTCACCCTTTACGCACGATCCCCTACCCGCTCACCGAGCAGCCCCGAGGGCCGGAACACCAGCACCGCGATCAGCACCATGAAGGCAAACACGTCCTGGTAATTGCTGCCGAACACGTTGTCGGTCAAGTCGCCGATGTAGCCCGTGCCGAGAGCCTCGACCAGACCGAGCAGCATGCCGCCGAGCATCGCGCCGGCCAGGTTGCCGATACCGCCCAGCACGGCGGCCGCGAAGGCCTTGAGCCCGAGCAGCGAGCCCATGGTGTAGTGCGCGATGCCGTAGTAGGTCCCGACCATGACACCGGCCACCGCGGCGAGCGCCGCGCCGAGCATGAACGTCGCCGCGATCACGCGGTTGACGTCGACACCCATCAGGCCCGCAATATGCGGGTTTTGCGACGTGGCGCGCATCGCGACGCCGAGCTTGGTGCGATAAACAATCAGCGTGAGCCCCACCATCGTCACGACCGAAGTGACGACGATCGCAATCTGCACCATGGTGATCGTGGCGCCTGCGACGTGAAAGACTAGGTTGGGGATAATCTGGGGAAACGCGAGTGGATTGCGGCTCCAGACCATCATCGCAACGTGCTGCAGGACGATCGACGCGCCGATCGCGGTAATCAGCGGCGCGAGCCGCGGCGCATGGCGTAATGGCCGGTAGGCCAACCGCTCGAGCGCATAGCCGACCAGCATGCACACCGGGATCGCGGCGCCGGCGCCGATCAGCACGATCACGAGCGGGGGCAGCGTGGTATTGGCGGCAAGCAGGCTGATCACCGTGAAGGCGACCATTGCACCTATCATCACGACCTCGCCGTGCGCGAAATTGATGAGCTGGATGATGCCGTAGACCATGGTGTAACCGAGCGCGACGATGGCGTAGACGCTGCCCAGCGTCAGCCCGTTGATTATTTGCTGCAGGAATATGTCCATCGTGTCGGGCTCCGGGCTGCCGCACAGCAAAACGGCACCCGGAGGTGCCGTTTATGCTGAGCGGGAGAGGCTTACCCAACCATTATTTTTTGGCGGGCTCGGCCGGTGCTGGAGCGGGCGCGGCGGCCGGTGCCGCCGGCGCCGCAGCCGGTGCGGTCGCGGCCTTGACGAAGTCTTCATACTTGATCGTCTTGCCGCTCTTGATGATCGCGAGCGGTTCGAGCTTGCCGGCCTTCATGCTGAAGATCGTCATCTCGGCGTCCTTGCGGTCGCCTTTCTCGTCGAATTCGATCTTGCCGGTCGCGCCCTCGTAGCTGATCTTGGCGAGTTCGGGCAGGTATTTCGCCGGGTCGACCGAATTTGCCTTCTTCATCGCTTCGATCAGCAGGTTCGCGGCGTCGTAGGTGAACGGCGAATAAAGAATCGGATCGACGTTGAACTTGGCCTTGTACGCATCGAGAAACTTCTTGCTCGCGGCCTGCACGGGCAGGCCCGCCTGCGAGCAGATCAGGCCTTCGGCGGCGTCGCCGGCGAGCTTGTTCATCTCGTCGGTGCACGCGCCGTCGCCGAACGAAAACACGGCCTTGATGCCGAGCTCGCGGCCCTGCTTGAGCAGCGGCCCGCCGGTCGCGTCCATGCCGCCGTAGAAAATCGCATCCGGTTTCTTGCCGCGGATCTTGGTGAGCACCGCCTTCCAGTCCTTGGTCTGATCGGTGCCTTTCTCGCGCGGCAGCACCTTGATACCGGCGGCTTTAAGTGTTTTCTCGACTTCGTTCGCCAGGCCGTCGCCGTAGGCGGTCGCATCGTCGATCACCGCGACGGTCTTGGGCTTGAACTCCGAGGCGAGGTAGCTCGCGACCGCCGGACCTTGCTGATCGTCACGCCCGACCGTGCGGAACGTCACCTTGAACCCCTGCTCGGTCAGCTTGGGATTGGTCGCGGCGCCGGTGATCATCGGAATGCCGGCCTGGTTGTAGACTCCGGAAGCCGGAATGGAGACGCCCGAATTAAGGTGACCGACTACGCCGGCGACCTTGGCGTCGACAAACTTCTGCGCCACGATCGGGCCCTTGTCCGGCTTTGCTTCGTCATCCTCGCCGATCAGCTCGAACTTGATTTTCTTGCCGTCGATGCTGACGTTCTTGGCGTTGGCTTCGTCGAGCGCGAGCCGCGCGCCGTTTTCGTTGTCCTTGCCGAGGTGGGCGATGCCGCCGGTGAGCGGCGCAGCATGCCCGATCTTGACCACGGTTGCCGGCGGCGGCGGAGCCTCGACCTTGGGCGCCGGCTTGGGCGGCTCTTCCTTGCCGCAACCCTGCAACGACAATGCGACTGCGAGGACGAGCCCGGTAGCTAAAGATTGAATGCGGTTCATGGCATCTCCCGTGAGCATAAATTATTGTTGCGACACGACATTTCATTATCCGCAGACGCCCCTGCGTTGTCAATTTTGCGGTCTTCCTGACGCGGTTGGCGCCGGGCATAACCAACCCGGCCGGACCCGGCTTGACCTTGCAATGCGATCGGCGCTTGCACGACCGGCGTGCGCGCGTCACCAGCAAAAAGGGCGCAGCTTTGCGCTGCGCCCTGCCTGGTCGAGCGGTTCTGAATTACTTGGCTCTGTCGATCATGTAGTCGACCGTGGCCTTGACGTCGGCATCGGACAAACTCGCGTTGCCGCCTTTGGCCACCATTCCGGTGCCCGGTTTGCCCTTGAGGCCGACCGCGTAGAGCGCTTCCTTGCCCTGTTTGATGCGCGGCGCCCACGCGGCCTTATCGCCGATCTTGGGCGCGCCCGCGATGCCCTGATCGTGACACGCCGCGCACGACTTCTTGTAAACGTCGGCGCCTTTGGCCTGTGCGGCCGCGCTGCCGGCGGCAAGCAGGCTCGCGATGCTGAATAACCCGATGTAAAACGCTTTCATTATTTCTCCTTTTCCGGTGCGGATATAAAAACCGCCCGCATCATAGCAAATTCGACCTGGTTCATTCAATCACGCTGCCGGTTTGGTCAGGACAGAAACTAGCTCAGCGAGGTCGGCGATGGGCGGCAGGCATTTAACGCCGTGGCACACCCAGGCGTTGACCGAGGAGCCCGTGGCCGGCTTGTCGAGCGCCGCCGGCAGTCTTGAAATGCCTGCCGGCAGCGTTAACACCAGGGTTTGCGGCAGATAACGCGCGTTGAGCTCGCGCTGCCACGCCGCGGCGTTAGCCCCGCCGCGCAGGATTACAACGGTGGGTGGCGCAAGCTGTTCGGCGAGCGCGAGGCACAGACTGGTGTGCGCGCTGGCCTGGCGCTCGAGGAGCGGCTTGAAGGCTTTGACCGCGCGCTCGGCGGCCTCGCCAAAGCGCGGCTCGCCAAGCAGATGGCCGAGCCGGTTGAGCGCGAGCGCGGCGATGCCGTTGCCCGACGGCGTTGCGTTATCGTGGCCGCTCTTGGAGCGGTGTATCAGCTGCTCGTGGTCGTGGCTTACGAAAAAGAAGCCGCCGGGTCCGCGGTCCTCGAATTGGTCGAGCAAGACCTGCGCGATTTCGCGCGCCCACTCCAGATCTGCCACACGAAAGTCGCTTTGCAGCACCTCGAGCAGCGCGTCGAGCAGGAAGGCGTAATCGTCGAGATACGCATTGAGGTGCGCTTTGCCGTCCTTGCAGGTTGCGAGCAGGCGGCCGTCACGCCACAGCGTGGCGCGGGTAAATTCAACCGCGCGGCGCGCCGAGGCGAGCCATTCGGATTGGTCGAACACGCGCGCCGCATGCGCCATGCCCTTGATCATCAGCGCGTTCCAGCTCACCAGAATTTTTTCGTCGCGCCCCGGGCGCACGCGCTTTGCGCGCAGCGCCAGCAGTCTGGCGCGCGCCGCGTCGAGCAGCGCCTGGGCACGTTGCGGGTCAATCTCAAGTTTTTTCGCGATAAATGCGAGCGGCTTCATTACCCGCAGATGCCACGCCTGCGCTTCGAAGTTGGGCATACCGTCAAGCCCGTAGTACGGTTCGACCACCGCGTATTCCTCGGTGCTCAGCGCAGCTTTCACCGCCGCGGGCGTCCAGACGTAGTATTTGCCTTCCTCGTGCTCGGAGTCGGCGTCGAGCGACGAATAGTAGCCGCCGTCGGAGGATTGCATTTCGCGCATCACCCAGGCCGCGGTGTCGGCGACGGTGCGCGCGTAAAGCGGCTGGCGGTCGGCGAGCCACAGGTCGCTGTAGAGACGCAGCAGCGGCCCGTTGTCATAGAGCATTTTCTCGAAATGCGGGATCGTCCAGTACTGGTCGACGCTGTAACGGCAGAAGCCGCCGCCGAGTTGATCGTAGATTCCGCCTTCGGCCATTTTGGTGAGCGTGAGCCCGACCATGCCACGCGCATACTCGTCGCGCTCGGCGGCAGCGTGCCGCAGGCAGAATTCGAGTTCGGCCGGGTGCGGAAATTTGGGTGCATTGCCGATGCCGCCGTCGGTTTCGTCGAATTTCCTCTTCAGCTCGCGCATTGCCGCAGCGAGCGGCGCGGCCGACAATGCGGCGTCCGCCGACGCCGCCGGCAGCGTTTGCGCGAGCGCTGCGCGCAGCGCTGCGTTTTGCTGCTCGATTTCGGCGCGTTTGGTACGGTAGGCCGCGGCGACTTGCGGCATCAGGTCGATAAAGCCGGGCATGCCGTAGCGCGCGGTCTTGGGAAAATAAGTGCCGCCAAAGAACGGCGTCTGATCCGGCATCAGGAACATCGTCAGCGGCCAGCCGCCGCTGCGCTGCGTCAGCATCGCATGCGCGGCCTGGTAGATCTGGTCGAGGTCGGGGCGTTCCTCGCGGTCGACCTTGATGTTGACGAACAGCTCGTTCATCACCGCCGCGACCCGCGGGTCCTCGAACGATTCGTGCGCCATCACGTGGCACCAGTGGCACGCCGAATAGCCGACCGACAGCAGGATCGGCTTGTCCTGCTCGCGCGCCAGCTGCAACGCTTCCGCGCCCCACGGATACCAGTCGACCGGATTGCCGGCGTGCTGTTGCAAATACGGGCTGGTTTGCCGGGCAAGTCGATTAGGCATCGGAATATTCCGGAGCGGGCGCCCAGTGTAGCACCGGCTGCGCGCCGGCACGGCACGGGGTTTCAGGGACCTGCTCGCTGCGCTTGCAGTCTCAGGACGCGAACGCGGCCCACGGCCGCAGGTAATCCAGGCGGTCGATCGAGCGCACCGCGATTTCGCGCACCGCTTTGTTGCGCCAGACTTGCAGCGTGACTTCGACCCCGGCTGCGCCGCTTGCCCACAGCGCATGGTAGAACTCGGCCTGACCGCCGATGGCCATCCCGCCGATCGCAAGAATGATGTCGCCGCGCCGCACGCCGCCGCGCTCGGCCGGCGAGCCGCGCAGCACCTGCGTTACCACCACATGCTGGCGCAGCTCCTCGGAATAAATGCCGAGCCAGGGACGCGCGGCTCCGCTGCGCCGGCCGTGTGTCTTGAGGTCGGCGAGGATCGGCGGCAGCAGATCGGTCGGCACAAACATGTTGCCGGGAAACGCGACGCCGCGGTCGATGGCGTCACCGACCCACAGCGAGCCGATGCCGATCAGTTGTCCTGCGGCATTCAACAGCGCCGCGCCGCTGTGATTGTCGCGCGCGGGCGCAGCGAAGATCGCATCGTCGAGCGCGTATTCCCACCAGCCGGTGAACGGCCGCCGCGCGACGATGCTCGCGTTCGACAGGCCGCCGGCGGCAGGGTGGGTTGCGATCACCGCGGTATTGAGTTCGCGCGCGGCAGCAGCGCTGCCAAATTCGAGCGGCCGGCAGCCGAGCGGCTGGGATGTGCGCACCAGCCCGAAACCGGTCGCATGGTCGAAACCGCCGACGCTCGCCGGCAGCACGCGTCCGTCGCTGGCGACGACCAGAATGGATTCCGCTTCGAGCAACAGGTAGCCGATGGTCAGGATGTGCCCGGCGCCATCGATCACGACCCCGGTGCCTTCGCGCTCGGTGCCCAGCGTTTCTGCGCTGCGCGCTGCGCGCGGCACCCGGATGCCGAGTTTCACGATCGCGGCGGCGAGAGCGGGCCCGGCAAACGAGGATGCGGGCGGGATATTGGCCGCGCGCCAGGCGGCCCAGGCAGCGGTTACGAGTGAGGGCGGCACTGTGCGCGCTCCGTTACGTTTTTGGCGCTGCGATTAGTGCGTGCGGCCCGACGCCGTCGCTGCACGTTAGAGCAGCCCCGCGCTAGTCTGTGACCGCGCCCTTGCTTGCCGTCGAGACCAGCTTCGCGTATTTCGCCATCACGCCACGCGTGTAGCGTGGTGCGGGCGGCTGCCACGCGGCGCGGCGGCGCGCGAGCTCTTCGTCGGCGACGTTGAGTTGCAGCAGGCGGCGCCCGGCGTCGATGGTGATCGAATCGCCTTCCTTGATCAGCGCAATGGTGCCGCCAACCGCCGCTTCCGGCGCAACGTGGCCGACTACTATGCCGTAGGTGCCGCCCGAGAAGCGCCCGTCGGTGATGAGTCCGACGTCCCCGATATGGCCTTCGCCCACCAGCGCGGAAGTCGGCGACAGCATCTCACGCATGCCGGGGCCGCCGCGCGGGCCTTCGTAGCGGATCACGATCACATCGCCGGAGTTGATCTGCTTGGCGAGGATCGCCGCCATGCACGCTTCTTCCGAATCAAACACGCGCGCCGGCCCGGTGATCTGCGGGTTCTTCAGTCCGGTGATCTTAGCCACCGCGCCTTCGGTCGCGAGGTTGCCCTTGAGGATCGCAAGGTGGCCGTGCGGATACATCGGATTTTCCCACTGCCGGATCACGTCCTGGTTCCGGGGCGGGCGCGCCGGCACCCCTTTCAGCAGTTGGCCGACCGTTCTGCCGGTAATGGTCATGCAGTCAGCGTGCAGCACATCGTGCTCGAGCAGGATTTTCATCACTTGCGGGATGCCGCCGGCCTGGTGCAAATCGGTCGCGACATAGCGTCCCGAAGGCTTCAGATCGCACAACACCGGCACGCGGCCGCGGATGGTTTCGAAATCGTCGATGGTAAGCGGCACCTGCGCCGCGTGCGCGATGGCAAGCAGGTGCAGCACCGCGTTGGTCGAGCCGCCGACCGCCATTACCACCGCGATCGCGTTTTCCATCGATTTGCGCGTGATGATGTCGCGCGGCAGGAGCTGTTTCTTGATCGCGCTGACCAGCACCGCCGCCGATTCCGCCGCGCTGTTGTGCTTTTCGCGGTCCTCGGCCGCCATCGTCGACGAGTACGGGAGGCTCATCCCCATCGCCTCGATCGCGGAGGACATGGTGTTCGCCGTGAACATCCCGCCACACGAGCCGGCGCCGGGACAGGCGCGGCGCTCGACGCCGAGCATATGCTCCCTGCTGATCTTTCCCGCCGTATATTCGCCGACCGCCTCGAAACTCGACACTACCGTCAGGTCCTTGCCTTGGTAGTGACCGGGCTTGATGGTGCCGCCATAGACGAAAATCGCCGGAATGTTCATGCGTCCGAGCGCGATCAGCGCGCCCGGCATGTTCTTGTCGCAGCCGCCGATCACGACCACGCCGTCCATGCTTTGCGCCTGCACCGCGGTCTCGATCGAGTCGGCGATCACCTCGCGCGACACCAGCGAATACTTCATGCCCTCGGTGCCCATCGAGATGCCGTCGGACACGGTAATGGTGCCGAACGTTTGCGGCATGGCCCCGGCCTTCTTCGCCGCGGCTTCGGCGCGTTTGGTGAGATCGTTCAGGCCGAGGTTGCACGGCGTGATCGTGCTGTAGCCGTTGGCGATGCCGATGATCGGCTTCCTGAAGTCGGTGTCCTTGAAGCCGACCGCGCGCAGCATGGCGCGGTTGGGCGAGCGCTGCACGCCCTGGGTGACGATCCGGCTGCGTTTGTTGAGTGCGGACATGGCTTTTCCTGTAAGTTGCTGGACGTATAATCCATTTTAACCCAAACTCCGCGCCCCCTTTAATGCTCGTTCATCCGCAGTTCGATCCGGTTGCAATCCACCTCGGCCCGCTCGCGGTGCGCTGGTACGGCCTGATGTACCTGGTCGGCTTCGCGCTGATCTGGGCGGTCGGCCGCCACGCGATCAAGACGCGGCCGCACTCGGCATGGACCGCGCACGATCTCGACGACGCGCTGTTCCACGGCATTCTCGGCACCATCATCGGCGGGCGGCTTGGCTACGTGTTGTTCTACAAGCTGGGTGAATACCTGCCCGAGCCGTGGCGGGTGCTCTATGTGTGGGAAGGCGGCATGTCGTTTCACGGCGGCTTGCTCGGCGTGATCATCGCGCTGTGGTGGTACGCGCACAGCCGCCGCCAGAACTGGCTTGCGATCACCGATTTCATCGCACCCCTGGTGCCGCTGGGGCTCGGCGCCGGCCGTCTGGGCAACTTCATCAACGCCGAGCTGTGGGGGCGCGCCAGCGACCTGCCGTGGGCGATGCTATTTCCCAACGTCGACCGCGTGCCGCGCCATCCGTCGCAGCTCTACGAATTCGCGCTTGAAGGCATAGTGCTGTTCGTCGTGTTGTGGTGGTATGCGGCCAAGCCGCGGCCGCGCGGCGCGGTGTCGGCGTGGTTTCTGATCGGCTACGGCGTATTCCGTTTCGCGGTCGAGTTCACGCGCGAGCCCGATGGCTTTCTCGGGCTGCTAGCCCTCGGGCTGTCGATGGGGCAGTGGCTGTCGCTGCCGATGATCGCGGCGGGCGTGGCGCTGCTGGCGTGGGCGCAGCGCGCGCCACGCTAGTTGAGCTTTTTTCCGCTCGGCTTTTCGGCGGCAGCCGATTTCGTGACCTCGGCGCGACGTCCCAGCAGGCGCTGGAAATTTTCGTGCGACAGCAAGTGCGCGTAAACGCGCCCGAGCACGCCTTTCTGCACCAGCTCTTTGAGCACGTTCGCGTCGAGCGCCGCAAGCCTGGCCTCGGCGACGCGGTACATGCCGGTCAGTTGCAGCGGCTCGCCTTGATTCGGCACCGCCTGCAGGGTGAACGGCTCGAGCAATTGGTGCTGCGCAAGCAGCTTGCACATTTCCTCGGTGCGCGCGAGATCGGCTTCGTATTCGAACAGGAGTTTCTGGCGCGCTTCCCATTCCGGCAACGGGTTGCCTTTATCGTCAAATAACTTCTCGCCTTTGTCGATAATCGCGCGCTTCTCGACGCACGCGACGCGCTCCGGCGCCTCCTTGCCGTCGACCATGACGCGCGTCATGCAGAACGGATAGCGCCGCACGTAGGCAGGCAGGTAAACGCCGGGATCCCACGCGTTGGCAGCCGTCACAAACAGGTTTTGCTGCGCCGCGAGCCCCAACACCAGCATCGGCACGAAGGTCTTGCCCTCGTCGGCGCCGATGAACACCAGCGGGTAGTCGCGGCTCGCGATCGGGAATTCGGTATAACTCACCGGCAGCGGGTTCATGGTGCGGAACACCACCGGCAGCGTCGGCCCTTTCGGCAGCAGCACGCGGTGGGTCTTGGTGAGCGCGACAATTTCCTGGAAGCCGTACGGGGGGCTGATCTGCATGGCAGGCACCCGGTTGATGGTGGGGCGGAAATTATAGCGCGCCCCGCGCACGGCGGTTTTACGGCGCGCCGATTTCCCGCTAAAATAACGGCTTAGCGTGGGGACGTAGCTCAGCTGGGAGAGCGCGGCGTTCGCAATGCCGAGGTCGGGAGTTCGATCCTCCTCGTCTCCACCAACCCCTTCTCTCATTCGCCCGGAGCCCTGGTTTGGCCGCTCAGCCTTCCCTTTCATCGTCCGGCCGCGATCATGCGAGCCTGCTGCGCGACAGCGTCGCCGATTTCGCGACGCGCGGCACCGATCTCAAGCGCGTACGCCGGCTGCGCGGCACCCGGCCCGGTTACGAGCGCGCGGTGTGGCAACAGATGGCGGAGCTCGGCTGGCTCGGCATCCTGGTGCCGGAGCAATACGGCGGGCTGGGGCTTGGTTGCGCGGAGATGGCAATCGTCGCCACCGGCACGGCGGGCGCGCTCACGCCGGAACCGCTGACCGCCGCCGCGGTACTCGCCGCCGGGGCAATTGCGCGCGGCGATAATGCGAAACTCAAAACCGAGTTGCTCGAAGGGCTGGTGGCCGGCAGGCTGATTCCGGCGCTGGCCTGGCAGGAGCGCGCAGGCACTATCGACCCCGCAGCGGTTGCCATGCGCGCCGAGCCATTCGAAGCCGCGGTCAAATTGAACGGCAGCAAGAATTTTGTCGCGGGCGCCGCCGGCGCCGACGGTTTCGTGGTGTCGGCGCAGAGCGGCAATGGACTTGCGCTGTATTGGGTGGCGGCCGGTGCGGCCGGCGCAACGCTCGGCCTGGAGCCGCTCGCCGATGGCCGCTTCATGGGCACATTGCGGTTGTCCGACGTAGTCATGCCGAAGGATTGCATGCTCGCATCACCAGCGGCCGCCGGCGCCGCACTGCGGGCCGCGCTCGATACCGCGCTGGTGATCGCCAGCGCGGAATTGTGTGGCGTGATGGGCCGCGCGCTCGACATGAGCGTCGAGTACATGAAAACCCGCGTGCAGTTCGGCAAACCGATCGGCAGCTTCCAGGCGCTCGCGCATCGCGCGGTCGATCTGCATATCCAGCGCGAGTTGTCCTCTGCCGTGCTCGATGACGCGATTGCACTGTTCGACTCGGATGCCGCTGCGGGACCGCGCGGCGCGATGGCGAGCCGCGTCAAGGCGCGTTGCGCGGACGCCGGCATGCGCATCACGCGCGAAGCGGTCCAGATTCACGGCGCGATCGGGTTCACCGACGAGTACGACGCCGGGCTTTATTTGAAGCGCGCATTGACGCTGTCGGCATGGCTCGGCAACGCCGCGCTGCACCGCCGCCGCTATGCGCAACTTGCGCCCGCCGACGCCGAATAGGCCGGGAGCACAACCGATGACGCTGCCCGATTTCAACGCGATGAGCGACGAGGAATTCCGCACCGAGGTGCGCGCGTTCTTCGCCAAGCACTATCCGCCGCATCTGCGCTATATCCTGCGCCGCGCGCGCTGGAGCGAGATGAAGGAGTGGTATCTGACGCTGTCGCAGCACGGCTGGATCGCGCCCAACTGGTCGCGTGAGCATGGCGGCATGGGGCTGGATGCCGGCAAGCTGATGATCCTGCTCGAGGAACAGGAGCGTTACGGCGTGGTGCGCGTGCCCGACCACGGCATGGTGCAGGTCGGGCCGATCATCATGAAATACGGCAGCGCGGAGCAGCAACAATACTATCTGCCGAAAATACTCTCCGGCGAGCATATCTGGGCGCAGGGGTATTCCGAGCCCAATGCCGGCTCCGATCTCGCGAGCTTGCGCACCGAGGCGGTCCCCGAAGGCGCCGATTTCATCGTCAACGGCCAGAAAACCTGGACCACGCTCGCGCACGACGCGACGCACATCTATCTGCTGGTGCGCACCGACAAGCAGGCAAAAAAACAGCAAGGCATCAGCTTTCTGCTGGTCGACGCGAAATCGCCGGGCATCACGATCCGGCCGATCCGCAACCTTGCCGGCCACGAGGAATTCTGCGAAGTGTTCTTCGAAAACGTGCGCGTGCCGCGAGCCAATCTGGTCGGCGGGCTGAACCAGGGCTGGACGGTCGCCAAGGCATTGCTGTCGTTCGAGCGCGTCAATATCGGCAGCCCGCGGCGGCCGCAGTATGCGCTGAAGCGGCTCGAGATGCTGGCGCGCGCCAAGGGCCTGTTCGACGACCCGGGCTTCGTCGACAAATTCACCGCGCTCAGGCTCGACATCGCTGATCTCGCTTCGCTCTACGCACGCTATGTCGAGATCGTGAAACGCGGCGACGAGCTCGGCCAGGACGTGTCGATGCTCAAAATCTGGGCGATGGAAGCGTGGCAGCGGCTGACCGATCTGTTGCTCGAGACTGCGCAGGAATACGGGTGCATGCCGGGGGAGCTCGACATCGACGGCGTCGAAGTCGATGTGCTCAGCCCGTTCTATTACGCGCGGCCGGGCACGATTTACGGCGGCTCGAGCGAAATCCAGCGCAACATCCTCGCCAAGTACGTATTGCGGCTGCCGTCGCAATAGCAACCAGCAGTCAGCTTTCAGCAAGGAAACGAAAGCCGAAAACGACTTGGAATCGAACCCTTGCCGGAAAATCGGCCAAACTCCGCTGACCGCTAAGCAACGCGCATTGGCAGGACCACCATCTGCTGCCCCCTGAGGTGCAGCCGCTGCTGCATCGCCAGCGCGGTCTCGTTGTGCAGCCAGTGCGTGAACAGATTGTCATGCACGAAAATGAGCTTGCTCGCGAAGCACACGCTGTTGGGATATTCCCGCGTCACCGTCTCGGTGAGCTTGCTCAGCTCCTCCACCGGGTCGGTGCCGAAACCGATATAGGAAGTCGCGGCGAGGCCGTGGTTGTGGCAGAAGTTGACGTAATAACGCAGCGAATTCTCGAGCGTATATTGCAGCGTGCGCAACGCGCCTTTGCCGTCGTAGCTCTGGGCATCGATCTCGCCGATGCTCAGGAACACGAAGTTCTTGAAGTGGTCCGGGAACAGCCGCTGCACCCACAGCAGCGCGTGCATGCCGACGCCGCGGTTCTTGCCGACGAATATCACCGCGGTCGGCGCGCGCGGGTCGAGCGCCGGCGGATTGGCAACGTCCGGCACCACGGCCGGCACGGCGAACAACTCATCGATCTCGCGCAGCTGCTCGCGCGTTTCGTCGTAATGTCGGCGAATCGCGAGACAAAGCGCGATCACGAACCCGGTAATCACGATCGTAACCCAGCCGCCGGTGCCGAATTTCTCGACCACCAGCACCAGCAGAATGCTGGAGGTGACAGCGAGGCCCAGCAGTGACAGCAGCAGGCGGCGCAGCCAGTTGCTCTTGTCGCGGCGGTTGCGCCACCAGTAGATGCAGAGCCCGAACAGCGAGATCGAAAAGGTCAGGAACACGTTGATGCTGTAGAGCACCACCAGCAATCCGACACTGCCGTTGCTCCATACCAGCACCCCAAGCGCCGAGACGCCCATCAGCAGAACGCCGTTCTGCGTCACGAGCCGGCTCGACAGCTGCCGGAACTGGCGCGGCACCCACGAATCCGCGGCCATATTCGACAGGACCGCCGGGCCGCCGAGAAAGCCGGTGTTGGCGGCGACAAACAAGAGCCCTGCTTCGAGCGTCAGCACCACCAGCAGACCGCCCTGGTTGGCGAGCGCGCCGCCGAGATCGAGGTGCTCGATAATCGACTTGAACACGACGGCGTTGAGAGTTTGCCCCGGAGCCTGCGCGGCGTCCCACAGCAGATAGAGCAGCATAATGCCGCCCGCGGTGAAAGCCAGCGACGTCGCCATGTAGAACATCGTCCACTTGCCGGTGGCGACCCGCGGCTCGGCCAAGGTGTTGACGTTGTTCGATACCGCTTCGAGGCCGGTGTAAGTGCCGCCGCCCTGCGAGTACGCGAGCAGCATCGTCGAGATCACAAAGATCCAGCCTACGTCGCGTGCGAGCGCGGAGGTTTCGGCGATGGTTTCGGGGATCAGCGCCGGCAGCCGTTCGGCGTGCGCGTAGATGCCGTAGCCGATCAGGACCACGTGGATGACGACGAAGCCGATGAAAATCGGCAGCAGCACCTTGATCGCCTCTTTCATACCGCGCAGGTTGAGCATCACCAGCAAGCCGAGCATTACGCATTCAAACGGGATCTTGAACGGATGCAGCCCGAGCGGCAGCAGGCTGAAGAGCGCATCGGCGCCGCTCGCGATCGAGATCGCGATCGTCAGCACGTAGTCGACGATCAGCGCCGCGCCCGACACCAGCCCGGCATGGGGTCCGATCAGGTTGGTGGCGACCTTGTAGCCGCCGCCGCCGTTCGGGAATAGCTCGATGACCTGGTTGTAGGCAACCGAGATGATGAATACCGTAATCGCGATGGCGGCCGCAAGGTAAAGTCCGAATTGAGTATGGCTGCCGAGCGCGAGATAGGCCTCTTCCGGGCCGTAGCACGACGACGACAAACCGTCGGCGCCGAGACCGACCCACGCGAAGAACGCAATCAGCGCAATGTGGCGCCGCGTGTCCGGGTCCATCGGATCGAGCGGTGCCCCGGTGATCAGGCGGCGCAGGGTTTTGAGAATTGCCATACGGAGAAGGCTAGGACGCTTCGCGCTGCTTTCTGAGCCGTTTGGCGAACACGGACATTTCCTTCGCCGCCTGCTGGTCGCCTTTTTGCCCGGCGACGCTGATGCCGCGCTCGTAGGCGGCGAGCGCCTGCTCGAAGCGGCCGCATTCGGTCAACGCGCGCCCGAGCAGCTTCCACGCCGCCGAAAACCCGGGATCGAGCGCGACCGCCTGCTCGAGGTGCTGCGCCGCGGCGGGCGCATCGCCGATCTTCAAATATTCGCTGCCGAGGCTGAAGCGCAGCAAGGCGCCGTCGCGGCCCGCCGCGAGCAGGCGTTCGAAATTGGCGATGGCGTCGGAGTTCACGCGATGTGGTGGGGGAACCGGCGGCGCGCCGGCGATTGAAATCCGGACTTGCAGGCGGCATGATAGCGCAGTTCCGGGATCCGAACCAAACGGGAGGCAGGATGAAGCAGCCGATCCATACCGCCGCCGCGCCGCAGGCGATCGGCACCTATTCGCAGGCGGTACGCTGCGGCGACACCGCGTATCTGTCAGGCCAGATCGGGCTCGATCCGGCGACGATGCAGCTGGTCGAAGGCATCGACGCGCAGATTCAGCGCGTGTTTCAGAACCTGCAAGCGGTGGCAACCGAGGCCGGCGGCAGCCTCGATCACGCAGTGAAGCTCACGGTGTACCTGACGGATCTTTCGCACTTCGCGCGCGTCAACGAAATCATGTCGACGTACTTCAGGCAGCCCTACCCCGCACGCGCGGCGCTCGGCGTCGCCAGCCTGCCGCGCGGCGCGCTGATCGAGGTCGACGCCATTTTGAATCTGGCGTGAGGCGAGAGGCGTGAGGCGCAAGGCGACCAAGAGCCGGAAAACAGCGCACAGCGACTCCTCGCCCCTCATCTCTGACCCCTCGCTGGCGAAGCATGGCAAAGCCGCGCTCGCCGCGCTCGCCAAGCTCGGTATCCGGCGCGAGTTCGACCTCGTCCTGCATCTGCCGTTGAGATACGACGACGAGACGCATCTCTACCGCATCAGCGAGGCGCCGCACGGCCAGACGGTGCTGGTCGAGGGCACGGTCACCGACAACACGATCAGGTATCGGCCCAAGCGCCAGTTGGTGTGCACGGTGGAAGACGATTCCGGCGTGCTGGTGATGCGCTTCCTCAATTTCTACACGAGCCAGGTCAAGCAGCTCGCGCCCGGCACGCGCGTGCGGCTGTTCGGCGAAATCAGGCAGGGCTTTTTCGGCGCCGAGATGGTGCACCCGAAGTATCGCGTGGTGCGCGGCGATGCGCCGGTGTCCGACACGCTGACGCCGGTTTATCCGACCACCGCGGGCCTGAGCCAGTCCAATCTGCAGCGCATGGTGCACGCGGCGCTCGCGGCCAGCGACTTGAGCGACACTCTGCCGCCGCAGCTGCTGGGCGAGTTCAAGTTGCCGGCGTTTCGCGACTGCATCGGCTTCCTGCATCATCCGCCGCCCGCCGCCGAGCAGACGGCGCTGCAGGATCGCTCGCACCCGGCGTGGCGCCGCATCAAATTCGACGAGCTGCTGGCGCAGCAGCTGTCGATGCGCATCCACTACGATCGCCGCCGGAACGCGAGCGCGCCGCCGCTGCCGCCGCGGGGGCAGCTTACGCGCGCGCTGATCGAGCGGCTGCCGTTCAAGCTGACGCGTGCCCAGCACCGAGCCATTGCCGAAATCCGCACCGATCTTGCCCGGCCTCACCCGATGCAGCGCCTGCTGCAGGGTGACGTCGGCAGCGGCAAGACCATCGTTGCCGCGCTGGCCGCGCTGCAGGCGATCGAGAACGGACACCAGGTCGCGATCATGGCGCCGACCGAAATTCTCGGCGAGCAGCATTTCAGCAAGTTCTCGGGCTGGCTCGCCGCGCTCGGCGTGTCGGTGGTGTGGCTTGCCGGCAATCTCGCGCGCAAGCAGAAACGCGCAACACTCGCCGGAGTGGCGGCGGGCGAGGCGCAGATTACGATCGGTACGCACGCGCTGTTCCAGGACGAAGTCGAGTTTCATAAGCTCGGACTCGCGATCGTCGACGAGCAGCACCGCTTCGGCGTGCACCAGCGCCTCGCGCTGCGCCTGAAAGGCGCCAAATCCCGCGCCGGCGCGCAGCCGCACCAGCTGATGATGAGCGCAACGCCGATCCCGCGCACGCTGGCGATGAGCTATTACGCCGACCTCGACGTGTCGGTGATCGATGAAATGCCGCCCGGGCGCACGCCGGTTGCAACGCGGCTGGTGTCGGACGCGCGGCGCGACGAGGTGATCCAGCGCGTGCGCGACGCGTGCATCGCCGGCAGCCAGGCCTACTGGGTGTGCCCGTTGATAGAAGAATCAGAAGCGCTGCAACTGCAGACCGCGCTTGATACCTACCAGCGCCTGCTGACGACTTTTCCGGAACTCAAGGTCGGGCTGGTGCACGGGCGGCTCGCGGGCGCCGGGAAAGCGGCGGTGATGCAGTCATTCCAGAGCGGTGAAATCCAGTTGCTGGTGGCGACGACGGTGATCGAAGTCGGGGTCGACGTGCCGAACGCGACGCTGATGGTGATCGAAAACGCGGAGCGCATGGGGCTCGCGCAACTGCACCAGTTGCGCGGGCGCGTCGGCCGCGGCGCCGGCAAGAGTACCTGTATCCTGCTCTACCAGAACCCGCTGTCGCAGCTCGCGCGCGAGCGGCTCAAGATCATTTTCGAGAACAGCGACGGCTTCGAAATCGCGCGCTACGACCTGCGCCTGCGCGGCCCCGGTGAATTGTTGGGGGCGCGCCAGAGCGGCATGCCGATGCTGCGCTTCGCCAATCTCAATGCCGATCTCGACCTGCTCGAAGCGGCGCGCAATTCGGCGCAGCAGATACTGCGCCATCAACCCGCGATTGCCGAGCGCCATCTGCGGCGCTGGCTCGGCGGCAAACAGCACTATTTGCGCGTTTAGCGGGGGTGTATCACCAGCGATGCAGCGCGAGCACCAGGTTTTTGTCTGCGCGGCGTGATCCGGATTGCGGTAAATTGTTCCGGGTAAGCGATAATAACGACGAAAAACATTTCCCCAGCATGAAATCATCCGGTGCCGATGCCTGGTGGCGGCCGCTCCCCGTTTGCAACGATGCGCGCCTGCGGCGCTGGTTGCTCGACCGCGGCTCGCTCACCCGCCGCATCCAGTTGCGCTGCGAGCGCTTCCATGTGGAAGTTCTGTCGCAGCGCATCGCCGCGATCGACCGCGATGAACGCGCGATCATCGGCGTGCGCCCCGGTGTCCGATGCGTGGTGCGCGAAGTGAGCCTCAATTGCGATCAGCGGCCGGTGGTGTTCGCGCATTCAGTGGTCGAGCCGCGCGCGCTCAACGGTGCGTGGCGCATGCTGGCCACGCTCGGCACGCGTCCGCTCGGTGCGGCGCTGTTCGCCGACCCGTGCGTCAGGCGCTTCCCGTTGCGCTTCCGCCAGCTCAACCGCCGGCACGAGCTTTATCGCCGGGCGTGCGGGCTGCTCGAGCGGCCGCCGGCATACCTGTGGGCCCGGCGTTCGCTGTTCACGTTGCGCGGATCGCGCCTGCTGGTGACGGAAGTGTTTCTACCCGCTATTCTTGCGCTCACGCCATGACTTTCATCGAACGGCTCAATATCTACGAGAAGCTGATGCGGCTCGACAAGCCGATCGGCATCCTGCTGCTGCTGTGGCCGACGCTGTGGGGATTGTGGCTGTCGTCCTACGGCTTTCCGAATCCCGGGGTGGCCGTGATTTTCATTCTCGGCGTGGTGCTGATGCGCTCCGCCGGCTGCATCGTCAACGATTTCGCCGATCGCAATTTCGATCCCCACGTCGAGCGCACCAAGGACCGCCCGCTCGCCGCCAAACTGATTTCGCCGCAGGAAGCCTTGCTGGTTGCCGGCGTGCTGATCGTGCTCGCGTTTCTGCTGGTGCTGCAATTGAACGCGCTGACCATCAAGTTGGCGGTGATCGCCTGTGTCCTCGCGGTGGCTTATCCTTTCCTGAAGCGTTTTTTCTGGCTGCCGCAAGCCTGGCTCGGCATCGCGTTCGGCTTCGGCATCCCGATGGCGTTCGCCGCGCATAACAATATCGTCGTGCCGCTCGCGTGGATGATGGTGGTTGCCAATATATTCTGGGCAATCGCCTATGACACCGAGTACGCGATGGTCGATCGCGATGATGACGTGAAGCTCAGCCTCAAATCGTCGGCGATATTGTTCGGGCGCTTCGACGTGATCGGCGTGATGGTTTGCCACGCGTTGTTCCTGCTGCTCATGACGTATGTCGGTTACTGGGCGCGGCTCGGCGTGCTCTATTTCATCGGCCTCGCGATCGCAGCCGGTCTCGCCGGCTATCAGTACCTGCTGATCCGCGAGCGCCAGCGCGAGCGCTGCTTCAAGGCGTTCCTGAACAACAATCTGCTCGGCGCCGTGATTTATGCCGGCATCCTCGTTGACTTGTTGCTGCGCAGCAAGCTTTTTTGAGCCTTGGGGTTTCGAGCACTCGTTGATCCGGCATGAAATATCGCGACCTCAGGGATTTCATCGCGCAGCTTGAGCGCCGTGGCGAATTGAAGCGAATCGCGGTCGAGGTCGATCCGCGGCTCGAGATGACCGAGATCTGCGACCGCACGCTGAAGGTCGGCGGTCCGGCAATTTTGTTCGAGCAGCCGAAAGGCCACACCATTCCGGTGCTCGGCAACCTCTTCGGCACGCCGCTACGCGTGGCGCTCGGCATGGGTCGGGACGATGTCGAATCGCTGCGCGAAATCGGCAAGCTGCTCGCGACCCTCAAGGCGCCCGAGCCGCCGCGCGGGCTGAAGGACGCATGGGACCAGCTGCCGTTGCTGAAGCAGGTGCTCACTATGGTGCCGAAGCTCGTCGACAGTGGACCTTGCCAAGAGCAGGTCTGGGACGGCGCGGACGTCGATCTCGGCCGGTTGCCGATCCAGACCTGCTGGCCGGGTGACGCAGCGCCGCTGATCACGTGGGGCCTGGTGGTCACGCGCGGCCCGCAGAAAAGACGCCAGAACCTCGGCATCTATCGCCAGCAGGTGATCGCGCCGAATAAGGTCATCATGCGCTGGCTCAGCACCCGAGGCGGCGCGCTCGATTACCGCGACCATTGTCTCGCGCACCCGCGGGAGCCATTTCCGCTCGCGGTCGCGCTCGGCGCCGATCCCGCGACGATACTCGGCGCGGTGACGCCGGTGCCGGACAATCTGTCCGAATATCAGTTTGCCGGGCTGCTGCGCGGCGCGAAGACGGAAATCGTGAACTGCCTGAGCCACGACCTGCAAGTGCCGGCGAGCGCCGAGATCGTGCTCGAGGGATTTATCCATCCCGGCGAAACCGCGCTCGAAGGGCCGTTCGGCGATCACACCGGCTATTACAACGAGCAGGAACGGTTCCCGGTATTCACGATCGAGCGCATCACGTCACGGCGTGCCCCGATTTATCACAGCACCTATACCGGCAAGCCGCCCGACGAGCCGGCGGTGCTCGGCGTGGCGTTGAATGAAGTGTTCGTGCCCCTGCTGCGGAAGCAGTTTCCGGAAATCACCGACTTCTATCTGCCGCCCGAAGGCTGCTCATACCGGCTCGCGGTGGTCAGCATGAAAAAGCAGTATCCGGGCCATGCCAAGCGCGTGATGTTCGGCATCTGGTCGTACCTGCGCCAGTTCATGTACACCAAGTTCATCATCGTCACCGACGACGATGTGAACGTGCGCGACTGGAAAGACGTGATCTGGGCGTTGACGACACGCGTCGATCCGGCGCGTGACACACTGATTGCCGATAACACGCCGATCGACTCCCTCGATTTCGCCAGCCCGGTGGCAGGGCTGGGTTCGAAGATGGGTATCGATGCCACCAACAAATGGCCCGCCGAAACTGCGCGCCAGTGGGGAACGCCGATCGAGATGGACGAGGCAACCAAGCGCAGGATCGATGCGCTATGGCAAAGCCTCGGGCTCTGAGGCAACAAAAAAGCCGGGTTGCCCCGGCTTTTTTTGATGATGTTTTGCCGGATTAAAAGCGGACCACCAGGCCTAATGAAAAAAGATCGACATCGGCTTTCCCGCCGGTTCCGTCGCCGTTCGGAACGCGATAACGTTCCCACTCCAGGCGGGCGCCTATGTCCTTTGTAAAATCGTATTGCAGCCCTAGGCCGGCTTTCCAACTTGTTTTGGTTTCGCTATTCGAAAAAGCAAACCCTGGTACGGCCAACGACACCGTGGTTTTAGAGGTTTGCGCGCCGACGCGGGCGAAACCGGAAAAAGAGGGATCGAAAGGCACGATGCCCACCAAGTCGAGATTAAATCCGTTGTCGTTCTTGGCCTCCCCGGCAACCGTGGCAGCCGGCCCCGTTGTTACGGTCGTGAAATTGAATTTACCGAGATTGAAATAGCCGCCCTCGACGGCAAAATTGGGGTGAAAGCGATAGCCGGCAAAAAGCTTGAAGCCGACATCCTCTTCGTCCGCTGACGTTGCGCACGTAGCGAAGCCGGCAGCCACACACCCCGCACTTATAGCCCCAGTATCGATTTTTGCCCTTGATTGGCCAACATTGCCACCAAGATAAAAGCCGGTGCCGGTATCGGCCGCAAGCGCTGGCACGCCAATTGCGACCGGAAGGATTACTAACGCTGACAACCACAAGGTCTTTTTCATTGGGATCCTCCATTTCAATCAAATCAGGCTGCGGGTCTCACTTTAATTTCGCTCTGCGAACGCCGCGAAATTATCACTCTCCGGGATATCCATATGCAATAGTCATAGCCCTATCGACGCGCAATCAGTCAGGAAGTGTATCGTTTCCGCAACATCCTGCGCCAACTGCTTCAGAATGGAGCAAAAAAAATAGCCGGGGGCGACCCGGCTATGTGGATGATGGCGCAGCTTTGTGTTTTGTAGTTAGAACTTTAGTACTGCGCCAATTGAAAACAGGTTGACTTTGGAATCCCCGGTTGAGAGTTCTTTGCCGATGCCGTTGAAGCGCTCGAATTCGCCTCGCAGCGCGAAATTCCCCGTGAAATCGTATTGCGCCCCGACGCCGGCCTTCAAATCATAGCCGTTGTCGGTCACGCTGATCATGCCTGCGGTGGTAGGCAGATTCGATCTGGTTTCCCAGCGGTAGGCCCCGAGCCGCGCCAGTGCTGAAAACGATTGACTGAGCGGTAATTTGCCCACTAGGTCCAGGTTGAATAGATCGGCTCTTTTGGACCCTCTCGCGATGTAGAGGGTATTGGAAGTGGTGTATTCCGCGTGCCCGAGATCCGTATAGCCGCCCTCAAGGGCGAAGGATGTGCCGAATTGGTAGCCGAGTTGCAACTTCCAACCAACGTCATTGCTGTTGGCGATAGTAGCGGAACCGACCAGACCGGCTCCCGACGCAAAGTTATTGATCGAGTTGGGGTCGACGTCGATCGTCGAGCGGCCGACACCGACAACGCCATAGAAATTGGATTGCGCGGCCACCGGTGCGCTGGCAAAAGCCGCGGTCAGCGCGATCACTGCAACAGCTGATTTCTTGATCATGATGTTCTCCGGAATCGCTCGAGTTGATGCGGTGAGTTCGCCATCGCAAAAACCCCTATTTGTTAGAGCGTTGAAACCAGCTTAAAGAAAAGACTTTAACTTGTCGATATAAGGTCCTTTATTTTCAGAAGAAAGCGGGCATAGTTGTTGTATTTTGGCAACAACAGATTATAATATATTGATTAAATACAATTTATTGTGATCAGTCTCGGCGGAAAATCGAGGGTAAGCCGGTAGCTACGTGCCCTAGCGGCTATAAATCCACTTCAACAGTGCATCCTGCACGGCTTGCGCGCCCGGCGCGCGGGCGTGGTTGACGATGCACACCACCACCACCATGCGTCCCTTGGCGTCAAGCACGTAGCCGGCGATCGCACGCACGCCCGACAACGTGCCGGTCTTGATATGCGCCTGCCCCGCGACTTCCGCGCCTGACAGGCGTTTTTTCATCGTGCCGTCGACTGCCACCAGCGGCAGCGACGCGATGAGTTCCGGCATCACCGCGCTGCGGTGCGCAACCAGCAGCAACTGTGCCATGCTTTTGGCGCTCAAGCGCTCGTTGCGCGACAGGCCGGAGCCGTTTTCGAGCACCAGTTCGGGAAACGCGAGCCGGCGCGAAGCAAGCCATTGCCTGATGGCGCGCGCCGACTTCTCGCTGTTGGCGGGCGCGCCCAAAGCAATCGCGCCGAGCGAGAGATACAGCTGCCGCGCCATCACGTTATTGCTGAATTTGTTGATGTCGCGCACGATCTCGGCGAGCGTCTGGGTCTGGTGCGCGAGCAGCAGCCGCGCGCCGGCCGGTGTCTCGGCGTCGCGCACGCCGCCGGCGAATGCGCCGCCGAGCTCGCGCCACAGCAGAGTAAACAGCCCGTGCACGTACTGCGGGTGGCCGAGCACGCTGTAGTTGCGTTCTTTCTCGCCGCACGCGAGCGAGTAATTGCCGCCGAACAGCAGCCGCGCGCTCGCGCCGTTGCCGGGCGCGGTGAGCTTGAGCCGGCCGACCCAATCGCCGCACGGCTCGTTGTCGAGCACGACGTTGCTCAACACCTGCACCTGCGGCAGCGCCGGTTCGGCGATGATCCTGAGCGCGCGCCGCTCCGCGTCCGGCACGAATTGCAGGCGCACGGCCTTGAAATTCACCAGCAGCGCGTCGGGCGGGGTGTTGTAGGGGCGCGTCGGCTCGTTGTCGAAGCTTCCCGGATCGGCGCTCTCGGCGGCCGCAAAGTAGCTGCGGTCGAGCACCAGGTCGCCGCGGATCTCGCGCATGCCGCGCGCGCGCAGGCTGCGCAGCATCAGCCAGAAATTTTCGAGCGTCAGGCGCGGGTCGCCATAGCCCTTGACGACGAGATCGCCGGTGAGCACATCGCCCTGCAGCATGCCGGTGGTATAGACCTCGGTGGTCCATGCGTACGCGGGGCCGAGCTGATCGAGCGCGGCAAAAGTGGTGAGCAGCTTGATGGTCGATGCCGGGTTGAGTACGCGTTCCTCGCCGACCGCAATCAGCGGGCGTTCGGCGTTCGCATCCTGCACGTATATGCCGATGCTCGATTCCGGAATGCCCGCCTGCTGCAGCGCCTGGATCACCGGCTGCGGCAGCCGCGCCGCACCGTCCTGGGGCATCGCAGCCAGCATGCACCACAGCAAGGTCGCGATCAGCAATCGCATATTGCGCATCTCAGAATTCGACGGTTGAATGTGCGGCTGGCACCGTCGCGTTCCAGCCGAGTTGCGCGTGCACGGCATCACGGAAAATCTGCGCGGTCGCGGCCTCGCCATGCACCATAAACGACTGGCGCGGCGCGTACTTGAAATTGCGCAGCCATGCCAGCAGCCCGGCCTGGTCGGCATGCGCGGAAAGCCCCCCGATGGTGTAAATCTCGGCGCGCACCGGCACCTCTTCGCCGAAGATGCGGACGGTCGCCGCGCCGTCGACGATGCGGCGGCCGAGCGTACCCTGCGCCTGGAATCCGGTAAACACGATCGTGCTCTCACTGCGCCCGAGATTATGCGCCAGATGATGCTTGATGCGGCCGGCGTCGCACATGCCGCTCGCCGAAATGATCAACGCGCCGCTGCGGATGCGGTTGAGCGCCATCGACGCCTCGACGTCCTCGACGAATACCACGCGCGGGCGGCCATTGCGCGCCAGCATCGACTTCAGTATGTCCTGCGACTGCGGGTCGAGCAGCGCGCGATGCTTGAGGGTGATCTCGGTGGCCTGCGTTGCGAGCGGCGAGTCGACGTAGATTTGCAGGTCCGGCAGCGCGCCCTGGCGGTGGAGGTCGCCGAGCAAAAAAATCAGGTCCTGGGTGCGGCCGACCGCGAACGCGGGAACGATCACATTGCCGTGCTTGCGTGTCAGCGTGTCGTTGATGGCGTGGGCCAGCTCCTTGAGGGTATCCGGCAGCGACTTGTGCAGCCGGTTGCCGTAGGTCGACTCGATCAGAAGGTAGTCGGCTTCGGCAATCTGCGCCGGATCGCGCACCACCGGGTGTCCCGGCTGCCCGATGTCGCCCGAAAACACGAGTTTGCGGGTGTCGCCCCGATCATCGACCCACACCTCAATGATCGCCGCGCCGAGGATATGGCCGGCATCGCGAAAACGGCAGCTTACGCACGGATGCGGATGGAGGGTGGCGTCGTAATCGACCGCATGCATCTGCTTTAAACTGGCTTCCGCCTCGCTCACGGTATAGAGCGGCTCGGGATGCTTCCTCTCTTCGTGCTTGCCGCGCCGTGACATGCGCTCGCGCCACTCGGCTTCCTTTTCCTGGATATGCGCGGCGTCGAGCAGCATCACGTGCAGCAGATCGGCCGTCGCGCGGGTCGTGAACACCTCGCCGCGAAAGCCCGCCGCAACCAGCCGCGGCAGCAACCCGGAATGATCGATATGAGCATGCGTCAACAGCACGAAATCGAGCGCGCGCGGATCGAACGCGAACGGGCTGTAATTCTTTTCGCTGGCTTCGCGGCCGCCCTGGAACATGCCGCAATCGACGATGAAGCGCACGGACCCGGTTTCGACCAGGTAACACGAGCCGGTGACCTCCTCCGCCCCGCCGAGAAAACTCAATTTCATTCAGACAGCCGGTTTACGCAAGGCATGCCTCGAGTGTCGCGAGCGTGCGCGCCGCCAGAAAATCGATCTCGTCATCGGCGATGACGTAGGGCGGCATGAAGTAGATGGTGTTGCCGATCGGCCGCAGCAACAGTTCGCGCGCGAGCGCGGCCTGATAGAACTTGCGCGCAAACGCGGGATCGTTGGTGTCGACATCGAACGCCCAGATCATGCCGGTGTTGCGGAAATTCCTGACGCGCGGATGCTCCGCGATCGATCGCGCGGCGCGGTTGAGATAAGCGGCCCTGGCCTTGTTGGCCTCGAGCACGTCGTCCTGCCTGAAAATATCGAGCGTCGCGAGCGCGGCACGGCACGCGAGCGCGTTGCCGGTGTAGGAGTGCGAATGCAGAAAGCCGCGCGCAACACTGTCATCATAGAACGCCGCGTACACCGGATCGGTCGTCAGCGCCACGGATAGCGGCAGGTAGCCGCCGGTGATGCCTTTCGACAGGCACAGGAAATCCGGCGTAATGCCGGCCTGCGCGTGCGCGAAAAACGTGCCGCTGCGGCCGCAGCCGGTCATGATTTCATCGGCGATCAGGTGCACCTGGCAGCGGTCGCAGAGTGCGCGCGCGCGGCGCAGGTACTCGGGGTCGTACATCGCCATGCCGGTTGCGCCCTGCACCAGCGGCTCGACGATGAAGGCCGCGGTCTCGGCGTGGTGCTGCTCGAGATGGCGTTCCAATGCCTGCGCGCACCGCCCTGCATAGGCGCGTGGCGACTCACCTTGTTGCGCGAGCCGCCAATCCGGACTCGGCACTTGCGCGCTTTGGCGCAGTAATGGCGCGTAAGTGTCCTTGAACAATGCGACGTCGGTCACCGCCAGCGCACCCAGTGTTTCGCCGTGATAACCGTTGGCGAGGCTGATGAAACGTGTCTTCTGCGCCCGCCCGCTGTTGCGCCAGAAATGGAAGCTCATTTTGAGCGCGATCTCGATCGCCGATGCGCCATCGCTGGCGTAAAAGCAGTGGCCAAGCCTGCCGCCGGTCAACGCGCTCAAGCGCTCCGACAACTCCACCACCGGTTCATGGGTGAAGCCGGCAAGCATCACATGCTCGAGTTGTTCGAGCTGGGAAGTCAGCGCTGCATTAATGCGCGGGTTGCAGTGGCCGAACAGGTTGACCCACCACGAACTGATCGCATCGAGGCAGCGCCGGCCGTCGAAGTCATACAGCCAGACGCCGTCGCCGCGCGCGATCGGCACCAGTGGCAGCGTTTCGTGCTGCTTCATCTGGGTGCATGGATGCCACACCGCGCCCGCGCTGCGTGTTAGCAGTGTCGCGTTACGAGTGCTAACGGCCATGTGCTGGAAAACCGCGCCAATATTGGGCTGGCAGGTATTTACAAACGGCAAAACTCATGCAGAATGGCAGGCGCTAGTGCCTGACTTCAAAGGAGGATCAATCTTTCTTGCGATGAGACTGCGCAACCGGAACTCGAGAAAAAATTGCTGATGCCGTAATCATTATTACTGCCTCGCACCCGGCGCACGTCAACGGCAATTCGTTGTACTACGTTGTTGTGATTGGGTGGCATCAATCTTGCTCGAGTGTGAGTGTAGCATTCCTGTGGAGGTAGGCTCGCCATGGAGTTACTCGATCGCATCGAAGATCAGGTCGCAGCGACCGGCCTGCCGCTGTTTGCAATCACGCTGGCCGCGGTGCCCTGTCCCGACACTCCCGTCATCCTCACGCTGCATTGGCACGGCTTCATCAAGGAAAAGCTCGTTGACATCGAAGAAGCGGAGGCCGTCGCCTATACACCGATTCCCAGCTCCGCGCTGCAATTGAACGAGCGCTGGCGGGATCTGCTTGCAGTCGACCGCGCCGCGATGGATGCGGCATGGGAACTCGGAGCGTGGGATGTGCAGCGCGCCGAGCGTCCCGGCTGCATGCGCCCCGGCGCCGAATCGCGCGAAGCGCTCGAGTGTCTGCAGGCGTTCGGCGCGTTCCCGTTCGGCATCAGTGGCAGCAACGTGGTGGTCGCCGATGCGCCCGACGCGGACGAGCTGGTCGAAGTCGCGGCGCGGCGCGGTTATCTGATGTGGCTGTTCCGGCCGGTGCGCGGCGGCATTTGGGGCGAGTATGCCGACGACGCGACGCTCATCGAGGATGGCCGCCGCAACCCGCCGTGCCCGCTGCTGCCGATACCGCCAACCTGTGCCGGTAACCGCCAGACGGTTTATCGGTTCGGGGTCCCGGCATTGAACCCGTTCGCAAACTAGATAGTAGATAGATCTAATCCTGCAGCCCGCCGCCGGGCGGATCTAACTGCTTGATCGGCCAATGCTTTTCCCGCCCGCCGGCGTCACACCGGTGGCTGACCGTGCAGGCTCGTCCATCCCAGGCTCTTGAAATTTCACTCCTAAACGCCTATCATTGGCACTCACTCGAACAGAGTGCTAACAATCTTTCCCGGCAGTTCTTTTACGATTTAGCAAAGAGGAGATGCATTTATGAAGATTCGTCCTTTACATGACCGCTTGATCGTCAAGCGGTTGGAAGAAGAGCGCAAGACCGCCTCGGGCATCGTCATTCCCGACACCGCGGCCGAAAAACCCGATCAAGGTGAAGTCAAAGCGATAGGCAAAGGCAAGGTCCTCGAAGACGGCAAGATCCGCGCGCTCGACCTTAAAGTCGGCGACAGAGTTCTGTTCGGCAAGTATTCCGGCCAGACCGTCAAAGTCGAAGGTGAAGAACTGCTCGTGATGCGCGAAGAAGACATCATGGGCGTCATCGAGTAACCCGCGCGGCAAACCAGGAGAACCAACATGTCAGCAAAAGACGTCAAATTTCATGATTCAGCCCGCGCCAAGATCGTCGCGGGCGTCAACATCCTGGCCGACGCGGTCAAGGTGACCCTCGGCCCGAAAGGCCGCAACGTCGTGCTCGAGCGCTCGTTCGGCGCGCCGACCATCACCAAGGACGGTGTGTCGGTGGCGAAGGAAATCGAGCTCAAGGACAGATTCGAAAACATGGGCGCGCAGATGGTGAAGGAAGTCGCAAGCAAAACTTCCGACATCGCCGGCGACGGCACCACCACCGCGACCGTGCTCGCGCAATCGATCGTGCAGGAAGGCATGAAGTTCGTTGCCGCCGGCATGAACCCGATGGACCTCAAGCGCGGCATCGACAAGGCGGTTGAGTCGGTGGTCTCGGAGTTGAAAAAACTGTCGAAGCCCTGCACCACCAGCAAGGAAATCGCGCAAGTCGGCGCGATCTCGGCCAACGCCGATGAACAGATCGGCAAGATCATTTCCGACGCGATGGACAAGGTCGGCAAGGAAGGAGTGATCACGGTCGAGGACGGCAAGTCGCTGCAGAACGAGCTCGAAGTCGTGGAGGGCATGCAGTTCGACCGCGGCTACCTGTCGCCGTACTTCATCAACAACGCCGAAAAGCAGATTTCGGTTCTGGAAGACGCCTACGTTCTGCTGCACGACAAGAAGATCTCGAATATCCGCGATCTGTTGCCGGTGCTCGAGCAGGTGGCGAAGTCGGGCAAACCGCTGCTGATCATCGCGGAGGAAGTCGAGGGCGAGGCGCTAGCCACGTTGGTCGTAAACAATATCCGCGGTATTCTCAAGACTTGCGGGGTCAAGGCCCCCGGTTTCGGTGATCGTCGCAAGGCGATGCTCGAAGATATCGCGATCCTGACCGGCGGCACCGTCATCGCCGAGGAAGTGGGCCTGTCGCTCGAGAAGGCTACGCTGAATGACCTGGGCCAGGCCAAGCGCATCGAGATCGGCAAGGAAGAAACCACGCTCATCGACGGCAAGGGCGATTCCAAAGCGATCGAGGGCCGCGTCAAGAACATCCGCAAGCAGATCGACGAAGCGACCAGCGATTACGACAAGGAAAAACTGCAGGAACGCGTGGCAAAACTCGCCGGCGGCGTGGCTTTGATCAAGGTCGGCGCTGCGACCGAAGTCGAAATGAAGGAGAAGAAAGCGCGTGTCGAGGACGCGCTGCACGCGACGCGTGCCGCGGTTGAAGAGGGTATCGTCGCGGGCGGCGGTGTGGCGCTGATCCGTGCGCGTGCCGGCCTGAGCAAGCTCAAAGGCGACAACCACGATCAGGAAGCCGGCATCAAGATCGTGCTGCGTGCACTCGAAGAACCGCTGCGCTGGATCGTCGCCAATGCGGGCGATGAGCCGTCAGTAGTGCTCAACAAGGTGGTCGAGGGCAAAGGCAACTTCGGCTATAACGCTCAGACTGCCCAGTACGGCGATCTGATGGAAATGGGCGTGGTCGATCCGACCAAGGTCGCGCGCTGCGCGCTGCAGAACGCGGCTTCGGTTGCCGGCCTGATCCTGACCACCGATGCGATGGTGGCTGAGTCGCCGAAGGAAGAATCGGCGGGCCACGGCCACGGCGGCATGGGTGGCATGGGTGGCATGGGCGGCATGGACATGTGACGAGCGCCCTCGCGCGCGTCATCCCGGACTCGATCCGGGATCCGGAACAGGAAGCCCCGTGCGAGCGGGGCTTTCTTTTTGTGGCGCCCGAAATCCAGTCGGCCGGCGCGCCGCGTCAGGTAAAATTGCGATCCATGCCGTTCGAATATCTGCTCGTTGCAATCATGCGCGCACTGATCGAAGTCGCGGGCTATCTGATGAGGAGTGCTTGACGCATCACGGGTATTAAGGTTTAAATAGCGCCCTTTTGTCGCCCTGCCCGCGTTCGCGGGCAGTCTCGATGCGGCCAGGTAGCTCAGTTGGTAGAGCAGAGGACTGAAAATCCTTGTGTCGGCGGTTCAATTCCGTCCCTGGCCACCAGTTTCATGCGGGTTTTGGCGATAGCGGTTGCTTTCCGCCTTCTACAAAATCCGCGTTTTCTTCTACAAAATCGCGATTGACCGGCGCGACTTGCTGTCCCTTCCGTCGTCCGGCGTAGCCCTCAGTTGTCGCGCGCCGCTTGTGCGCGAGCAGCTTCTGCGCGTGCGGGAGGTCT
>JAHFRL010000162.1 GCA_023266235.1 Betaproteobacteria bacterium
ATGTCGATCGAGGTGCCGGTTTCTTCGGTCAGCGCGCGTATCACCGCGCCGCCCTTGCCGATCACGTCGCGGATTTTCTCCGGCTTGATCTTGATCGTGATCATGCGCGGCGCATAGGCCGAAATTTCGGTGCGCGGGGTTTCGAGCGCATCCTTCATCCTGCCGAGAATGTGCATCCGCCCTTCACGCGCCTGGATCAGCGCGGCGTGCATGATTTCCTTGGTGATGCCGGTGATCTTGATGTCCATCTGCAACGCGGTGACGCCTTTTTCGGTGCCGGCGACCTTGAAGTCCATGTCGCCGAGATGATCTTCATCACCGAGGATGTCGGACAGCACGGCGAAGCGGTTGCCCTCCTTGATCAGCCCCATCGCGATTCCCGCGACATGCGCCTTGAGCGGCACGCCCGCGTCCATCAGCGCCAGGCAGCCGCCGCATACCGATGCCATCGAGCTCGAACCGTTCGATTCGGTGATCTCCGACACCACGCGCATCGAGTAGGCAAATTCTTCCAACGTCGGCATCACTGCGAGCAGCGCACGCTTGGCCAGCCGGCCATGGCCGATCTCGCGGCGCTTCGGCGAGCCGACGCGGCCGGTCTCACCGGTCGCGTACGGCGGCATGTTGTAATGGAGCATGAAACGCTCCTTGTACTCGCCTTGCAGCGCGTCGATGCGCTGCTCGTCGCGCGAGGTGCCCAGCGTCGCCACCACCAGCGCCTGGGTCTCGCCGCGCGTGAACAGCGCCGAGCCATGCGCGCGCGGCAGGACCCCGGCACGGATCGTGATTGGACGCACGGTGCGCGTATCGCGGCCGTCGATGCGCGGTTCGCCGTTGAGGATCTGGCCGCGCACGATTTTCGATTCCAGCGCGAAGCAGATCTCCTTGACCGCGTTTGCGTCCGGGCCGCCTTCGGCGCCGACACCCACCTCGGTGAACACGCGCGTCCAGATGCTGTCGATCGCGGCGGAACGAGCCTGCTTTTCCTTGATTTCGAACGCCGCGCTCAAGTCCTTCTCGCCAAGCTCGGCGATGCGCGTGGCGAGCGCCCCGTCTTTTGCCGGCGGCGCCCAGTCCCACAGCGGCGTATTCACTTCATCGGCAAGCTGGTTGATGAACTCGATGACCGCCTGCATCTGCTGGTGGCCGTAGACAACGGCGCCCAGCATCGCGTCCTCGGACAGCTCGTTCGCTTCCGATTCGACCATCAGCACCGCCTGTTGCGTGCCCGCGACCACCAGGTTCAGCTGCGAAGCCTTGAGCTCCGTCGCGGTCGGGTTCAGCACGTAGCGGCCATCGGCATAGCCGACGCGCGCCGCACCGATGGGGCCATTGAACGGAATGCCGGAAATCGCTAGCGCCGCCGACGTGCCGACCATCGCCGCGATATCGGAGTCGACTTCGTTGTTCGACGACACCACGGTGGCGACCACCTGCACCTCGTTGTAGTAGCCGTCGGGAAACAGCGGCCGGATCGGACGGTCGATCAGGCGCGAGGTCAGAATCTCTTTTTCCGAAGGACGGCCTTCGCGCCTGAAAAAACCGCCGGGGATCTTGCCGGCGGCGTAGGTGCGTTCCTGGTAGTCAACGGTGAGCGGCAGAAAATCCTTGCCCGTATCGGCGGCTCTTTTTCCAACCACGGTCACCAGCACTACCGTATCTTCAAAATTCACCAACACCGCGCCGCTCGCCTGGCGCGCGATCTCGCCCGTTTCGAGCGTCAGCTTGTGTTGCCCCCACATCATAGATTTCTTGATTGGATTCAATGTCTTATCCTTTATGCTACGGGTTGGCCGCGCGAGAAAGTGCGGGCAAGGGTTATCAAATTACAAGCGTTAAAAACAGCCGCAGCCGCACCAAGCACTTGGCACGGGCACCTGGCCTGGCTGGCCACTCAAGCAACCGTTACAGTCGAAGTCGACCACCGGCACACCGGCGGTATCACTTGCGCAGACCAAGGCGGTCGATCAGCGCGCGATACTTTTCGACGTTCGAGCGTTTTAAGTAATCCAGCAGCTTACGGCGCCGGCTCACCATGCGCAGCAAACCACGCCGCGAATGATGGTCCTTGACGTGCGTTTTGAAATGCCCGGTCAGTTCGGTGATGCGTGCCGAGAGCAATGCAATCTGCACTTCCGGCGAACCGGTATCAGCCTGCTTGCGCTGGTAGTCCTTGACGATCTGGGCTTTTTGCGTGCCGCTTGTTGCCATTCCCTGTCTCCACTTGCAAAGTTTGTTATTTTAACCTGCAATTACCGACTTTCTCAAGCAATTTTAGGGGCTTGCACCCTGTCTCCGGTGCCATCGGCAGGCCCCGCGACCGGCATCGCCATCAGGCGTTTCGGCATCAGACGTCCGTCCGGCTGCCGCTCGCCGAGCCCCAGAAAGCGCCGGTTGTGATCGTAAAGTCGGACTAACCCGGCGCAGCCAGCCTCAACCCGGCCGGTTTGCCCCGTCAGCATCCGCCGTACCAATTCTGCCTCGAGCACCATGACGGGCAGCGCAGACACCAAGGTATCAACCGGCAGCAGGCAGGCGAGCCGTCGCGTTGCCGGCAGCGCGTCGAGCTGCTCGAGCGTTACCGCGCCAACCAGGCCGAATGCACCTACCGCCGTGCGCCGGAGGCCCGCGAGCGTCGCCCCGCAGCCGAGCGCACGGCCTATGTCTTCGGCGAGTACACGGATATAGGTGCCCTTGCTGCAGCGCACGCTGATCCTGAGCCGCTCCGCGGCAAAGTCATGCAGAGTGATGTCATGAATGGTGATGCTGCGTGGCGTGAGCGCCACCGTCTGACCGGCACGCGCATAAGCGTAGAGCGGCTTGCCGTCGCGCTTGAGCGCGCTATACATCGGCGGCGTTTGCGCAAGGGCCCCGGTATGGCGTTGCAGCACTGCCTGCACCTGTCCGCGGGATACCGCGACGCTCTGACGCGAGGTCACCTCGCCTTCTGTATCGCCGGTGGTAGTCGTCACACCGAGCAGAATTTCGGCGTCATAGCTTTTGTCGGCGTCGAAGGTGCCGGTCGAGAACTTGGTGGCCTCCCCCAGACACACCGGCAGTAAGCCGCTGGCAAGCGGATCGAGGGTGCCGACATGGCCGGCCTTGGCCGCATTGAACAGCCGCTTGACGCGCTGAATCGCCGCGTTCGACGTGATGCCGACCGGCTTGTCGAGCAGCAGCATGCCATCGACCAGCGGCGTGGGAAATGCAATCTGCGTCAAAATCCCGCCCTCAACGGAGTCAGCGGCATTTTTTCTTGCCGCGAGCGGGAGTGCGCACTGCCGCATCGATCAACTGCGACAGCCGGATGCCGCGCTCGACCGATTCGTCGTAGATGAAATGCAGTTGGGGAACGCTGCGCAGCTTGATGCGGTGACCAAGCTCATGCCGCAAAAAGCCGGCGGCATGATTGAGGCCGGTGGTTGCCGCTGCGATCTGGTCAGGGTCGCCCAGGCTGGTAAAAAACACTTTGGCGTGCGCATAATCGGCGGCGACCTCGACATCGGTCAAGGTCACCATGCCGACACGTGGATCTTTGACCTCGAGGCGGATCATATCTGCCAGCTCACGCTGAATCTGCTCGGCCACGCGCAGCGTGCGGGAAAAGTCGCGAGGCATGGAAGGTCAACGATGAATGATGAGTGCGGAATGCAGAGTGATCGGCTTAGCGAAACTCTGCACTCATCACTTTGCACTCCGCACTGAATCTACAGAGTTCTTGCCACTTCCACGACTTCGTAGGCTTCGAGCTGGTCGCCAACCTTGATATCGTCGAAGTTTTTGACCGACAGGCCGCACTCAAAACCGGCCTTGACTTCACGCGCATCGTCCTTGAAGCGCTTCAGCGAGTCGAGTTCGCCGTCGTGAATCACGACATGGTCGCGCAGCACCCGCACTCGCGCGCTGCGGCGCACGAGGCCTTCGGTCACGTAGCAGCCTGCTACCGTGCCGACCTTGGAGATCTTGAACACTTGCCGCACCTCGACTGTGCCGAGCACGCTCTCCTTCTTCTCCGGTGCCAGCATGCCGGACAGCGCGGCTTTCACATCATCGACGGCTTCGTAGATGATGTTGTAGTAGCGGATGTCGACGCCCGAGGATTCGGCGAGCTTGCGCGCCATCGCGTCGGCACGCGTGTTGAAGCCGATGATCACCGCTTTGGATGCAAGGGCGAGATTGACATCGGATTCAGTGATGCCGCCGACGCCGCAGTGCACGATGTTGACCTTGACCTCGTCGGTCGAGAGCTTGGGCAATGCATGCGACAGCGCTTCATACGAACCCTGCACGTCGGCCTTGATGATGACCGACAGCGTCTTCGCTCCCGCCTCGCCGATCTGCTCGAACATATCTTCGAGTTTGCTCGACTGCTGCTGCGCAAGCTTGACGTCGCGGAACTTGCCTTGGCGGAACAATGCGATTTCGCGCGCCTTGCGCTCGTCGCCGAGCACCAATACCTCGGCACCGGCTGCCGGCACGTCCGACAGGCCCTGAATTTCGACCGGGATCGACGGCCCGGCGCCGTCCACGGGCTTGCCGTTTTCGTCGAGCATCGCACGCACCCGGCCGAACACGGCGCCCGCCAGCACGACGTCGCCGCGCTTCAACGTGCCCGACTGCACCAGCACGGTTGCCACCGGACCGCGGCCCTTGTCGAGCCGCGCCTCGATCACGATGCCCCTGGCCGGCGCATTCTTGGCAGCTTTCAGTTCCAGCACTTCCGCCTGCAGCAGTACGCTTTCGAGCAGCTGGTCTATGCCCTGGCCCGTCTTGGCGGATACCGGCACAAACATGGTGTCACCGCCCCACTCCTCGGGCACCACTTCCTGACCCGCGAGATCCTGCTTGATGCGATCGGGATTCGCTTCCGGCTTGTCGATCTTGCTGAGCGCGACCACTATCGGCACCTTGGCAGCCTTGGCGTGGTGGATCGCTTCGACGGTCTGCGGCATTACGCCGTCATCGGCCGCCACCACCAGAATTACGAGGTCCGTGACCTTGGCGCCGCGCGCGCGCATCGCCGTGAACGCCTCGTGACCCGGCGTATCGAGGAATGTAATCATGCCGCGCGTCGTTTCAACGTGGTACGCGCCAATGTGTTGAGTAATGCCGCCGGCTTCGCCGCTCGCCACCCGCGTGCGGCGTATATGATCGAGCAGCGAGGTCTTGCCGTGATCGACGTGCCCCATTACGGTAACCACCGGAGCACGCGGCTCGAGCGCGATCTGCCCGGTCTGGGCTGATTCAGCAAGAAACACGTCGGGATCATCGAGCTTGGCACGCACCGGCTTGTGCCCCATTTCCTCGACCACGATCATCGCGGTTTCCTGATCCACGACCTGGTTGATAGTCACCATGCTGCCGAGTTTCATCATGGCCTTGATGACCTCAGCGGCTTTCACCGACATTTTCTGCGCCAGCGCGGCAACCGTGATCGTCTCGGGTATGGTGACCTCGCGCACGATCGGCTCGGTCGGCGCCGCAAACGCGTGTTCGCCCTGCGTTTCCTCGCCTTCATGCTTGACGTGACGGTCTTTGCGCGTGCGCCAGCCCATGCCACCGCCCATGTCGCCGCGCGTCTTGATGGAACGACGCTTGACGCTCTCGTCTCTCCAGACGACTTCTTTGACCGGTTTCTTGGCTTTTTTCTCGCTCTTCGGCTTATCGCCGGGTTTGAGCGCCGGCTTGTGCAATGTGCCTTCAGTGAACGGTGCGGCCGCCGGTTTCGCCTCCGCAGCCGGGGCCGGGACTGCGGGGGTCTCGACTGCGGCTGCCGCCGCTTCCGCGTCGGCTTTCTTGCGCTTCTGGCGCGTTTGTTTCTGCTCGGCCTCCTCGCTCTGACGCGCAATTAACGCGGCCTGTTTTCTCGTCTCGGCTTCGCGGATCGCGATCTGCTCGGCATCGAGCACCGGCGCACTAGGTTCCGCGGGGACGGCCTCAGCCGTATCACGTTTGACCAGCACGCGTTTCTTGCGCACCTCGACCTGGATAGTACGCGCCTTGCCGGTGCTGTCGGATTTCTTGATCTCGGTCGTTTGCTTGCGCGTCAGCGTGATCTTGTTCTTGGCCTCTTTCGCGCCGTGCGCTTGACGCAGATAGTCGAGCAGCTGCGTCTTGTCCTTTTCGGTCAGGACCGTGTCATCAGCGAGCTTTTTCCTGACACCGGCAGTCTGCAGCTGCTCGATCAGCAGTTCGATCGGCAGACCGAGCTCCTTCGCAAAGTGGGTTACATTTATCTGTGCCATGGCGGACTCCGAGAATAATTACGCGAACCACGGCGCGCGGGCAGACATGATCAGTTGTTTGGCGCGCTCGGAATCTATGCCGGTCATTTCGACCAGGTCGTCCATCGCGAGATCAGCGAGATTTTCCTTCGTGATCACGCCTTTCTCGGCCAACAGCCGCGCGGTCTGGTTGTCCATGCCTTCGAGAGTCAGCAAATCCTCGACGTCATGTTCGAGTTTCTCCTCGGTCGAAATCGCCTGCGTCAGCAGTGCGTTGCGCGCGCGGCTGCGCAGCTCATTGACCGTGTCCTCGTCAAACGACTCGATTTCGAGCATTTCTGCAACGGGAACGTAAGCGACTTCCTCGAGGGTGCCGAATCCTTCCTGCACCAGAATGTCCGCGACCTCCTGGTCGACGTCGAGCTTTTCCATAAACAGATTGCGGACGGTTGCTGATTCTTCCTCGCTTTTCTTCTGCGATTCTTCGAGCGTCATCAGGTTGATTTCCCAGCCGGTCAGCTCGCTCGCGAGCCGCACGTTCTGGCCGGTGCGGCCGATTGCCTGCGCGAGATTCTCCTCGTCGACCACGATATCCATGCTGTGTTTTTCCTCGTCGACCGTAATCTTGCTTACCTCGGCTGGCGCCAGCGCATTGATCACGAACTGCGCCGGATCGGGCGCCCACAGTATGATATCGATGCGCTCGCCCCCCAACTCGGAGGTCACTGCCTGCACGCGGGAACCGCGCATGCCGACGCAAGTTCCGATCGGGTCGATCCGGGAATCGTTGGACTTCACTGCGATCTTGGCGCGCGAACCCGGGTCGCGGGCGGCCGCTTTGATTTCAAGCAGCCCGTCTTCGAGCTCCGGAACTTCAAGCTCAAACAGCTTGATCAGAAACTCCGGCGTGATGCGCGACAAAATGATCTGCGGACCGCGGCTCGCGCGATCGACTTTCCACAGATAGGCCCGCACGCGGTCGCCGGGACGCAGGTTTTCTTTCGCAATCATCTGGTCGCGCGGCAACAGCGCTTCCACGCGACCGGATTCGATGATCGCGCTGCCGCGCTCCATGCGCTTGATAACGCCGGTCACCAGATGCTCATCGCGCGCCAGGAAGTCGCTCAGAATCTGCTCGCGTTCGGCGTCGCGTATCTTTTGCAGGATCACCTGCTTCGCGGTCTGCGCGCCAATCCGGCCGAATTCCATCGCCGGCAGCGGCTCTTCGATAAATTGCTCGAGCTGGCTGCCAGCATCGCGCTTTTGCGCTGCAGAAAGCGCAATCTGGCGTTCCGGCGCTTCAATCGCCTCATCGGCCACTACTTGCCAGCGGCGGAATGACTTGAATTCCCCGGTCGCAGGATCGACCTCAACGCGCACATCGACGTCGTCGTGGAAGCGCTTCTTGGTCGCCGACGCAAGCGCGAGTTCCAGCGCACCGATGACGATGTTCTTATCGACGTTCTTCTCACGCGCCAGCGCGTCGACTAGCAACAACAATTCGCGACTCATGTTCGCCTCCTAAATATTCGGAACCAGACGCGCTTTTTCGAGATTGCTCAACTCCAAAGCAAGCAGCCTGCCGTCTACTTCCAATTCCAGTTTCCCGTCATGCACCGCGCGCAATACGCCGATGAAGTTGCGCTGTCCGTCCAGCGCCACGCGCAGCTTCACGCGCGCTTTTTCGCCGGCGAAACGCGCGAAGTCCTGTTCCTTGCGCAACACCCGATCGAGCCCCGGTGACGAAACCTCAAGCCGATCGTAATTCACTCCCTCTGCCGCCAGCACCTGCGCCAGGTGCTGGCTGACGTTTGCGCAGTCGTCGACACTGATGCCACCGGGCTTATCGACAAATATCCGCAACCAGCCGCTTTTGCCCGCGCGCTCCCAGGCCACCAGTTCATACCCCAGACCGGTCACGGTGGTATCGAGTAACTGCCCGAAATCCATGCAAATTCTTCTCTACAAACAAAAAATGGGCTGAAAGCCCATCTTACACACCGCAATGGGCCGCGCGCCCATCTCAAAAAGGATTGTAATTTTAACAAACTATCAGGGGATTTGAAAGTGGCGATGGAGGGCGCGTGATCCGGCACAGCGCTGCATACAATCGCTACGGCACGCCGGCTGGCTGCTACGACCGGGGTTTTGAGCGGCAGGGAGCGCCCCCGGACTTGGCGGTCACGGCCGCCGCCCGCTGATGAGCGGAAAGCGCTTGAACTCCGGCGGCCCGTCACCGACGGGGTGACGGCCCTAACGCGCGCCATACCACGGCGCTGGCCCCAACGCGAGAGTTGCAGGCGACGCACTGGCGCTCCGCCCCGGCTGCGGGACCCGCATAAACGGAAAAGCCCTCGCGAGGAGGGCTTTTCCGTTTAATAAGGTGCCTAGCAGTGTCCTACTTTCGCGCGGGGAATCCGCACTATCATCGGCGCTGAGTCGTTTCACGGCCCTGTTCGGAATGGGAAGGGGTGGATCCAACTCGCTATGGCTGCTAAGCAATTCGGGTGTCAGCACTCAGCCGTCAGCATTCAGCTGTCAGCGAGGGCCGGCCAATCTGGAAGAAGTAGAGCATGGTTCGATTGTTGCGCGCCGATGCCTGATAACTTTCAAGGTTATAGGATCAAGCCGCACGGGCAATTAGTACTGGTTAGCTAAGACCATTACTGATCGTACACACCCAGCCTATCAACGTCCTGGTCTCGGACGACCCTTCAGGGGGATCGAGTCCCCGGGAAGTCTCATCTTGAGGCGAGTTTCCCGCTTAGATGCTTTCAGCGGTTATCTCTTCCGCACATAGCTACCCGGCGATACGACTGGCGTCATAACCGGTACACCAGAGGTGCGTCCACTCCGGTCCTCTCGTACTAGGAGCAGCCCCCCTCAAACTTCCAACGCCCAC
>JAHFRL010000163.1 GCA_023266235.1 Betaproteobacteria bacterium
CTTGTCGAGATGAACGCGTGGTAACACTGACATGCGGCAACGCGTAATGGGTGATTTCGATGCCGATGTAATCGTCGTCGGTGGCGGCATTTCCGGCCTCGCGGCGGCGTGGCGGCTGCAGCGGCGAGAAGTACGCGTGGTGCTGCTGGAAGCCGCGCCACGCGCGGGCGGAACCATCGGCAGCACGCGCGAACACGCCTGCCTGCTCGAGTCCGGTCCGAACAGCGCGCTCGAGACCACACCGCTGATCGGGGAGTTGATCGGCGAACTCGGCATCACCGGCGAGCGCATCGCGGCGCAGCCCGCCGCGCGCAGCCGCTATATCCTGCGTGACAACAAACTGATCGCCTTGCCGCTGTCACCGCTCGCTTTCCTCACGACGCCGCTATTCTCGGCGGGCGCCAAGTTGCGCCTGTTCAGGGAGCCGTTCATCGGCCGCGGCGCGCGCGCTGCGGAGGAATCGGTCGCTGACTTCGTGCGGCGGCGTCTGGGTAGCGAAATTCTCGACTATGCGATCAATCCGTTCGTCGCCGGCGTGTATGCGGGCGACCCGGCCACGCTCAGCTTGCAAGCGGCGTTCCCGCGGCTGTTCGAACTGGAACAGAAATACGGCGGCCTGATCCGCGGCCAGCTCTTGGGCGCGCGCGAACGCGCGCGCAATCCGGACCAGTCGAAACAGGCGGCGGCAATGCTGTCGTTCCGTGACGGCATGCAGACGCTGACCGACGCGATTGCGCGCCGGCTCGCTCATATCGAATTCAACGCCGAGGCGGTACGCATAGTGGCGGGTGGAAATGGCTTCGGCATCACGGTAAACAACGCAGCCGGGGGGCGCAACTACCGCGCACGCGCAGTGTTGCTCGCCACCCCCGCGCAGGCGGCGGCCGGGCTCATCGCGCCGTTCGCGCCGCAGGCCGCGGCCGCACTCGCGGCGATACCTTATCCACCCGTGGCAGTAGTGGTCAGCGCCTACCGCCGCGAGACGATCGCCCACGCGCTCGACGGCTTCGGCTTCCTGGTGCCGCAGCGCGAGCGGCGTCGCATATTGGGTGCGATATTCTCGAGCACGCTGTTCGCTGGCCGCGCGCCGCCAGATCTTGCGCTGCTCACGACATTCATCGGCGGCATGCGCCAGCCCGAACTCGCGCAGCTTCCGGCCGGCGAAATCACCGCTATCGCGCAGTCGGAGCTGTCAGCGTTGATAGGAGCGCCGGCGCGCGCCGAATGGGTGCGGGTCACGCACTGGCCGCGCGCGATTCCGCAATACACGCTCGGCCATCCCGGCCGCATCGCGCGCATCGAGCAGGCCGAAAGCGACTTCCCGGGCCTGTTCTTCTGCGCCAACTACCGCGGCGGAATCGCGGTCGGCGACTGTATCAAGTCGGCCGACCGCGCCGCCCGCCGGGTGGCGGCGTTGCTCGGGGTCGGCGCCAGCGCCGCGTGACGTGAACCCGCTCGCCGCGCACAGCGCAATCCACACTCAGCAGTTTCAGATCTTGCCCACCATCTGCCCGGGCCTGACCCACTCGTCGAACTGCTTGGCGCTCACGTAGCCGAGCGCAATCGCGGATGCCTTGAGCGTGAGGCCCTTCTTGTGCGCGTTCTTGGCGATCTGCGCCGCCTTGTCGTAGCCGATATGCGGATTCAACGCCGTTACCAGCATCAGCGACTCGCGCATCAACTGCTCGATACGCTTCTTGTTGGGCGCGATGCCGATCGCGCAGTGCTCGTTGAAATTCATGCAGCCGTGCGCGAGCAAGCTCGCGCTGTGCAGGAAGTTGCGGATCACCAGCGGCCGGAACACGTTCAACTCGAAGTTGCCCGATGCGCCGCCGAGGTTGATCGCGACATCGTTGCCGAACACCTGGCAGCACAGCATCGTCAGCGATTCCGACTGCGTCGGATTGACCTTGCCCGGCATGATCGAGCTGCCCGGTTCGTTCTCGGGAATGGTGAGTTCCCCGATGCCGCAGCGCGGGCCGCTCGCCAGCCAGCGCACGTCGTTGGCGATTTTCGTCAACGCGGCAGCCAGCGTCTTGAGCGCACCGTGCGCGTGCACCACGCCATCGCACGAGGCGAGCGCCTCGAACTTGTTGGGCGCGGTGACAAACGGCAGGCCGGTGAACTTCGCGAGCTCGGCCGCGACCATCACCGCGAACCTGGGATGCGCGTTCAAACCGGTGCCGACGGCGGTGCCGCCGAGGGCAAGCTCGCACAAATGCGGCAGCGCGGCGGCGACATGCGCGATGCCATGCTCGAGCTGCGACACGTAGCCGGAGAATTCCTGGCCCAGCGTGAGCGGCGTTGCGTCCTGCAGGTGGGTGCGGCCGATCTTGACGATTTTCGCGAACCGCTTCGACTTTTTATTGAGCGTATCGCGCAGCTTGCGCACCGCCGGCTGCAATTGCCGCTCGAGCGCGAGCACCGCCGCAACGTGCATCGCAGTCGGGAAAGTATCGTTCGACGACTGCCCCTTGTTGACGTCGTCGTTGGGATGCACAAGGCGTCTCTCGCCGCGCTCGCCGCCGAGGATTTCGGAGGCGCGGTTGGCGAGTACTTCGTTGGCATTCATGTTGGTTTGCGTGCCCGAGCCGGTCTGCCACACCACCAGCGGAAATTCCTGGTCGTGTTTGCCTGCCAGCACCTCGTCGGCAGCCTTGACGATCGCGTTGCCCTTCTTCCGGTCAAGCAGGCCGAGCGCCATGTTGACGACCGCCGCGGCGCGCTTGACCATCACTTGGGCGCGCACCACTTCGAGCGGCATGGTTTCTCCGGGAAACCTGAAATTGATCAGGCTGCGCTGGGTCTGCGCGCCCCACAGCCGGTCGGCCGGCACCTCGATGTTGCCGAATGTATCGCGTTCGATTCTGATTTTCACCATTAGCGTTCCTCAGCGGTTACAACGTAAAAAAATCCGCATGCTCGCCCTGAGCCTAGAACGCCAGCGCGAGATTGCCGCGCACGGCGCTGGCATCGACCACCGTCAGCGCGGTCATGTTGACGAGCCGGCGCACCGTCGCCGTTGGCGTGACGATATGCACCGCTTTCGCGGCACCGAGCAGGATGGGCCCGACCGTGATGCCGTCGCCGGCCGCGGTCTTGAGCAGATTGAACGCGATGTTCGCTGCGTCCAGCGTCGGCATGATCAGCAGGTTGGCCTCGCCCTTCAGCCGCGAGCGCGGGAACGCCTGCCGCCGTACTTCTCCCGACAGCGCGGCGTCGCCGTGCATCTCGCCCTCGATCTCGAGCTCGGGTGCGATTTTCCCGATCAACGCCAGCGCCGCGCGCATTTTCCGGGCGGTCGGCGTGTTGGCGGTGCCGAAACTCGAGTGCGACAGGAGCGCGATCTTCGGCGTAATGCCGAACCGGCGTATTTCTTCCGCCGCCAGCACCGTCATCTCCGCGAGCTGCTCCGCGCTCGGGTCGAAATTGACGTAGGTATCGCAGATGAATACCGTGCGCTTCGGCAGCATCAGCACGTTCATCGCGTAATAGTGGTTGACGCCTGGGCGCCGGCCGATCACCTGCTCGATGTAATGCAGGTGCAGGTCGTGCGTGCCGAAGGTGCCGCACAGCATGCCGTCGGCTTCACCGCGGTGCACCAGCATCGCGCCGATCAGCGTGAGTCGTCGGCGCATCTCGATCTTCGCGTAATGCTGCGATACGCCCTTGCGCTCGGCAAGCCGGTAGTATTCCTCCCAGTATTCGCGGTAGCGCGGATCGGACTCCGGATTGACCACTTCGATATCCGTGCCCGGCCTGAGCCGTAATCCGTAGCGCTCGAGGCGCCGCTCGATCACCGCCGGACGCCCGATCAGGATCGGAAACGCGAGCTTCTCATCGACCACCACCTGCGCCGCGCGCAGCACGCGCTCGTCCTCGCCCTCGGCGTAGACGACACGCCGCCGCGCCGCTTCCTTCGCCGCCGAGAACAGCGGCTTCATGATCATGCCGGAGTGATAGACAAACTGTTGCAGCGAATCGCGGTAGGCGTCGAAATCAACGATCGGCCGCGTCGCGACACCGCTGTCCATCGCCGCTTTTGCCACCGCGGGCGCGATCTTGACGATCAGCCGCGGATCGAACGGGCGCGGGATCAGGTAGTCGGGGCCGAAGGACAGGTGCTGCTCGCCGTAGGCCATCGCCACGATGTCCGACTGCTCGGCCTGCGCGAGTGCCGCGATGGCCTTGACCGCCGCGAGTTCCATTTCGGTGTTGATCACGGTGGCGCCGACATCGAGCGCGCCGCGGAACACGAACGGAAAGCACAGCACGTTGTTGACCTGATTCGGGTAGTCGGAGCGTCCGGTGGCGATCACCGCGTCGGATTTCGCCTGTTTCGCCAGTTCGGGCCGGATTTCGGGCTCGGGATTGGCGAGCGCGAGGATCAGCGGCTTGTCCGCCATTTTCTTCACCATCTCCGGCTTCAGCACGCCACCCGCAGAAAGGCCAAGGAACACGTCGGCGCCCGCTATTACCTCCGCCAGCGTGCGCGCCTTGGTGTCGATTGCATACTGCGCTTTGTCCGGGTCCATCTCCTCCTTGCGCCCCGTGTAGACCACACCCTTGATGTCGGTGACGGTGATGTGCTGCCTGGGCAGGCCCAAAATCACCAGCAGGTCGAGGCACGCGAGGGCGGCCGCGCCGGCGCCCGACACCACCAGCTTGATCTTGGCGAGATCCTTGCCGACCACTTTCAAGCCGTTGAGGAACGCGGCGCAGACGGTGATCGCGGTGCCATGCTGGTCATCGTGAAATACCGGAATCCGGCAACGCTCGCGCAGCTTGCGCTCGACGATGAAGCACTCGGGCGCCTTGATGTCCTCGAGGTTGATGCCGCCGAAAGTCGGCTCGAGGCTGGCGATGATGTCGACCAGCCTCCCGGGATCGCGCTCGTCGATTTCGATGTCGAAGACATCGATGCCGGCGAACTTCTTGAACAGCACGCTCTTGCCTTCCATCACCGGCTTGGCGGCGAGCGGACCGATATTGCCCAGGCCCAGCACCGCGGTGCCGTTGGTGATCACCGCCACCAGATTGGCGCGCGCAGTCAGGTTGCGCGCCTCGGCGGGGACGGCGACGATCGCCTCGCACGCTGCCGCAACACCTGGCGTATAAGCGAGGGCGAGGTCGCGCTGGTTGATCAGGCCCTTGGTCGGCGTAACTGAAATCTTGCCGGGTGTCGGCAAACGGTGGTAATCGAGCGCACTTTTGCGCAGTTGGTCATCCATCGGGGAATTTCATGTTTTTTTAGGGGGGTTATTATAACTCACCGTCCGTCGGCGCCCTGCCGCAACAGCAGCGCCGCACTGCACCGCACGCCGCCACGCAGTCTGGCCACGATCAGCGTCCTGCACCGATAGATCGGGCGCGGGCCTGCGGCGTGGTGGCACGGCGGGAGCTAAGCTAAGATACCCGCATAATCTCAACCCCGGAATTCGCCGTGTCACGCTTCAGTCTCGATTTCGCGTCGCTGCACCAGCTCCTGCGCAACGGCACGCTGACCCCGACCGCCGTCGCGCGTGATGTGCTGGCGCGCGCCGATGCCGGCGATGCCCGTCACGCGTGGATCTATCGACTGCCGGCCGCTGACGTGCTGGCGCAAGCGCGGCGGTTGGAAGCGGCCGGCACTTCCGCGCTGCCGCTGTACGGCTTGCCGTTTGCGGTCAAGGACAATATCGATGTTGCAGGTTATCCGACCACCGCGGCGTGTCCCGCCTACTGCTACACCGCCGCAAAATCGGCCACCGCGGTGCAGCGTCTGCTCGACGCCGGCGCGATTTTGATCGGCAAAACCAACCTCGATCAGTTCGCAACCGGTCTCGTCGGGGTGCGCTCGCCGTACGGCGCGTGCACCAATGCGTTCGATACGCGCTATATTGCGGGCGGCTCGAGTTCCGGTTCGGCAGTCGCGGTTGCAACGGGGCTCGTGAGCTTCGCTCTCGGCACCGACACGGCCGGCTCGGGGCGCGTGCCTGCGGGGTTCAACAACATCATCGGGCTGAAGCCGACGCGCGGGGTCATCAGCGCCGCCGGCGTGGTGCCCGCGTGCCGCACGCTCGACTGCGTTTCGATCTTCACGCTGACTGCGACCGATGCGTGGAAGGTGTTCACGATTGCGCGCGGCCATGATCCCGCCGATCCATTTTCGCGCCGCGCCACGGCGGCCGCCGCACCCGCGCGTCCGTCGCAGTTCCGCTGCGGCGTGCCGAGCGCGTCGCAACTCGAGTTCTGCGGCGACGCCGAGGCCGCAAAATCGTTCCGGCGTGGTATCGCGCTGATCGAACGCAGCGGCGGCAGCATCGTCGAAATCGACTACGCGCCGCTGCGCGAAACCGCGGCGCTGTTGTATCAGGGACCGTGGGTCGCCGAGCGACTTGCCGCGATCAAGGATTTCTTCGCGGCCCACGCCGCGGATATGGATCCGGTCACCCGCGAAATCACGGCCGGCGGCGCCCGATATTCCGCGGTCGATACGTTCGAGGCAATGTATGAGTTGCACGCACTCAAACAACGGGCGGCGGACGAACTGGAGAAAATCGACGTGCTGGCGGTCCCGACTGCGCCGACCATCTACACCATCGAGCAGGTCGCGGCCGACCCGATCAAGCTCAATACCCGCCTCGGCTACTACACCAACTTCGTCAACCTGCTCGATCTCGCGGCGATCGCGGTGCCAGCCGGCTTTCGCGGCGACGGCCTGCCGTCGGGCATCACCTTGATCGCACCGGCGTTCAGCGAGGCTTTGCTGAGCGATCTCGGCGACCGGCTGCACCGCCTGAGCGGCGTCAAGCTCGGCGCAACCGCGTTCGAATTGCCGCCGTTAACTGCCGAAGCGGAAGATTCTCCCGCCGCCCGCTCTGCAAACGGCGACTTTCATTAGCGCGGTTTCGCGCGCGGCGCGCTTGTGCTATTTTCACGACTTTGCCGATTTCGCAGCGCACGCAGCAATGGATGTCTCTCCCAGCATACGCACCGAGCTTTACCCGCCGCTTGAGCCCTACACCGCGGGCATGCTCGCGCTCGACGACGTGCACACCATGTACTGGGAGCAGGCAGGCAATCCGCACGGCGTGCCGGTCATATTCCTGCACGGGGGCCCGGGCGCCGGAGCCGCGCCCAATCACCGGCGCTTTTTCGATCCCGCGCATTACCGCATCGTGATATTCGATCAGCGCGGGGCTGGGCGCTCGACGCCTCTCGGCGAGCTGCGCGACAACACCACGCCGCTCCTGATCGCCGATATCGAGCGGCTGCGCGCGCATCTCGGCATCGAGCAGTGGCTCGTGTTCGGCGGCTCGTGGGGCAGTACGCTCGCGCTCGCTTACGGCGAGGCGCACCCCGGGCGCTGCCGGGGGTTCGTGCTGCGCGGTATTTTCCTGTGCCGGCGCAGCGAAATTGACTGGTTTCTCTACGGACTGAAAAATATTTTCCCGGAAGTGTGGCACCGCTTCGCGAGCCTGCTACCCGAAAGCGAGCGCGGCGACCTGCTCGCCGCTTACTATCGGCGGCTCTCGCATCCCGACCCTGCAGTACACATGCCGGCGGCGCGCGCGTGGAGCATCTATGAGGGCTCGTGCTCGACGCTGCTGCCGAGCCCCGACACGGTCGCTTATTTCGCAAGCGACGTGGTCGCGCTCGGGCTCGCGCGCATGGAAGCGCACTACTTCACGCACGACATATTCCTGCCGGAGAACTCGCTGCTCGACAATATCGGCCGGCTGCGCAGGGTCCCGGCGGTGATCGTGCAGGGGCGTTATGACGCGGTGTGCCCGATCGTGAGCGCCGACGATCTGCACCGTGCGTGGCCGGAGGCCGAGTACATCATCGTGCCCGACGCCGGCCATTCGGCGTGGGAGCCGGGCATTGGCGCCGAGATCGTCAAGGCGACCGAGAAATTCAAAAGCAGGAGAGTGAATTGCGACTCGTAACTTTCGCGCCGCGGCCGCATGGCCCGCAGCACGTCGGCCTGCTGCGCGACGGCAGCCAGGTGATCGATCTCAAGCTTGTCGGCGGCAATCCGCCGTTCGACCCCGCCGACATGGTCTCGCTGATCACCGCCGGCGATGCAGCGCTTAAGTGGTTGCGCGACGTCGCGGCGACGGCCAAAGAGACCACACCGCTCGACAAGGTAACCCTGCTCGCGCCGATCCCGCGCCCGCGCAAGAACGTGTTCTGCGTCGGCTGGAACTACCTTGAACACTTCGCGGAGGGCGCGAAGGCCCGGACGCACGTGCAGGAAATGCCTGCGCACCCGGCGTTTTTCACCAAGGCGCCGACCACGGTGAGCGGCCCCTACGACGAGATCCCGCTGCACGCCGGGGTGACCGGGAAACTCGACTGGGAAGTCGAACTCGGCGTCATCGTCGGCACCGGCGGCAGCAACATCAGGGAAGCCGACGCCATGCGGCATATCTTCGGCTATACCGTGATCAACGACGTCTCGGCGCGCGAAGTGCAGCGCCAGCACGGGCAGCAATGGTTCAAGGGCAAGAGCCTGGACGGGCTGTGCCCGATGGGCCCGTGGCTCGCCACCGCCGACGAGGTGCCCCATCCGGATGAGCTGCACGTGATCTGCCGCGTGAACGGGGTGGCGAAACAGGACTCGAATACGCGCCAGATGTATTTCAAGATCCCGCGGCTGATTGCCGAGCTGTCGGCGGGGCTCACGCTCGAACCCGGCGACATCATCTCGACCGGCACGCCGGCGGGCGTCGGCCACGCGCGCACGCCGCCCGAGTTCCTGCATGCGGGCGACGTGCTCGAGACCGAGATTGTTAGCCTCGGACTACTTCGCAATAAGATCGGGAGTCAAAGCTTCGCCGCTAAGGACGCAGGGGACGCCAAGGAAAACTAATAGAGTTTGTCTTTCCTCGCTTACGGTCAAAGGAGATCCGTCGCCTACCTTGATAACTCACTCATGCGACTAAGCACTTGCTGTTTTTGGGCTCTGATTTGAAGCAGTTCTCGTTGCAGGGGTTCCATTTGGCTCACAATCCTACCCGCCTCATAAACTGCAAGGGGGTTTACAGTTACAAAAGTGTCGGTGCCTTGCGACATTACTGTCGCGTGCCGCTGTTTGAGCATCGTTCCCTCCCGAATAATATCGTTTTCACGT
>JAHFRL010000164.1 GCA_023266235.1 Betaproteobacteria bacterium
GATCGTCGATCTGCGGGCCGCCGCCGTGCACCACCACCGGGTTGATACCGACGAGCTTCAACAGCACGATATCGTGCGCGAAGCTGTTCTTCAGCTTGTCGTCCGTCATCGCGTTGCCGCCGTACTTGATGACGATCGTCTTGCCGTGAAAGCGCCGGATGTACGGCAGCGCCTCGGCGAGGATTTTCGCTTTTTCCGCGGCGGTGTTGCCGGTCAGGGCCATGGTCGGTTCGAGTGCGGTTGGTCGCCGGCTATTCTACGGTAAAAAAAACGGCAGGTCTCCCGACCTGCCGCTTTTTCCCGGGGTGAACCGGTACTACTGGATCGTGATGCGCTTCGCCTGTACCGCGGCCTTCTTCGGGAGCGTCAGTTCCAGCACGCCGTCCGCATACTTGGCAGCCGCAGCGGTCTCGTCGACCGCCTGGCCGAGCGTGAACGCGCGGTAGACCTTGCCGTAATAACGTTCGGTGCGCAGGACGCGCTCGCCGTTCTTCACATCCTTCTCGTTCCTGACCTCGGCGGCGACCGCGACAGTATCGCCGTCAATCGTGATCTGGATGTCGTCCTTCCTCACGCCGGGAATCTCGGCGCGCAGGTTGTAGGCGTTGTCGTTCTCGGTGACGTCCACGCGGAATTGCGCGGCGCCGGCCTGGCCCTCGTAGCTGACGGGACGCACGAGGAAGCCGCGGAACAGATCGTCAAATGCATCATCAAACGGGGTGAAGCGAGCGATATTTGCCATGTTGCATCTCCATGTTCAGATGGGCGCGAAGCGCCGACAGCTGAAATATGGGTGCCGCGTGAAGATTTTCAAGATCGCACGGGCCTGTATATAAATTATTGATTTAATTATTTTTTACATGCTTTGCTATAATTGCGGCACAGAAAATCATGCGCTCGCTCCTGTTTTTCCTGCTGTTCGCCGTTTCATTCACGCTATCCGCCCAGCAACCCGTTGTGCCGGTCCCGGCTGTGCCGGAAATTGCGGCCAAGGTGTACCTCCTGCTCGATTTCAACAGCGGGCAGCAACTCGGCGCGCGCAACCCGCAGCAGCGGGTGGAGCCGGCATCGCTCACCAAGCTGATGACGGCCTACGTCACATTTTCCGCGCTCAAGCAGAAACGGATCCGGCCCGACCAGGCGGTGGCGGTATCAGAGCACGCCAGGCGCACCGAGGGTTCGCGCATGTTCATCGAGCCCAGGAAACCGGTTTCCGTGGACGAACTCATCCGGGGCATGATCATCCAGTCGGGCAACGATGCGTGCATTGCGCTTGCCGAGGCGATTGCCGGCAGCGAAGAGGCGTTTGTCGAATCGATGAACCGCGAGGCGCAGCGGTTGGGGCTGAAGAGCACGCATTTCGCCAATTCGACCGGTCTCTCGCACCCGCAGCACTATTCGACAGCGCAGAACCTGGTCGAGCTCGCTGCCGCAGTGATTCGGGACTTTCCCGAGTACTACCCGATCTACTCGCAAAAGGAATACCGCTACAACAACATTGCGCAGTTCAACCGCAATCGTCTGCTGTGGACCGACCCCTCGGTGGATGGCATGAAAACCGGCTATACCGAGAGCGCGGGCTACTGCCTGATCACGTCCGCCCGCCGCGGCGAGCGCCGGCTGATTTCCATCGTGCTCGGCGCAGCGAGCGAAGCGGCACGCGCAACGGAAAGCCAGAAGCTGCTCAACTTCGGCTTCCAGGCCTACGACGCCGTCCGCCTCTATCCGGGCCAGGAATCCGTGGCCACCCTCCAGGTGTTCAAGGGAACGTCGAACGGAGTGAAGGCCGGGTTTCTCACCGACTTCTATCTCGCCCTGCCCAAGGGCAATCGCGACAAACTGAAAGCCAGCATCGAAAGCCTGCAGCCTCTGCTCGCCCCGATCAGCATCGGTCAGAGAATCGGGACGATCAGGGTCACGCTCGACGGCAAGCCGTACCGCGAAGCGCCGGTGGTGGCGCTGGAAAACGTGCCGGTTGCCGGTATCCTGGGGCGCGGCTGGGATACATTGCGGCTGCTGTTCCGCTGATGCCGCTTCTCCCGGCGGGTGTAGACTTGGCGCGTCCGTTCCCCGCCCCTGACGCACGAGGTCGATGATGAGTGAAACGGCGTATCTCAACGGCGAATTCCTGCCGCTCGACAAAGCGCAGGTTTCGGTGCTCGATCGAGGGTTCATCTTCGGCGACGGCGTTTACGAGGTGATTCCGGCCTATTCACGGCGCCCGTTCCGGCTGCCGGAGCACCTCGCGCGCCTGCAGCACAGCCTCGACGCGATCCGCCTCTCCAACCCCATGACCGACGCCGAATGGACGCGGCTCATCCACGATCTCATCGCGCGCCACGCCATCGAGGACCAGTCGGTTTACCTGCAGGTGACGCGCGGCGTCGCGCGGCGCGACCACGCCTTCCCGAAGGATTCGAAGCCCACCGTATTCATGATGTCAGGCCCGCTGGTGACGCCCTCGAAGGAGCTGGTGGAAAACGGCGTGCCCTGCATCACGGCGAGCGATTTCCGCTGGCTGAAATGCGACGTGAAATCGATATCGCTGCTCGGAAATTGCCTGCTGCGGCAGGCCGCGGCCGACGCCGGCGCGGTCGAAGTGGTGCTGTTCCGCGATGGCCGCCTGACCGAGGCATCCGCGAGCAACGTCTTCATCATCAGGGACGGCCGGCTGCTCGCGCCGCCGAAGGATCACCTCATCCTGCCCGGCATCACCTATGACGTCGTGCTCGAGCTTGCCGCGGCGTGCGGCATTCCGATCGAGCTGCGCGCGGTTACCGAGCAGGAGGTGCGCAGCGCCGACGAAATCTGGGTGACGTCATCCACCAAGGAAGTGCTGGCCGTCACCACGCTCGACGGCAAAACGGTCGGCTCCGGCCGACCCGGTGAGGTATTCAAGGCTGTCCACCAGGAGTACCAGCAATACAAGCGCAAGGTGATGCGGCACGCGGCATGAGCGGCGGAGCAGGAACCGCCGGAGAGAGGAAGAGGGGCCCCGGGGTTTTCGGGGATCTGACCTCACAGGCGGTTGTGGGCGGCGGTTCCAGTGCGGCTGACTCAGGTTGCATTCCCAATAGAAACTGGGGCCCCTGCTCCACTTCGTCAGCCGCCCCGTTTTTGGGGGTGCGGCCCGCGAAGGACGCAGGCCACCGACACTCCATCTCCAGAACTTCCAATGCCATGTCTGAGGTGGCCGCATGATCGACGACGGCACGCTGCTCGAGTATCCCTGCGATTTCCCGATCAAGATACTCGGGCACACCCAGGCGGGGTTTGCGCAGGCCGTGCTCGAAGTCGTCAAGCGGCACGCCCCGGATTTCGACGGCGCTACCATGGAGTTGAGAGCCAGCAAGCGGCGCAAGTACCTGAGCGTGACCTGCGTGATTCGAGCCACCTCGCGCGAGCAGCTCGACGGGCTTTACCAGGAGTTGTGCGACCACCCAATGGTGGTCATGGTGCTCTAATTACCGTGACCGGTGACTCGTGACTGGTGACCGGTAAGCAAACAGTTCCACTATCCGGTTACTGATCAGCCTTCTCCGATCACTGCTTTTTGGAGACTTTCTTTTTCTTGATTCTTCCCGGCCGCGTCTTGCCGTAGCTGCCGTTGAAGATCTTGCCGCGGCGTGTGCGCTTGTCACCTTTGCCCATCTCGATTCTCCGGTAGGTGGGAATTCTCTCTGCGGGATTTTACAACGCGCGCCGCCGCAGCGGCGCTCTAAATGCGCATCGAGGCGATCTGGCGGTCGTGCCGGCGCGAGAACACGAGCTGCGATACGCAAGCCCCCACCAGCGCGAGAAACATGTCCCACTGCGTGTCCCACGGGTCTCCCTGGGTGCCGAGGAATTCGTCCGCGCCCTGCCCGAGCGCGAGCGCTGACCACCACTCGATGAGCTCGTAGAAGGCGCTGACCGCAAGGCAGATGCAGGTGGTGATGAAGAATAGGAAATTTCCAGGTGCGAGCCTGAATGTCCGGATCAGGATCTCCCGCGCGACGATGGCGGGGACGAATCCCTGCGCGAAATGTCCGAGGCGATCGTAGGGGTTGCGCTCGAGTCCCAGCCACTCCTGGACCCAGAAGCCGGCCGGTACGTGGGCGTAGGTATACGCGCCCCCGACAATAAGGATCAGGCCGTGCACCGCAATCAACCAGTACGACAGCGTCGTGAACGGGAATCGCGTGCGCGTCGCCGCGAGCAACGGCAGCGCGATCAGCACCGGCGCCACTTCCATGACCCAGGTCAGGCGGTCGCGCGGGGCGACCCCCGATGCGACCAGGGCAAGAATCCAGATGACGGCAACCGTAGCCAGGTTCCGCGCAGCGGCGGGACTTTCCTCTTGCGGAGCCGACGCCGGCGTCATTTGCGCTTGCGGATGGCTTCGAGCTCCGCGGCGTACACCTTGGCGAGATCAGCTTCGGGACCCTTCAGCACCGCTGCCATGCGCTGACACTGTCCGCGCAACTCGCCCGCACCCAGTTTGAGCAGGGAGTCATAGTACTCCTGGCGTTCCTGCAATATCGCGCCTTCGTACTTGCCGAGATTGCGCGCGTAGTCCTTTTCATCCGTCGAGGCGAGCCGGATCATCGCGGTGACGCGTCGCCGCAGGTCCTCGACCAGCGTCATGTGCTGCGCCTGCCAGTTGGTAAACGCTTTGTCGTTTGCGGCGCGCGTCGCCGGCACCGAAGCATCGCACGCCTCCTTTTCCGCCAGCACTCGGTGGTAGGCCCCGTAGACGCGGCCGAGGTCAGACGAATATTCGTCCGAGGATTCGGTTTCCGCAGCGATTGCGCACACGAACGACGCCATCGCAATTGAAGCCAGGGCAATTCTGACCGTCATCATGTTTTCCGCGGGTTGCAGCATTGTGCCGCCGTTCTTATCATCTATGACCATGACTCTGCTTGCAACCGCTGCCGTGGACTGCGCGGGCGCGCGCGGCGTTGAATTGCGCGTGCGTCGCCTCGGGCGCGTCGAATACGAGCCGACCTGGCGAGCGATGCAGGATTTCACGACGCAGCGCGGGCGCGATCGCGGCGACGAACTGTGGCTTGCCGAACACCCTCCCGTTTACACGCTCGGGGTCGCCGGGCGCATCGCCCACCTGCCGCGCGTGGACAACGGCATACCCGTCATCAAGGTCGACCGCGGCGGCCAGATCACCTACCACGGCCCCGGGCAGGTCGTCGCGTACCTCCTGCTCGACATGAAGCGCCGCGGGCTCTCCGTGCGGCCGCTGGTCCGGATGATGGAACGGGCCGTGATAGACTTGCTCGCAGATTACGGCATTGCGGCCGAAGGCCGGGCGGAAGCGCCGGGCGTCTACGTCAACGGCGCCAAGATCGCGGCGCTCGGACTGCGCGTCCGGAACGGCTGCTGCTACCACGGGCTCGCCTTCAATGTCGACATGGACCTCTCCCCTTTCCACGTGATCGATCCCTGCGGCTATTCCGGCCTCGCCGTGACGCAGGCGCGGGATCTCGGCGTAGCCGACAACCCGGAAGTTCTGGGCGGCAAGCTCGTCGAGCACTTATTGCGGATACTTGCATGAGCGCGATAGGGGAAAAGCAAAAAGGCCGCTTGAAGACCGCGCGCATCCCGATCAAGGTGGTGCCGGCGGCTGCGCTCGCCAAGCCTGACTGGATCCGCGTGCGCCTGGGCAACGGCGAGCGCTTTCACGAGATCAAGCGCATCCTGCGCGAGCAGCGCCTGCACACCGTGTGCGAGGAGGCGAGCTGCCCCAACATCGGCGAGTGCTTCGGCAAAGGCACCGCGACCTTCATGATCCTGGGCGACCTGTGCACGCGGCGCTGCCCGTTCTGCGACGTCGCGCACGGCAAGCCGCTGCCGCCGGATGCCGAAGAGCCCGTCAACCTCGCGCGCACCATCGCTGCGCTGGGGCTCAAGTACGTGGTGATCACCAGCGTCGACCGCGACGACTTGCGCGACGGCGGCGCGCAGCATTTCGCCGACTGTATCCGCGCCGTGCGCGAGCGCTCGCCCGTCACGCGCATCGAAGTGCTGGTGCCGGATTTCCGCGGTCGCCTGGAGCTCGCCCTCGAGGTTCTGTCGCAGGCGCCGCCCGACGTGATGAATCACAATCTGGAGACGGTGCCGCGCCTCTACCGGCAGGCTCGCCCTGGGGCGGATTACAATAACTCTTTGAATTTATTTAAACATTTTAAAGAACGCTGGCCGCGCGTGCCGACCAAGTCGGGCCTGATGGTGGGTTTGGGCGAGCGCGACGAGGAAATTGTGGAGGTGATGCGCGACTTGCGGGCGCACCATGTCGATATGCTCACCATCGGCCAGTACCTGCAGCCCTCCGCCCATCACCTCCCCGTCACGCGCTACGTCGAGCCGGCTGCGTTCGGCGAATTCGCGCGCCAGGCGCAGCAATTGGGATTTTCCCATGCGGCGTGCGGGCCGCTCGTGCGCTCCTCTTACCACGCCGATCAGCAGGCGCACGAGGCCGGAGTCGCTTAATAGATCACTACGGACACGCCGGACACAGGAGGACACACCATGCGCGCAATTCTGGGTTTCTTTGCGGTGCTTGTCGTCAGCGCTGCGATGGCGGCGGGCCTGGACGGCATCAGCAACACCGACGCGACGGGCGGGCTGCGGCAAGCGCTCCACGACGGCTCGCTCGCGGCCGTCGCCAAGCTCGGCGTGACGAACGGCTATTTCGGCAATCCCCAGGTCAAGATTCCGCTGCCGTCCTCCCTGCACAAAATCGAAGGCGCGTTGCGAATTGCCGGCATGAAGAAACAGGCCGACGAGCTGGTATTGTCGATGAACCGTGCGGCGGAAGCGGCGGCACCGGAAGCCAAGCAGCTTCTCGTGGACGCCGTGAAGAAAATGTCGGTGCAGGACGCCAAGAAAATTCTCACTGGCGGGGACACCGCCGGCACCGAGTATTTCAAGCGCACGACCCAACCCCAGCTCGCCCAGCGCTTCCTTCCGATCATCAAGAAGGCCACCGACCGCGTGGGACTGGCGCAACAATACAACTCGCTCGCCGGCCAGGGCGCGCAGCTCGGGCTCGTCAAGAAGGACCAGGCGACGATCGAGCAATACGTCACGCAAAAGGCGCTCGACGGCCTCTACTTCATGATCGGCGAGCAGGAGAAAGCGTTCCGCAAGGACCCGGTCGGGGCGTCGAGCGACATCGTCCGGAAAGTATTTGGCGCGATCAAGAGGTGACGCGGACGGGTCCCGCGCCATGCGTTTGCAACCAAGACCCGGCATGACTCAACCAGAGGGAGAGGGGAATCATAGATTACAAATCGCTGCTGTTGTCGTTTGAAGGCCGCATCGGCCGCCAGACCTACTGGATGTGCTTCCTGGCGTTTATCGGCATCGGGATCGCGGTCGCACTTGTTTCAATGATGCTGGGCAAGCTCGGGGCGATCGTTATGATCGTGCTCTACCTTGGCATCATCTGGTGCGGACTGACGATCCAGGCCAAGCGCTGGCACGACCGCGACAAGTCGGCATGGTGGATTTTGATCGGCTTGCTCCCGGTCATCGGCCCGATCTGGGCGCTGGTCGAGAACGGCTTCCTGCGCGCACCGAGGGCAACAACCGCTTCGGTCCGGACCCGCTGGCCGGGGGGTTAAAAACCCTTACGCGGACTAGTGGGCGCGGTCCCAGTTCGGGCCGACGCCCAGGTCCACCACCAGCGGCACCGAGAGCTGGGCGACGCCGCCCATCAGCTTCGGCAGTTCGTGCTTGACCGCGGCGAGTTCCGCGTCCGGAACTTCAAGTACCAGCTCGTCGTGCACTTGCATGATGAGCCGTGACTTGCAGTGCTTTTCCGCGAGCCAGCGGTCCACCGCGATCATCGCCATCTTGATGAGATCGGCGGCCGTTCCCTGCATCGGCGCATTGATCGCGGAGCGCTCCGCGCCCTGGCGGCGCGCGGGGTTCGAGCTCCGGATCTCGGGCAGCCACAAGCGGCGGCCGAACACCGTCTCGACGTAACCGTTCTCGCGCGCCGAGTCGCGCGTGCGCTTCATGTAGTCGGCGACCCCCGGGTAGCGCGCGAAATACCGGTCCATGTACTGCTGCGCCGCGGCGCGCTCGAGTCCCAGCTGGCGCGCGAGCCCGAACGCCGACATGCCGTAGATCAGCCCGAAATTGATGACCTTGGCGTAGCGCCGCTGCTCGGCGTCCAGTTGCGCGGGCGGCATGCCGAAAATTTCGGCGGCGGTCGCGCGGTGTATGTCCTCGCCCGCGGCAAACGCCTTCAGCAGGCTTGCATCCTGCGAGATGTGCGCCATGATGCGCAGCTCGATCTGCGAGTAGTCGGCCGAGACGATATGGGCGCCGCGCGGCGCGACAAACGCTTCGCGGATCCGCCGGCCCTCCACCGTGCGGATCGGGATGTTCTGCAGGTTGGGGTCGTTGCTCGCGAGCCGGCCGGTAACCGCCACCGCCTGCCCGTAGGTGGTGTGCACGCGGCCGGTCTTCTGGTTGATCATCTCCGGCAGCTTGTCGGTGTAAGTGGACTTGAGCTTGGCAAGCCCGCGGTAATCGAGCAGCAGCTTGGGCAGCGGATGATCGAGCGCAAGCTCGCTCAGGGCATCTTCGTCGGTAGATGGCTGCCCCGAGGGTGTCTTCCGGACCGGCTTGAGTCCCTGCTTCTCGAACAGGATTTCCTGTATCTGCTTGGGCGAGTTCAGGTTGAACGGCTGTCCTGCCTGTTCGTGAGCCTTCCTTTCGATTTCCCTCATCTTTTCGCCGAACTCGCGCGAAAGCTTGCCGAGCAGATCCCTGTCGAGCAGCACGCCGTTGCGCTCCATGCCGAAAAGCACCGCGACCAGCGGCATCTCGATTTCCCGGTAGATGCGGTCGAGCTTCTCGTTCGATTGCACCTGGGGGAACAGCGCCTTGTGCAGCCGCAGCGTTATATCCGCGTCCTCGGCAGCGTATTCCGTTGCGCGCTCCACCGCGACCTGCTCGAAACCGATGCGGCCCGCGCCCTTGCCGGTGACCTCGTCATAGGTAATCGTCTTCACGCCGAGGTGGCGCTCCGCCAGGCTGTCCATGTCGTGGCGCTGGTGGCTCTCCAGCAAGTAGGA
>JAHFRL010000249.1 GCA_023266235.1 Betaproteobacteria bacterium
GGTTATCTTGACCGCATCGGCCAGGATGTTGACGCCCGCGACGATCTTACTGCGGGCCGAGTCGTGGAATTTGACGTCTTTTGCTGCCATGTGATTTCTCCTGGTTTACTACGCGGGTTACTCGATGACGCCCATGATGTCTTCTTCGCGCATCACGAGCAGTTCTTCACCTTCGACTTTGACGGTCTGGCCGGAATATTTGCCGAACAGCACGCGGTCGCCGACTTTGAGGTCGAGCGCGCGAATTTTGCCGTCTTCTAGCACTTTGCCTTTGCCTATCGCTTTGACTTCACCTTGATCGGGTTTTTCGGCCGCCGTGTCGGGAATGACGATGCCCGAGGCGGTTTTGCGTTCTTCTTCCAACCGCTTGACGATCAGGCGGTCGTGTAAAGGACGAATCTTCATAAATTCATCTCCTGTTTGCTAAACCATGAAAAACAACCGGGAATGACTGTTAGCACTCAATACGAGCGAGTGCTAATAATAGTCGTTTATGACCTGAATTTCAAGAGCCTAGGACGAATGAGCCCATATCGTCAGCCGCTGGCGTGGCACCAGCGACCAGGAAAAATCTTGGCCAGTCAGACAGTTAGGCCCGCCCCGGCAGGAGCCGTGCGGTCCGCAGGAATAAATCTAGCTTGCGAACGGATTCGATGCCGGAACCCCGAACCGGTAAACCGTCTTGCGGTTACCCTCGCAGGTCGGCGGTATCGGCAGCAGCGGGCACGGTGGGGTGCGACCGCCGGCTTCGGTAAGCGTCGCGTCATCGGCATACTCGCCCCAGATGCCGCCGCGCACCGGCCGGAACAGCCACATCAGATAGCCGCGGCGCGCCGCGACTTCGACCAGATCGTCAGCATCCGGCGCATCGGCGACCACCACCTGATTGCCGTTGATGCCGAATGGAAACGAGCCGAATGCCTGCAGGCATTCGAGCGCTTCGCGCGACTCAGCGCCGGGGCGCATGCAGCCGGGCCGTTCAGCACGTTGCACGTCCCACGCGCCAAGTTCCCATGCCGCGTCCATCGCCGCGCGATCGACCGCAACGAGGTCTCGCCAGCGCTCGTTCAGTTGCAGCGCGGAGCTTGGAATTGGTGTGTAGGAAACGGCTTCGGCCTGCTCAACTTCAGCAAGCGTCTCTTTGATGAAGCCGTGCCAGTGCAGCGTCAGGATGACGGGTGTGTCGGGGCAGGGTACTGCAGCAAGCGTGATTGCGAACAGCGGCAGGCCGGTCGATGCGACCTGATCTTCGATGCGATCGAGTAATTCCATGGCGAGCGAACCTCCACAGGAATGCTACACTCACACCCGAGCAAGATTGATGCCACTCAATCACGACAACGCTGTTCGACGCATTGCGGTTGACGCGCGCCGAGTGTGAGATCGATGTTATTAATTACGGCATCAGTAAATCGGGTTTGAGTTCCGGTGTCGCAGTCTCAGCGCAACGAATATGTTTCCTCCTTTCGCGTTATACACAAGCGCTTGATATTCTGCATGAGTTGTGCCGTTTGTAAATACTTGCTAAGCCACTTGCAGCGCGGTTTTCCGGCGCATGGCCGTTAGCACTCGCAACGCTACACTGCTAACACGCAGCGCGGCTGCGGTGTGGCATCCGTGCACGCAAATGAAGCAGCACGAAACGCTGCCGCTGGTGCCGATTGCGCGGGGTAGCGGCGTCTGGCTATATGACTTTGACGGCCGGCGTTACCTCGACGCGATCAGCTCCTGGTGGGTCAACTTGTTCGGCCATGCTAATCCGCGCATCAACGCAGCGCTGGTGACGCAACTCAGCGAACTCGAGCACGTGATCCTCGCTGGTTTCACGCACGAGCCGGTGGTGCAGCTGTCGGAGCGATTGAGCGCACTGACTGGAGGCAAACTCGGTCACTGCTTTTATGGCAGCGATGGGGCATCGGCAACCGAGATTGCACTGAAAATGAGTTTTCATTCCTGGCGCAACAGCGGACGGCCGCAGAAAACCGGCTTCGTCAGTCTCGCCCACAGCTACCACGGCGAAACGCTCGGCGCGCTGTCGGTGACCGACGTCGCGCTGTTCAAGGACGTCTACGCGCCCCTGCTGCGGCAGAGCGCGCAGGTGCCGAGCCCCGATTGGCGGCTCGCGGAGCAGGGCGAATCACCACGCGCTTACGCTGAACGCTGCGCACAAGCGTTGGCTCGCCACCTCGAACACCACCATCGTGAAACTGCGGCGTTGATCGTCGAGCCGCTGGTGCAGGGCGCAACCGGCATGGCGATGCACGACGCTGAATATCTGCGGCGTGCACGCGCGATTTGCGACCGCTTTGAAGTGCACCTGATCGCCGACGAAATCATGATCGGCTGCGGCCGCAGCGGCACATTTTTTGCGCATGAGCAGGCGGATATCACACCCGACTTTCTGTGCCTATCAAAAGGCATCACCGGTGGTTATCTGCCGCTGTCGGTGGTGTTGACTACCGACATCATTTACCAGGCGTTCTACGACGACAGCGTCACGCGCGGCTTCCTGCATTCGCACTCCTATACTGGCAATGCGCTCGCGTGCCGCGCCGCGCTCGCGACGCTCGATATCTTCGCGCAAGACAACGTAATCGAAACCAATAAGGCCAAAGCCGCTTTTCTCGGCCGTGCCTCGCAACTGATCGCACAACATCCGCGCGTTAAAAATTTCCGCAACACCGGCATGATCTGGGCATTTGACGTTGACACCGACGATCCGACGTTCGCGCGCAAGTTTTATCAAGTCGCGCTCGAGCGCGAGCTGCTGCTGCGGCCGATCGGCAACACGGTATATTTCATGCCCCCTTATGTTATTGACGAAGACGATATCGATCTGCTCGTTGCGCGCACCCTGGATGCGCTGACGAAAGCTGCGGCCTGATGGGGACGAGATGATGCCGCGCTTACTGGTCCTGATGTTGTGCTGGATAGCGGGAC
>JAHFRL010000165.1 GCA_023266235.1 Betaproteobacteria bacterium
AGCGGCCTCAGCGTGCAGCAGCAGCGCGGCGACCAGCGTCCGGAAAATTACCCTCGGGATGCGGCCCATGACGCTGACTCGCGCAGCCCGCGCCGAAAATTCAGGTTCGGCAGGCGAACGGATCGGCGTTGGGCGTGGCGGGCGCCGCCGGCGCGCCTATTGAATCGAGCTTGACGCCGCGGCGCACCGCCGTCATTTCGGCAACGATGGCCACCGCGATTTCCGCGGGCGTCTTGCTGCCGATCTTCAGTCCGACCGGTCCATGCAGACGCGCGATTTCGTCCGCTGACAGATCGAACTCCGCGAGACGCAGGCGGCGCTTCTCGTTGTTGAGCCGCGAGCCGAGCGCCCCCACGTAGAACGCGGGGGACTTGAGCGCTTCGGTGAGCGCCGCGTCATCCAGCTTGGGGTCATGCGTGACCGCGACCACGGCGAGATGCGGGTCGGGATTCATCTGCAGCACGACGTCGTCGGGGTAACCGCGCACGAGCGCGACACCCGGCACGTTCCACTCGTCCGCGTATTCCTCGCGCGGATCGCACACCGTGACCTGGTAGTCGAGCGCCTGCGCCATTTGCGCGAGAAATCGCGATGTCTGTCCCGCGCCGATGATCAACAGCCGCCAGTGCGGGCCGTGGACGCTCTTGAGCGTCTTGCCGTCGTACTCGAGCACGTCCGACCATCTGCCCGACTGGAGCCGCACAGTGCCGGATTCCATGTCGAGGAAGCGCGCGACGAGCTCGTGCCGCTCGATGGTTGCCAGCAGCTCCTTCAACTGGGACTCCGCCGTCACCGACTCGAGCACGAGCTGCAGGGTGCCGCCGCACGGCAGGCCGAAGCGCGCCGCCTGATCGGCGGTTACGCCGTACGTTACGACTTCGGGCTTGCCGCCTTTCATCTGGTGCGCCCTGACGCGCTCGATCAGATCGTCCTCGACGCAGCCGCCGGACACTGAGCCGACCACATGTCCGTCGTCGCGAATGACCAGCATCGCGCCGACCGGCCGCGGCGCCGAGCCCCACGTCCTGGTCACGGTTGCGAGCGTCGCCTTGTGCCCGGCGTCGAGCCAGGCGACGGCGCTTTTCAGGACTTCGGTATCGACGCTATCCAAAATGAGCCTTTGCGGGAAATTGACGCACGCGATATGGCGTGCAGACGATAAGGTTAGTGCATCGCAGCACGGTGGGTCAAGCTGCAGTGGCGCGGTTGCTTACGCCACACGCATCGGCTAGCATCATTATGAACTCACGCCCGTCCGCAATGTTCTTACCCTTGGCTCCGCACGCGGCGGGCACCGCGCAAACCCTGTTCGTGATGACCTGGAGGACTCCATGGGAATCTCCATCGCAATGACCGTCAACGGCAAAGCCGTGGCGGCGGAAGTCGAGCCGCGCACGTTGCTCGCGCAATTCCTGCGCGAGAATCTGCGCTTGACCGGCACCCACGTCGGCTGCGACACCGGCCAGTGCGGCGCGTGCACCATCCACCTGAACGGCCGCGCGGTCAAAGCCTGCAACATCCTCGCCGCGCAGGCCCAAGGCGCGCAGATCACGACCATCGAGGGCATCGCCGCGCCGGCTGGCGGCCTGCATCCGATGCAAGCCGCGTTCAAGCAGCACCACGGATTGCAATGCGGTTTCTGCACGCCCGGCATGGTGATGACCGCGCTCGATCTCGTGAAGCAGCACCCGAATCCGTCCGAGGAAACGATCCGCGCCGGGCTCGACGGCAACCTGTGCCGCTGCACCGGCTATCACAACATCGTCAAGGCGGTGCAGGCCGGCGCCGCGGCGATGAAGGGTTAGGAGGAAAACATGAACGCTCCAGTCATCGGCGCGCGCATCGAGCGCAAAGAGGATTACCGGTTTCTGACCGGCGCCGGCACTTACACTGATGATGTGACGCTGCCGGGACAAACCCACGCATACTTCCTGCGCTCGCCGCACGCGCACGCGAAAATCAAACACATCGGCACGGCAGCAGCGAAGGGCGCACCGGGCGTGATCGCGGTATTCACCGGCGCGGACCTCCCCGACAGCGTCGGCGGGCTGCCGTGCGGCTGGCTGATTACCGACGTCAACGGTCAGCCGATGAAGGAACCGAAGCATCCGCTGCTCGCGCAAGGCAAAGTGCGCTACGTCGGCGACCAGGTCGCGGTGGTCATCGCGGAGACGCTCAATCAGGCGAAAGACGCGGCCGAGTTGATCGACGTCGATTACACAGCGCTGCCGGCGGTCGTCAATGTCGCCGATGCGCGCAAACCCGGTGCGCCGGTCGTGCACGACATCGCGCCCGACAATACGTGTTACGTGTGGGCGCTCGGCGACAAGGGCGCGGTCGACAAGGCGTTTGCGCAGGCCGCGCACGTGACCAGGCTCGAATTCATCAACAACCGGCTGATTCCGAACGCGCTCGAGCCGCGCGCCGCGGTCGCGAGCTACTCGCGCGGCGACGACAGTTACACGCTGTATGTGACGAGCCAGAACCCGCACGTCGAGCGGCTCTTGATGACGGCGTTCGTGCTCGGGCTGCCCGAGCACAAAGTGCGCGTGATCGCGCCGGATGTCGGCGGCGGCTTTGGCTCGAAGATTTATCTCTACGCGGAGGAAACAGCGCTGACGTGGGCGACGAAGCGCATCAACCGTCCGATCAAGTGGACCGCCGAGCGCTCGGAGTCGTTCATGGCGGACGCGCATGGCCGCGACCACCTCACGACCGCCGAGCTTGCGCTCGACAAGAGCGGCAGGTTCCTCGCCATGCGCGTGCATACCACCGCCAACATGGGCGCGTACCTGTCGACGTTCGCCTCGTGCATCCCGACCATCCTCTACGCGACGCTGCTCGCCGGGCAGTACACGACGCCGGCGATTTATTGCGAAGTGACCGCGGTGTTCACGAACACCGCCCCGGTCGATGCGTATCGCGGCGCGGGACGCCCGGAAGCAACCTACGTCGTCGAGCGGCTGGTATCGACGGCGGCGCGCGAGATGAAAATTCCCGACGCCGACATCCGGCGCCGCAATTTCATCAGGGAATTCCCCTACCAGACGCCGGTTGCGCTGCTCTACGACACCGGCGACTACGAAGCGACGCTCACCGAGGCGATCAGGCTCGCCGATGTCGCGGGTTTCGAAGCGCGCAAGAAGGAAGCCGCGGCGCGCGGCAAGCTGCGCGGGCTGGGCTACTCGACTTATATCGAAGCGTGCGGGATCGCGCCGTCGAACGTCGCCGGCGCGCTCGGCGCGCGCGCCGGATTGTTCGAGGCCGGCGAAGTCCGCGTGCACCCGACCGGCAAGGTTACGGTATTCACCGGCTCGCACAGCCATGGGCAGGGACACGAAACCACGTTCGCGCAGGTCGTCGCCGACCGCCTCGGCATCCCGGTTGACGACATCGACATCGTGCACGGCGACACCGGCCGGATTCTGTTCGGCATGGGAACTTACGGCTCGCGCTCGATCGCGGTCGGCGGCACCGCGATCGTCAAAGCGCTCGACAAGATCGTCGCCAAGGGCAAGCAAATCGCCGCGCACCTGCTCGAAGCGTCCGCCGCCGACATCGAGTTCAAGGACGGCAAGTTCACCGTCGCCGGCACCGACAAGCAGGTGCCGTTCGCGCAGGTGGCGCTCACCGCCTACGTGCCGCACAACTATCCGCTCGACAAGCTCGAGCCGGGCTTGAACGAGTCGGCGTTCTACGATCCGGCCAATTTCACCTTCCCCGCCGGCAGCCATCTCTGCGAGGTCGAGATCGATCCCGATACCGGCGCGACGAAGATCGTCACTTTCACCGCGGTCGACGACTTCGGCAAGATCATCAACCCGATGATCGTCGAAGGCCAGGTGCACGGCGGGCTCGCGCAGGGCATCGGCCAGGCGCTGCTCGAAGGCTGCGTTTACGACCGCGAGTCCGGCCAGCTGCTGACCGGCACCTACATGGATTACGCGATGCCGCGCGCCGATGACCTGCCGTCGTTCAAGGTGGCTACCCGCGAGACGCCGTGCACGCACAATCCGCTCGGCGTCAAAGGCTGCGGCGAGGCCGGCGCAATCGGCGCGCCGGCCGCGGTGATCAACGCGATCGTCGATGCGCTTGCGTCGTTCGGCGTCAAGGACATCGAGATGCCGGCGACGCCGCAGCGGGTGTGGCAGGCGATTCAATCGGCCAAAAAAAACCGGCAAGCGGCGTGAGGAGAACATCATGTATGCATTCGAATACCATCGTCCCTCAAGCATCAAGCAAGCGGCATCGCTTGCGCGCAAACTCGCCGACGCCAAACTGATCGCCGGCGGCCAGAGCCTGATCCCGGCGCTCAAGCTGCGGCTGGCGAAACACGCCGCGCTGATCGATCTCGGCGATTTGCCCGAACTGCGCGGCATCAGCGCCGTCGGCGCCAACATCGTGATCGGCGCGATGGCGCGTCACGCCGAAGTCGCGGCGTCGAGAGACGTGCAGCTGACGGTGCCCGCGCTCGCGCGGCTGGCGGCGGGCATCGGCGACCGCCAGGTGCGCAACCAGGGCACGCTCGGCGGCGCGCTCGCCAACAACGACCCGGCGGCGGATTATCCGGCCGCGGTGCTCGGGCTCGGCGCGACGGTGACCACCAACAAGCGCGACATCCCCGCGGACAAATTCTTCACCGGCCTGTGCGAAACCGCGCTGAAGCCGGGCGAAATCATCGCCTCCGTGTCGTTCCCGATGGCCAAGCGCGCCGCCTACGTAAAGTTTCACAACCCCGCGTCGCGCTATGCGCTGGTCGGCGTGTTCGTCTCCGATACCGCGGGCAGCGTGCGCGTCGCGGTGACCGGCGCCGCGAGCTGCGTGTTCCGCGTCAAGGAAATGGAGAAAGCGCTCACGTCGAAATTCGCACCGGCAGCGATCGCAGGGATCAAGGTGCCGGCCGAGGGGCTCAATTCCGACATCCACGCGAACGCCGAATACCGCTCGCATCTCATCACCATGCTCGCGCAGCGCGCGGTCGAAACCGCTCTCTCCGGTAAATGACGCCAAACCTCGACGCAAAGCCGCAAAGGCGCAAAGAAAGGCAGATGAGATATAAGATCAAATGCATTACGCTTCCTGTACCTGACTTTTTATCTCGTTCTCTTTGCGTCTTTGCGCCTTTGCGTCCAGGGTTGCCGCTTTAAAGGATTGCCGCTTTAATGGCCCTTCCAAATTCCATCGACGAGACGCTCGCGCTGCTCGCGGGCGGGGATTACGTCGCCGAGCGCAGCCTCGCGACCGCGCTTTTTCTCGCGCTCAGGATGGGCCGGCCGCTGTTTCTCGAAGGCGCGGTGGGCGTCGGCAAGACCGAAATCGCGAAAGTCGTCGCGTCCGCGCTCGGCCGCAAGCTGGTGCGGCTGCAATGTTACGAAGGCCTCGATACCGCCTCCGCGGTCTACGAATGGAACTACCAGCGGCAGATGATCGAAATCCGGCTGGCTGAAGCGGCCGGCAAACCGAAAGAGGCGATCGGCGACGGCATCTTCAGCGAGCGCTTCCTGATCAAACGCCCGCTATTGCAGGCGCTGGAGAGCGATGTCGACGGCGCGCCGGTGCTGCTGATCGACGAGCTCGACCGCAGCGACGAGCCGTTCGAAGCGTATCTGCTCGAAGTGCTGTCGGACTTTCAGGTCACCATCCCCGAGCTCGGCACCATCAAGGCAGCCGAGCCGCCGATCGTCGTCATCACCTCGAACCGCACGCGCGAAATTCACGACGCGGTGAAGCGCCGCTGCCTCTACCACTGGGTCGATTATCCCGATGCCGCGCGCGAGCTCGCAATTATGAAGCGCAAAGCCCCGGGCACGGCGGACAAACTGTCGCGCGAAGTCGTCGCGTTCGTGCACAAGCTGCGCGGCATGGACTTGTTCAAGCTGCCGGGGGTCGCCGAGACCATCGACTGGACGCGCGCGCTCGCCGCGCTCGACAAGCTCGCGCTCGACCCGGACACGATCAACGACACGCTCGGCGTGCTGCTCAAATACCAGGACGACATCGCGAAAATCCACGGCAGCGAAGCAGCGAAGATACTCGGCGAAGTCAAGGCCGAACTCGCGGCTGCCTGACTGGAACCGGTCGCAAGGACAGAAAAAACATTCAACCGCGGGTAATCGCGAATAAATGCTTGCTGTCCGACCTGTCTGGATTTTTAACTGTATCGGCGTTGATCGGCGTGCATCGGCGGTTCCCCTGGATTTCAAGTCATGCAAACAGGAAAACTCGCCGAGAACGTGATGCACTTCGCGCGCGTGCTGCGCGGCGCGAGCATTTCGGTCGGGCCCGGCAAGGTGATCGACGCGCTCAAAGCGCTCGAGATCGTCGGCCTCGAGCGCCGCGATGACTTCCAGGAGACGCTTGCCGCGGTGTTCCTCGACCGCCACGAGCAGCGCCATCTGTTCGAGCAGGCGTTTCACGTGTTCTGGCGCGACCCCGATCTGCTGTCGCGCATCACGCAACTCCTGCTGCCGCACGCCCACGGCCGCGCGCGGCGTAACGAGCAGCTCGCGCCACGCCTTGCGCGGGCGCTTGCAACCCCCGCCCCGCCGCGGCCAAGCACGCCCCGCGGACAATCCATCGAGGTCGATGCAACATCGACCTGGTCGGAACACGAACTGCTGCAGCGCAAGGACTTCGAGCAGATGACCGCGGACGAGCTCGCGCAAGCCGGGGCCGCGCTTGCGCAGTTCCGGTTGTGGCTGCCGCGGCAGCCGGTGCGCCGCTACCGGGCTGACGCGCATGGACCGAAAATCGACCTGCGCGCGAGCCTGCGCGCCGCGCTGCGCGCCAGCGCTTCCATCATCCCGCTCAAGCGCCGCGCGCACGCCGCGCGCGCAGCCCCCCTCGTCGTGCTCGCCGATATCTCGGGCTCGATGCACCGTTACACGCGCATGCTGCTGCATTTCGTGCACGCGATCGGCAACGACGGCTGCCGCATCGACACGTTCACTTTCGGCACGCGGCTCACCAACATCACGCGCCGCCTCAAGCACCGCGATGTCGACGCCGCGCTCGCGGCCGCGAGCCGCGCCGTGCCCGACTGGTCGGGCGGCACGCGCATCGGCGCCTGTCTCGCCGAGTTCAACCGCTGCTGGTCGCGCCGCGTGCTCGGGCAGGGCGCGCGCGTGCTGCTTGTCAGCGACGGGCTCGACCGCGATAATGCGGCGGGACTGGCGCACGCGATGGAGCGGCTGCACAAGTCGTGCCGCGAGCTGATCTGGCTCAACCCGCTGCTGCGCTACGCCGGATTTGAAGCCAAGGCAGCGGGCATTGCCGCGATGCTGCCGCATGTCGATGCGTTCCTGCCGGCGCACAACCTGCAAAGCCTCGCCGATCTCGCGGCGAGCCTGCGCGCAACGCCGGCGGCGCGGCGCGCGGCATGACACTGAAAAGGCACCATGGAAATTATCGGCGAGCAACTGATACCCAAACCGCAGCAACAGACCTGGGACGCGATCTGCGATCCCGCGGTGCTGCAGCAATGCATTCCCGGCTGCGAATCGATGGAAAAAATCACCGATTCCGAGTTTCATATGACGATGGGCGCCAAAGTCGGACCGGTCAGCGCCAGGTTCAAAAGCAAGATCACTCTCACCAACGTCGATGCCCCCAATGCCTACACGCTGATATTCGAGGGCCAGGGCGGCGTTGCCGGCTTTGCCAAGGGCCGGGCTGACGTAAAACTCATGCCCTCGGGCGACGCGACGCGGCTCGAATACGTCGCCAAGGCCACCGTCGGCGGCAAGCTCGCGCAGGTCGGCTCGCGACTGATCGACGGCGTCGCCAAAAAGCTCGCCGAGAATTTCTTCAGCGCGTTCAACAAACACGTTTCGGGTGAAGGAGTGAAGGAGTGAAGGGTGAAGGGTTAGCCCCCTCGCCTCCGCCCTCCCCCCCCCAGTGATGGGGAAGAGGGGATTACGTTTCACATTTCACTTTTCACGTTTCACTCAGCAACTAAAACCTAGCCACAGAAAAAATTCGGCGTCATAGGGTGCGCGCGCCTATGCGCCGGTGTATCATGTCCCCCATGCAGCTAGCTACCGGAACCGTCGTAGGTGGAAAGGTCGTCGTGGAAGGTGATCTCCTGCCCGAGGGTGCCGTCGTCACTATCCTTGCCCGCGAAACGGACGAGACCTTCGAGATTCCGCCTGAACTTGAGGCGGAACTCTTGGAATCGATCGCCCAGGCCGACCGAGGAGAGACGATCTCCGCGAAAGAATTGCTCGAACGTCTTCGCCGTATCGCCTGAGCAAAGTGCTCGACGTTGAGGTAACCACTCGGGCGGCAGCGCAGATCGAGACGGCGGCGGCTTGGTGGGCGGCGAACAGACCCGTTGCGCCGGATGCCATCCGCATCGACTTTCAGGAAGCGAAGTCGCTTCTCTCCTACGAACCAGGGGTCGGCGCGAGGTCCAGCACCGCCCGCTACCCAGACTTACGCCGCCTGTACCTGTCAAGGGTCAGGTACCACATCTACTACCGTGTGCGGGCTACCAAGGTTGTCATCCTTGCCTTCTGGCACGCCAGTCGCGGGAGCGGCCCGAGCCTTTGAGTGATGATGACGCCGAACCCGCGCATGAACACGGCCAAGGCCACCATCGGCGGCAAGCTCGCCCAGGTCGGCTCGCGCCTGGTCGACGGCGTGGCGAAAAAACTCGCCGAAAACTTCTTCAGCGCGTTCAACAAGCACGTTTCGGGAGTGAAGGGTGAGCGCCCTCACCCTCGGCTTCTCCCCCAGTGATGGGGGAAAGGGGCATTACGTTTCACATTTCACTTTTCACGTTTCACTCAGCAACTAAAACCTAGCCACAGAGGACACCGAGGTCACAGAGAAAAAACACCTCCTCGCCCGCGCTTGAGCAATGACAATGGCGAGCGCAGAATAGGGTTTTCGATGCAGGTGGGCGTGTTCGTCTAGACTACGCGCTTCCGTTTTGAACCAATGTACGAATAACACGAGAGATCACGTCACATGCTGAAAATCTGGGGCCGCACCAACTCGATCAACGTGCAGAAAGTGCTGTGGTGCTGCGG
>JAHFRL010000166.1 GCA_023266235.1 Betaproteobacteria bacterium
CGCTGTGCAACAAACTCGACCATCTGGCGCAAAAAATCGCCATCGGCCCCCTTCTCAACGAGTTCGCTCAGTGCCATGCTTGCTTTGGTCATCGTGTTTCTCCTCAAGTAAAGTTGGTGGGTCGCACCTCAACCTTACCCGAGAACCACGATGGCCGCCCCGTTTCGGGGAGACCCTTCTTACACCACTACCGGGGACGCAACCCCATCATGGATGGCGATCTTGAGGTTCGTAAGAACGCGGAGATCAGAAAAGCGTCTTCACTGGCACCCAAACAATCCAAGCGGGGTTCAACCTGAACGTTGAACTCCACTAAATTTGGATTCCCCGGCGCGGGTAAATCATGGCGCGGGGCAGCCGGCCATGGGTTTTTCGTCCCACCGGCATTCCCGGGATGGACCTGGCCCGCACAGCTTTCATCCCAGCCGGCCGAAAGCGAGGAATATAGGAAACTTGACATTGAGTTATACATATGTCTAAATTACTTACTTAGACAGTATAAATAAGGCGTTTAACTATATAAGTAAGCTTCCAGGTTACCTTGATATCAAGTAAAGATATTTTAATAAAAACAGGTATTTCCAGAGCAACATTAAACAATTATATTGCTCTGGGATTGCTGTCTAAACCACTTCTTAGACAACCAGCAGTCGGAGAGGGGGACGCCCGCATGCTGGGTTATTTCCCCGATTGGGCCTTGGAGCGAATCGAACAAGTCCGTCGTCTGAAAACGGAGGGATTAACGATGACAGAGATCGTCGCGCGTATCGGAGTGAGGCAGGAGCAGTCGTCCGCGGAATCAACCGGCCCATTGCCGCAGGACGGCACGGGGTCGGCTGAGAAGCCGTCCGCAGGAGAAAGGCGGAGTCTCCAGCTGACGCTCGATAACATCCCGCATCCCGCGTACATGGTCAATTACAACTTTGAATTGACCTGGTACAACGAGGCAGCCCGTCAGAAGGTCCTGGGCTTCGACACGCCGCCGCCGGGCAGCGAGTCGCGCAGCGTTTTTCTTATGCTGCTGGATGCATCCAGCGGGAAGTCCACCGCGTGCCGCGACGAACTCCTGCGTCTTCATCTGTCATTCGCCAAAGCCCGCCTGTCCAAGGCCAGCATGCATGGCATCTTGAAGAGCCTGGACGGGCGACTGGCGACGCTGATCGATGAGCTGTACGACCAATCCGATTGCGTGACTGGCCAGACAGTGGTCGAGGTTCCCTACACGCTGCGTGGCGATGCCGGGAACTCCGAGTCGTGGCAGGTGTACGGCATCTACTTCAGGGAAGGGATACTGATCGTTCACATCCCGTCCGGGCAGGCCGATCCGGGTCTGCTGGAATTTCTCGCGCGTCGCGACATCGTCATACGCAACCTGCTGCGCAAGCAGCTTCCTGTACTGACGCCGCTCGCAGTATTGGTCGCGGACCTGCAGAACTCGGTGAAGATTTGCTCCGAGCTCCCGCCGGAAGAGTATTTCGAGCTGATCAACGAAATCTGGTCGACGATGGCGCCGGTGTTCAGAAAGTACTACGGCACCCATGGCAAGCACGTCGGCGACGGGATGGTCTACTATTTCTTTCCGCAGCCGGACAGCAACTACATCTTCAATGCGCTGGCCTGTGCCCACGAGGTGAAGCTCGAGATGCGGAAAATCAGCAAGCACTGGCAGCTGCGCAAGAATTGGCTCAATGAGCTCTACCTGAACATCGGGCTGCACGAAGGCCAGGAATGGCTCGGGACTTTTCAGTCCGCCACCAGCGTTGAGTTCGCGGTCCTGGGGGATACGATCAATCATGCCGCGCGGCTCAGCGATTTCGCCCGCTACGGCGCGATCTGGGCGACCAAGAACTTCGTCAGCAAGCTCACGACGGAAGAGCGCGGCCAGGTCGAATTCGGCATCACCCGGCGCGGCGAAGGCGACCGCGAGCATTTCGTGGTGTCGTCTTACTCGCAACTCGGCGCGCTCGTCGACCTCAGTTCAGAGCGTTATGAAAAGTTGCGTGAAATCGCAGCGCTGCCGATCACCGAGATCCGTTCAGTCAGCCTCGACCCATGAGGATTTCAGTGCGCAAACCCGTCCGCCGGCACGGTTGAGCGGCGTTGCTCGCTATGGATTAAGGTGTTTCCCCGACCAGGGCTCCAGTGGACCCGAATACAAGCGGCGCTGGTTAACTGCAAGGAGACCAGGAGCCGGGCGGGTCTCGCGCGGGCCCGACAACTGGAATGTTCCCCTGTAGATCACAATAACGCCTAATCGATGCGGGCGCCGGTGGCCTTGATGACCTTGGCCCACTTCGCGTTCTCGTCCTTGATGAACTGCGCGAATTGCTCGGGCGTAGTGCCGTAGAGTTCCAGGCCCATGCCGCGCATGCGCGCCTCGAACTCGGGGTTTTTGAGCGCCTTGACGAGCTCGGAATTCAGGCGCTTGATGACTTCCGCGGGCGTGCCGGCCGGCGCGACCAATCCCTGCCAGGTCAGAACTTCGTATCCCGGAACGGCTTCGGCGACGGGCGGAAGCTCGGGCAGCGCGGCGATCCGGTTGGGCGTCGAAGTGGCGAGCGCGCGCAGCTTGCCGGACTTGATGAACGGCACTGGCTCGGGCATGGGATTCAGCATGAAGTGCAGCCGCCCGCTCACCAGATCGAGGACGCCCGGGCCGGAGCCTTTGTAGGGCACATGCACGGTCTTGATGCCGGTCATCATGTTGAACAACTCGCCGGCAAGATGCATCGACGTGCCATTGCCGGCCGACGGGAAATAAAGCTCGCCCGGGTGCTGTTTCGCCAGCGCCACCAGCTCCCTGGTGCTCTTGGCCGGTACCGATGGATGCACGCACAGAATCAGCGGTGCGGCTGTCACCATCGAGATCGGCGCGAAATCTTTCTGCGAGTCGTAGGTCATCTTGCTGTACAGGCTCGGGTTAGTCGACAGGAAAAACGTTCCCATCAGCAAGGTGTAGCCGTCGGCGGGGCTGCGCGCGACCAATTCCGCGGCGATGTTGCCGCCGGCGCCGGGCCGGTCGTCGACAGTTACCTGCTGTCCCAGAGACTCGGTGAGCTTGGCGGCGAAGTTGCGGGCGACGACGTCGCTCGCGCCACCGGGCGCAAACGCGTTGATCACGCGGATCGGCTTGACCGGATAGGTCTGGGCGTGACCGTGGAGGGGCAGGCTGGCCGCGAAGATGGCTGAACACAGAATCGCGCTACGACGCATGAGGATACTCCTTGCTTCGAGACGGGTTGGCGATCAGGAGGACGAAGTGTAGGGCTTTTCGACGCGGCTTTCCAGCGCGGCCATGGCTCGTTCGGAGCGGAGATCGCCCAACGCCATCACGGTATCGCCGGCGCGCAAGCGGGAGTCGTGCGGAGCAACTAGCGGCTGCCCGGCGCGTCGCGCCGTGCAGGCAGGCGCAGATCGATCGCGGTCGCCAGCATCCACCCGTCGCGCACCGCCGCCAGAAAATCGCCGATCTGGTTGCAATCGCCTGCAAGCACGTATTGCGCGCCGGAGCGCTCGACTTCCGGCACGATGTCGCGGTTGGGCAGCGGCCGGATCGCCGCAATAATCACGTCGCCGGCGTCGATCGGCTCGCGCTTGCCGTCGACCTTCGCCCAGACCGTGTCGCCCTCGATCGATACGACGGGGGCGTTGGTCAGCACCCGCGCTGCGCCCTTCTCGAGACGGTCGAGCACGTCGTAACGGTTGTTGCGAGCCATCTCCTTGGCGATGACCGACAGGCCCTCGACCACAAACGCCTTGACGCCGCGATAGTGGATCAGGGTGTCGGCTGTCTCGATCCCGACCATGCCGCCACCGACGATGGTAATGCGCGCTCCGCGCGGCACCCGCTCGCGATCGAGCAACACGTCCCACGCCTGGAGCACGGGGATATCGGTCTTCACCGGGAACGGCAAAGGCCGCGGCTTCGCGCCGGTGGCAACCACCACCAGGTCGGGCCTGAAATCGCGAATCGACTGCGCGGTCGCATGCATGCCGGTGCGCACCGGGACGCGGAGGCTCTCGATCTGCTGCCAACGATAAGTCCAGATGCCGGCGACATCGGCCTTGTCGGGGGCCGCGAGGGCGAGCGGCATCTGGCCGCCGGGCTTGGCGGCCTTCTCCCAGATCTCGACATGGTGACCGAGCCCCGCGGCCACTCGCGCTGTTTCGATGCCGGCTACGCCCGCGCCCAGCACCAGGATGCGCTTTCGCCCGCATTCGGACCGCGGCGGTCCGCCTTTGCGCAATTGCGGCTCCGCCGTCTCGATGCGCTCGAACTCGGTGCCGACCATCGGGTTCGCCACGCAGGAGACGTCGCGCTCCAGCGTCAGGCGCTCGAAACACACATTGCAGGAGATGCACTTGCGGATCGGCGTCGCGATCTCGCCGAAAGCCTTGCGCGGCCAGTACGCGTCTGCCACCAGCGCGCGGCACACGGCCACGAAATCGGCGCTGCCCGCCTGCATGATGCCCTCGGCGTCCTCCGGATCGATGATGCGCCCGGCCATGATGGTCGGGATGCCCAGCGCCTCGGCGATGGGCCGCGCATAGGGCTCGAGGAAGCGGCGCGCGAAGGAGGGTGGCTGGATGCAATAGCGCGACAGTTGCGGGCTCTCGTTGCTGCCGCCCGACATGTCGATCGCGATTACCCCGACGCGCTCCAGCGCCTGGCAGAGGGCGATCATGTCCTGCTCGCTGTAGCCGCCTTCGCAGTACTCGGTCGCGCTGATGCGCACCATCAGCGGGAATTCGGGCAACCCGGCGCGAACCAGCGCCGCGGTCTCCAGCAGGAAGCGCATGCGGTTCTCCAGCGAGCCGCCGTAGCGGTCTTCGCGCTGGTTGATACGCGGGCTGAAGAATTGCTGGAACAGGTAACCGTTGGCGGCGTGCAGTTCCACGGCGTCGTACCCGGCGCGATACAGCCGGCGGGCGGAATCGAGAAAAGCGCGCTGGATCGCCTCGATCTCGGGAATAGCCAACGCGCGCGCCGGCTCGCCGGTGTTGGGGTTGTGCCAGTCCGATGACGTCACCGGCTCCATGCCCAGCACCGAGCGCTTGAGCAGCGCGCCGCGATGGTTGATCTGCCCGACCGCCAGCGCGCCACCCTCGTGGATTGCCTCCACGATGCCGGCGAGACCCGGGATGTAGCGGTCGTGGAACAGGCATAGCGAGTTGGTGTGGTTGCGCGCGCCCTCGGTAATGACCATCGCCTCGGTGATGATCATCGCGGCGCCGCCCTTCGCGCGCTCGCCGTAATAGAGCTTGTCGCGCTCGGTCGAGAGCCCGTCGGTGGTGCCGTAGTTGGTGCCCATCGGTCCCATGATGATGCGGTTGCGCAGCCGCAGCGGGCCCATCCGGCCTGGTTGAGCGATCAGCATTTCAGCTTCGATATTGCCACCGATCTGTTCAGGATGCATTATAACTTCGGCAAGAGCATGGAACTAAGTCCTTACGACGGTCGGCGCATTGCAAACGAAGGGATATTCGTGCTCGACGCGCCCGTAAGCGGGTGTCGAATAGGTGTTCGTCGGTGATCGTAACCGCCCTGGGGGCTTTCTCAGCTGCCTGCGTGATGCATGAATGGTCGCGTTGAGCCTGGATACGTGCTTCGGGTCCGGCATGACTGCTCAAGAGAAGCTCCTGCGCGTCGGCAACATTTAATGGTTTTTACGGGATGGAAAAATGACGATACCCAGCTACGAAGTGTTTGCAATCAAGTATGCAACGCGCGAGGCGCGGCGGCGCGACCATTTCGTCGGCGGCGATCCGCACGATGCGCCGATGCCGATGGACTACTTCGTGTGGCTGGTGCGCAACGAGCAATGCAGTTTCGTGATCGACACCGGGTTCACCGCCGAGATGGCGGCGCGCCGCAAGCGCACGTTCCTGCGTTCACCGCGCGATGGGCTGGCGCTGCTCGGCGTCAAAGCCGACGCGATCAAGGACGTGATCCTGACGCATCTGCATTACGACCACGTCGGCACCTTCCACGATTTTCCGACCGCGCAGTTTCATCTGCAGGACGACGAAATGAGCTACGCCACCGGGCGCCATATGCGGCATGCGCGCTTCAATCATGGCTACGAGGTCGACGATGTCGTCGGCATGGTGCGGCTGGTGTTCAAGAACCGCGTGACGTTTTATCGCGGCGAGGCGGAGCTTGCTCCCGGCTTGAGCGTGCACCGTATCGGCGGCCATACCGCGGGGATGCAGAGCGTGCGGGTGATGACCAAACGCGGCTGGGTGGTGCTGGCATCCGACGCGAGCCACTACTACGAGCACATGGAGACCGGCCGTTGCTTTCCCACCACGTTCCATCTCGGTGAGGTGATGGACGGCTATGCCACGTTGCACCGCCTTGCCGATTCGCCCAAACACATTATTCCCGGGCACGATCCGCTGGTGATGGAGCGGTATCCCGCGCCGGCGCCAGAGCTCGATGGCATCGTCGTCAGACTGGATGTAATGCCTAAGCCCGGGTAGCCGGAACCGAAAAAAATATCCAACGCGAAGATTCTTCTCCCAATTTGTCTTATGCCTCACGCGCATGAATGAAGGACATGAGCAGCTCACAACCCCCGTTACTTGAAAACGCGACGCACGATCTCGCGCAATTCGCCGCCGCTTTGCGCTACGAGGATATTCCGCGCGAGGCGGTCGAGCGCATCAAGCTCAGCGTGCTGGACAGCATAGGCTGCTGCCTGTTCGGCGCGACCTTGCCGTGGACCCGCAAAGTCGCCGCGCTGGTGGAGGACGAACAGGCGCGGCCGGTCGCCTCGCTGCTGGGCATGGGCAAGAAGAGTTCGGTATCCCTGGCGGTGTTGGTCAACGGCACTGCCGGGCACGCCTTCGAGCTCGACGATATTCACAAGGAATCGATCATTCATGCCGGATCGCTCGCCACTCCGGTGGCACTGGCGTTCGCGGAGCAACAGGGCGGCGCGTCCGGCCGCGATGTGATCACTGCCATGGTGGCGGGTTACGAGGTGGGACACCGCGTCGGCAGTGCGGCGACGATGAGCTTGTTCTTCCGCGGCTTCCATCCGCAGGGCACTTCCGGCGCGTTCGTGGCGGCGGCGACCGCGGCACGGGCGCTGGGTCTTGACGCCGGGCAGTTTCAGCACGCGCTCGGCATTGTCGGCTCGCAGGCAGGCGGCCTGATGGCGGCGCAGGAAGGCGCGATGGTGAAGCGTTTTCACAGCGGCCGCGCGGCCCAAAGCGGTGTCTATTCGGCGCTGCTCGCCAAGTCCGGATTTACCGGCATCACGGACGTGCTCGAAGCTTCGTATGGCGGCTATCTGAGTTGCTATTCGGACCAGCCCAACCCCGCGCGATTGACTGCGGGTCTCGGCACGACGTGGGAAACGCTGAACGTCGGCTACAAGCCGCACGCGAGTGTCACCAGCATCCATACGGCACTGGACGGGCTCGCCGAGATCATGCGCGAGCAGCAGCTCAAGCCCGACGATATCCGGCAGCTCGCAACGGGCTTGAGTCCGATGACCCATGTGCACTGCGCGTGGGAATACAAGGCGCAAGGCGTGACCGCGGCGCAGATGAACCTGTACTACGGGCTCGCCGTGATCGCGCTCGACGGCGTCGCCTTTACCGACCAGTACCGTGAAGACAGGCTGCGTGATCCGAGGATATTCGACTTCATCAAGCGCATCACGGCTTACGTCGATCCCGAGATAGAAGAAATGGGCGCTGCATTCCGGCATGCGGCGCGCGTAAAAGTGACGACGCGCGACGGTCGCAGTTTCGAGAAGCTGCTCCTGCACCGCCGCGGCAGCCCCGAGCATCCGTTGCAGCCCGAGGACATCGAATACAAGTTCAGGCACGTGGTGGGGTCGTGCCTTGCCGCGGAGCACATCGAACGCGTGATCAGGCTCGTGCATACGCTCGACAAGCTCGCCAGCACCAGCGAGCTGATCGGGATTGCCGCCGCACCGGCCGCTGCTTGAAGCTTGAGACAAGTGCGCAGTATTGAATCGGGAAATCCGGCGATGACGCAGCTGCCCATCCTGCTTGCCGCGCTGGCGGCAGCCGCGCCCGGCATTGCACAGGAGTTTCCCGCCCGGACCGTGCGCATCGTGGCGCCGTTCGCCGCGGGTGGCGGCGGCGACGTAAACGCGCGCCGACTCGCCGAGCGCCTGACCCGCGCCTGGGGCAAATCCGTCGTGGTCGAGAATGTGACCGGCGCTGCCGGCAATGTCGGCGCCGCCGCCGTTGCGAAGGCCGCGCCTGACGGGCACACGCTGATCTTTGCCTCGCACCCGATCCTGACCGCGAATCAGTGGCTCTACCCGCGGCTGCCGTTCGACGCCGACAAGGACTTTGCCCCGGTCATTCACGTCAGCGACACGCCGCACGTGTTGCTCGCGCATCCGGCACTGCCGGCCGCCAGTCTTGCGCAGCTCATTGCTTTGGCGAAACGGCGTCCCGGTGAGCTTGCATTCGGGTCGGGCGGCGCCGGCACTTCCACGCATCTGGCCACCGAGTTGCTCAAGGTAACGGCCGGAATCGACCTGGTGCACGTGCCTTACCGGGGCGCGGCGCCGGCGGTCACGGCGCTGATGAGCGGCGAGGTGCAGCTGTTGTTCGATAGCGCCACGACCGCGATCGGCCACGTGCGCGGCAAACGGGTGCATGGAATCGCCGTGGCGAGCGCGGCGACATTACCCGCGTTGCCCGAGGTGCCGACATTCGCGGCAGCGGGGCTGCGCGATTTCACCGCCGGGGTGTCGCACGGCATTCTCGCGCCGGCGGCGACGCCGGCGGCAGTGATCGCGCTGCTCAATCGCGAGATCAACCAGCAGCTCAACACTCAGGATTACCGCAGCCAGATGGCGGAACTCGGCGTCCAGCTGGTCGGCGGGACGCCCGGAGCTTTCCGCGATTACCTCGCGGCAGAACGCCGCAAGTGGGGCAGCATCATCCGCAGCCAGGGCCTCA
>JAHFRL010000250.1 GCA_023266235.1 Betaproteobacteria bacterium
GCCCCGCGCTTGAGCGCTGTCCTCACGTTGTCCTCGGCGCCCGGGACGTTCGTCCAGCCTTCCTGGAGAAAGACGCACAATTGCAGGTCGATTCCCCACGCATAATCCTTCGCGAGGCGCTCGATGGCGTCGAAACCGCGCAGGCCGACGTTGGGGTCCACCTCGACGTGGGTGCGCATGTGGCCGACGCCGTTCAGCAGGCACTGCTCGAGCGTCGCGCGGGCGCGCGTGTAGACGTCCTCGACCGTGAACGTGTGCTTTACCGCGGCAGTGCGCTTCATGTAGTCGGTCGCGCGCCGGTCCGCGAGCGGCGCGACGCGGTCGAGGATGCGGGACTTGTCCAGATGGAAATGGCATTCCACCAGCCCCGGGGACACGAGCCGCCCGCCAGCGTCCACGCTCTCGCCGCCGCCCGGGATGCGCGGCGCGATGGCGGCGATGCGTCCGTTGGCAACCGCGATATCGACGGTTGCACCATCGCCATTGGCGAGCCGCGCGTTTCGCAAAACGAGATCAAAAGCCACTTTGGGACTCCTTCGAGCGCCATTTTACGTCAGCCGCACTGTTTCGGAGCCGTACCGTCCGTTTTACGGGGCGTATCTGGCGCGGGCGAGGGCAATGGGATATGGTAACGGCCGTAGTCGCATGCCGTCCCGAATCATCGCCGAGGGAGCTGCCAATGAGCAACAGGTTCGCACAAGTCGTCGCGATCGGTTTCGCACTCGCCGCAGCCGGCGCCGCCGCCCAGAGCTATCCGGCCAAGCCGGTTCGCATCATCGTACCGTTTCCGCCGGTGGGCGCGGCGGATCTGCTCACGCGCACGATCGGTCAGAAGCTCAGTGAGGCTTGGGGCCAGGCGATCATCGTGGACAACCGCCCCGGCGTCGGCGGCAACTTCGGCGTCGAGATCGTCGCCAAGGCCGCGCCCGACGGCTATACGGCCGTGATGGCGGCGGTGACGACCAACGCCATCGGCATGAGCACCTACACCAAGCTCGGCTACGACCTCGAGCGCGATCTCGCGCCGGTCGTGCTCGCCGGCAACGTGCCGCACATCCTGGTCATTCATCCGTCGCTGCCGGCACGCAACGTGAGGGAGATTATCGCGCTCGGCAAGGCGCGCCCCGGCCAGCTCGCCTTCGCCTCGCAGGGCCAGGGCACGCTCTCGCATCTCGAGCAGGAGATGCTCAAGCAGATGGGCGGCTTCACCGCGCTGCACGTGCCGTACAAGGGCAGCGCGCCGGGGCTCGCCGATCTCATCCCGGGCAACGTGCAGCTGTTCTTCGACAGCATCCCTTCCTCGCTGCCGCACGTGAAGAGCGGGCGGCTGCGCGCGATCGGCGTCGCGTCGAGCAAGCGCTCGCCCGTGCTGCCGGAGGTGCCCGCCATCAGCGAGTCGCTCAAGGGGTTCGAGGCCGACAGCTGGTTCGGGATCATGATGCCCGCCGGTACGCCGCGCGAGATCATCGTGAAGTTCAACGCCGAGGCGCAGAAAGTCCTCGCCACGCAGGACGTGAAGGAGCGGCTGCTCTCGCAGGGCGGCGTTCCCGCCGGCGGCGCGCCGGAGCTGCTCGCCGAGCGCATCAAGGCCGACATCGCCAAGTGGGGCAAGGTCGTGCGCGCCGCGGGGGTGAAAATCGAGTAGCGTTCCGGGTCAGCAGGCAAACCGATCAAGCCGGTGTCTTGACGGTTAGGCAGCGGGTGCCGCATTCTCCGCAGGTTCGTCATCAACAAGGGGGAGATCACCATGAAACGACACTTTGCAAGCGCCGCGGGGCTGCTGGTTGTCGCGTTGACCATTTTCGGTTGCGGGCATCTGCCAACCGCGGGCTGGGTCACGCTGATCGATGGCGACACCGGCATGGACAACTGGAACGTGACCGGCGGCGCCAACTGGAGGGCCGCGGAGGGCGCCATCCAGGCGGACAAAAGCACCACCAAGGGCGCCAGCGTCCTGGTCTCGAAGAAATCCTTCAAGGACTTCGAGCTCTATGCGGAATTCTGGGCATCCGACGACACCAACAGCGGCATCTACATACGCGCCATGAATCCCACCTCCGTCAGTACCGCAACAGGCGCCTATGAGGCGCAGATCTGGGACAAGAACCCGAATCCGTCGTACAGCACGGGAAGCCTTGTCAATGTCGCCATGGTGAGTCCCATATACAAGGCCGGCGGCCGGTGGAACACCTACGAGATCTACGCCAAGGGCTCGCAGATTACCGTGAAGCTGAACGGCGTGGTCACCGTCAGCACCCAGGACAGCAGGTTCCCGGAAGGAAGGATCGGGCTTCAATACAACGGCGGTCCGATCAAATTCCGCAAATTACTCGTCAAAGAGCTGTAGCAGGAATCCCCGCGGCGGCCATTCCGGAAAAACGGGGACGAAGCCCGGTTTCCATTATTTGAGGGTGCTGACGATTTGCCGGATCTCCGCCGGCGTGTGCTCGCCTCCGAGCGGGGTTCCCGGAATCAGATATTTGCCCATCGTCGCGAGCGACCCGACCACGACCGGCTCGTAGCCCACCTTGCGCACCAGCTCTGACGCTATTTCCAATGCTTTTGCGTCGTCGCCCGCTATCGGCATCCCGACGCGCTGGGCGCTTTTCGCCGCTTCTCCCATCCGCGCGTAACCGATCGCGTTAAAGGCGCGCACGATACGCGCACCCGGCAGCAGCTCCGCCGAGGCGAGGCCGGCGCCTTTCTCGCGGGCCGCGACTGCAATTTCGCCGTCACGCGCGACGATGGGATTGCACGTATCGATTACGATTTTGCCCTTGATCAAATCCGCGAGATCGCGGCCGACCTGCGGGAGCGCACTATAAGGCACCGAGATCAGCAGCACGTCGCCAAATGCAGCCGCCTCGCGCGGTGTTCCGGCCCGGGCGTTAG
>JAHFRL010000044.1 GCA_023266235.1 Betaproteobacteria bacterium
CGATCCTCGATCCTTACCTGTTCGCCTTGGGCGAACAGGTGGCACCTTGCTCCCTGCCCGCCGCCGAGTTCATACCAAGGCGGTACCGTGCTGCGGCACAGATCCCATGCGTGGTCGCAGCGCTCGGCGAAGCGGCAGCCGACGAATTCGCGCGTCAGCGCGGGTACGCTGCCGCGGATCACGGCCAGCGTCTCGCCGCGGCGATGGTTGCCGGGCAGCGAATCGAACAGCTTGCGCGAATACGGGTGCGCGGGACTCGTGAAAAACTGCTCGCGCGATGCGGTCTCGATGATTTCGCCCGCATACATCACCGCCACGCGCTGCGCCATTTCCGCAACCACCGCGAGGTCGTGCGTGATCAGCAATACCGACATGCCGCTGGTGCGTTGCAGCTCGCGCAGGAGGTCGAGGATCTGCGCCTGGATCGTGACGTCGAGCGCGGTGGTCGGCTCGTCCGCGATCAGCAGCTCGGGATCGCACGCGAGCGCCATCGCGATCATCACGCGCTGTTTCATGCCGCCCGACAGCTGGAACGGATATTCGGCGCGGCGGCGTTCCGGATCGGGGATGCCCACCGCATTCAAAAGCTCGATTACGCGCGCATCCAGCGCCGCTCCGGCCAGCCCGGTGTGCCGCTTGAGCGTCTCGGCGATCTGCGCGCCGGCCGTCATCACCGGGTTCAGGCTCAGCATCGGCTCCTGGAAGATCATCGCGACGCGCCGCCCGCGGATGTCGCGCATCGCGATCTCGGGCCTGCGCAGCAGATCCTCGCCGGCGAGCTCGACCGTGCCGCTGACGACCCGCCCCGTGTCGGGCAGCAGCCGCATTACCGACAAGGCGGTCATCGACTTCCCGCAGCCCGATTCGCCGAGCAGCGCATAGGTTTCGCCGCGGCCGATCTCGAGCGATAGCCCTTCGATCGCGCGCACCACGGCGTCCTCGGTGTCGAGCCAGGTCGACAGGTTCTCGATCTTCAGCAGCGGCTGTGCGGATCTCATACCCTTAGGCGCCCCTTCGCATAGGTTTCAGTATCCTGACGCGAGGGTCGAACGCGTCGCGCACCGCGTCGGCGAACAGGTTGGCCGCCAGCACCAGCGTCACCATGAACACGAACGCGGCGGCGAGCGACCACCACACCATCGGCTCGCGCGCCATCTCGAGCCGCGCGTTGTTGATCATGGTGCCGAAACTGTTCATCGAGGGATCGACGCCGACGCCGACGTACGACAGCACCGCCTCCGCCAGCACCAGGCCGCTGAATTCCATTACCACCGTAATGAGCACGATATACATCACGTTGGGCAGGATGTGGCGCGTGATGATGCGGTGGTGGCGCACGCCGAACGCGTGCGCGGCCTGGATGTATTCGAGTTCCTTCAGCTTCAGCGTCTCGCCGCGCAGCAGCCGGCACAATCCGGTCCAGCTGGTGACGCCGAGGATGATGCACAGGAACAGCAGCCGCAGATCGGCGCGCTGCGCCGCGGTCGGGAACAGCTCGGGATGGCCGTCGATGTAAACCTGCATCATCAGCACCGCGGCCGCGATCAGCAGTACGCCCGGGATCGAATTGAGCGTGGTGTAGACATACTGGATCGCGTCGTCGACCCAGCCGCCGAAATAACCGGCCGCGATGCCGAGCGCGAGCGCAAACGGCAGCATCACCAGCGTCGTCAGCGTGCCGATCACGAGCGCGGTGCGGATGCTTTTGAGCGCCTGGTACAGCACGTCCTGGCCGACCTTGTCGGTGCCGAACACGTGGTATTTGGCGGCGAGCGCGATGGTCGCGCCGCCGAGCACGCAGAAGGCCGCCAGCGTCAGCAGGATCGCATGCCACGGCACTACGGTCTCGCCGCGCCAGAGCTGACGCCAGGCCTGACTGATATGCGCGCCGCTGCCGCGTGCGACGATCGCTGCTATCAGCAGCCCGCACAGCAGCCAGGCCACCGCTCCCCCGGCGACGCCGCCAAGCGTCGCGCGCCAGACGTCAGTATCCCACTCGCGCTCCGGGTCCTTGAGCTGCGCGCCGCCGTAATTGAGGCGCGGGTAGCCGCGCACCTGAGTGCCGTCGGGCAGCTCGATCATCTCCTTGGCGTAGAGCCCGGTCGCGAGCGGTGCGGAATAGGTCTTCTCGCGCCGCGTGCGCAACGGCTCGAGCACGAGGTCGAGCACGCTCAGCACCTCGATCGCATAGGCGACTTTGGCGCTGCCGTCGCTGCTCGCGAGGCGCGGCCGGAAATGCACCGAATCGAGCAGCCCGGCGGCGACGAACACGAGCAGCACGGTAAGCCCGACCATGCCGCTCACGGATTGCGCGACGCGCCGCCACGGCGCGCGCAGGTGCTCCTTGCCGCGCACGTAAACGATGGTCGCGACGATCACCAGCACCAGCAGGTACACCAGCCAATCGGTCCACAACACGACGCTCTGGAACGGCATCAGGTGAGCCTCACGCGCGGATCGACCAGCGTGTACGAGATGTCGGTCAGCAGCAGCCCGGCGATATACAGCAATGAACCGATGAACACCATCGAGCGCACCACCGCAAAATCCTGCGAGTTGATCGCGTCGATGGTGTAGCTGCCGAGGCCCGGGATGCCGAAGAACGATTCGGTGATCAGCCCGCCGATAAAGAGGAACGGAATCGCGACCACCACGCCGGTCAGGATCGGGATCATCGCGTTCTTGAGCACGTGCCGGAACAGCACCGTGATCTCGGACAGCCCCTTGGCGCGCGCCGTGCGCACGTAGTCCTTGCCGATTTCCTCGAGGAAAAACGTGCGGTAGAGCCGCGTGCTGGCGCCGACGCTGCCGAGCACGCCGATCGCCGCCGGCAGCACGATGAAACGCAGCGCATCGAGGCCGCCGCTGAAGCCCGAGATCGGCACCAGGTGCCACAATTTGCCGATCAGGTACTGGCCGCCGATGATGTAGAACATGCTCGAGATCGACATCGCGGCGACGCACATCACCACCCCCCAGAAATCGATGTAGGTGGCGCGAAAAAAAGCAAAACCCAGCGCGAAGGTGATGTAGACGAGGAGCCCGACGAAGAACGCCGGCATTGCAACCGCCAAGCTCGGGCCCATGCGCATCCTGATTTCGCGCGCGATGTCGCGGCCGTCGTCGGCGCGGCCGAAATCGAATACGAACATGCGCAGCGATTTTTCGTAGAAGATGGTGTGCGTGAGCTTGCCGGCGCCGGCCGCGCCGGCGTTGTAGAGCAGCGGCTTGTCGTAACCGCGCTCCTGCTTCCAGTTGACGATCGCTTCCGGCGTCACGCGCTTGACGCCCAACTGCATGCGCGCCATATCGTCCGGCGTGTTGACGAGGAAGAATAGCGCGAACGTGACGATGTTGACGCCGAGCAGGATCGGGATCGCGTAGAGCAGCCGGCGAATGATGTAGGCCGTCACGGTTGTGCCGTCCCCCGCTCGCGGCGGCGCCACGCGATCACCGCGGGCAGCGTGAGTGCAAGCAGCAGCACCGCACCGAGCGCGAGCGGCCACCACAGCGGCCGGTTCCATGCGCGGCGCCCCTGCTCGCGCAGCGCGCTGTCGATGCGCTGGTACTTGACCGTGTTATACGCAATATTGTTCGGCTTCAGATTGCGATACCACGCGTGGTACAGCGCGAAATCCTTGGGATGATAGCCCCACAGCCACGGTGCGTCCTCGCGCAGGATCGCCACCATGCGGTCGATGAGCGCCTGGCGCGCGGCCGAGTTCGGCATGTTTTTCACCTGCTCGAACAGGCGGTCGTATTCGGGGTTCGTGTAATTCGATGCGTTCTCGCCCTGGGTTTTGACTTTGCTCTGCGCGCCATGCAGCAGGAACAGAAAATTTTCCGGGTCGGGGTAATCGGCGTGCCAGCCCCATTCGAAGATCTGCGCGTTGCCCTTGCGGATCTTGTCCTGGAAACGGTTGTAATCGGTGGGGCGCACCTGCAGCTGCACGTTGATTTTCGCGAACTGGTTCTGGTACCAGTCGAGCGTCGACTTGGCCTCCGCGCCGCGCGCCGTGACGTCGAAGTACAGCACCAGCGGCACGCCGGTCCCGGCGTCGAGACCGTTCGGATAGCCGGCTTCGGCAAGCAGTTTTTTTGCGACCTCGATCGGCTTGCGCCTGGGCTGCCTGCCATCCCAGGCATAGACCGCCGGGTTGACGCCGTCCGCGCCGTCGCGGAAGCCGAAGATCCCGGGCGGAAGCGGGCTCTGCGCCGGGATGCCGCGCCCGTTCTGGAAGATCGAGATGTATTCCTCGTAATCGACCGCGATCGAGATCGCCTGTCTCAACTTGCGCGCGCGCTCGCTCAAGCCCCCGACGACCGGATCGAGCATGTTGAAGCCCATGTAATACGTCGACACCGCGATCGAGGTCGACAGCCGAATGCCCTGCCGCTGCATCGACTCAGTCACCACCGCTTCTCCTGCCGTGGCGAAGCGCACCGCCTGGTCGAACGTGTCGGAGCCGATGCCGGACGCGTCGTAATAGCCCTGCAGGAACTTGTTCCAGCGCGGGATGCCCTCTTTCTCGAGCGTGAACACGACCTTGTCGATGAACGGCAGCGGCTTGCCGGCATCGGCCAGCAGCCCGGCCGCAGCGTCGCCCGGCTCGCCTTCGGCCGGATAAGTCTCGCCGCGGAAATTCGGATTGCGCTCGAGCACCATTACGCGGTTCGGATCGTTCTCGGTCAGCATGTAGGGGCCGGTGCCGACCGGATACCAGTCGAGTGTCAGGTTCTTTCTCGCCATGCCCGGCTGCCCGAAAAAGCGGTCGGCCTCCACCGGCACCGGCGCGAAGAACGGCATCGCGAGCCAGTACTGAAACTGCGGGTACTGTCCTTTGAGCTTGATGCGATAAGTGTAGTCGTCGACGACTTCGACGCCGGCGAGCGGAAACCTGGTGAGATCGATCCACGCATCATTGCTGCCGGTCTTCGCGAGTTCGTCGTTGACCTGCTTGAGCTTGTCGGCGTACTCCCTGAGCCCGACGATGTATTCCGTCATCAGGCCGAGAATCGGCGAATGCAGGCGCGGATGCGCGAGCCGCTTGATCTGGTATTCGAAATCCCGAGCCTTCAGCTCGCGCGTGCCCTGCTCGCGAAAATCGGCGAGCACGTTCTTGCCGGCGAGGTCGCGCTCGCTCAGGTTATCGTATGTGAACTCGCCGCCGGCGCCGCGCGCAAAGGCGGGGTGCGGCTGATATTTGACGCCGCGCCTGATCCTGATCTCGTAGCTGGTGTAAGCGATATCTTTCGCCGCCGCATTCGCGGGCAACTGTCTGCCGCGTGCATCGAGGAAGCGCGGCTGCGGCACCCCTTCGGCGACGCACGGCATCAGCACATACGGGCGTTTCAGGTAATGATATTGCAGCGGCGGCTCGTAGATCTGCGCCGTGAACGTGATCTCGTTGGAGCTGTATGACTGGACCGGATCGAGGTGTTTCGGGCGCTCGGCGAACGACGAATAGAGGATGTTCCTGCCGGCGTCCGCTGCCGGGTACGGGTTGTTCCAAGGCGAATCGCCGCAGCCCGCCAGCGCGAGCAGCAATAGCGTCGACAGCGGGCGCCGGATGTTCGCGTTCATCGGGGTCACAGTGTAGCGTAATCAAGACGGCAACGTCATCCCGCCGCAGTTCGCGGGACAGTTACGCTATAATCGCGGTCGCGCTTGTCGTGAGCGTGCTGCGTTCGGTCAAATCCTCACGACGACTGCCTCACCCGAGTTGAAGGAACAGCCATGGGTTTTCTGCAGGACAAGACAATTCTGATTACCGGTCTGCTCAGCAACCGCTCGATCGCCTACGGCATCGCCGCTGCCGCGAAGCGCGAAGGCGCCGCGCTCGCCTTCACTTACCAGAACGAAAACGTCAAGGACCGGGTAATCCGGCTGTCGAAGGAATTCGATTCCGAGATCATCCTCCCCTGCGATGTTGCATCAGACCAGGAGATCGACCAGCTGTTTGCGAACCTCGGCAAGCACTGGGACGGGCTGGACGGCATCGTCCATTCCATCGCCTACGCCCCCAAGGAGCAGCTCGCCCAAGATTATCTGGGGACGGTGACCCGCGAAGGCTTCCGCATCGCCCACGAGGTCAGCTCCTACAGCTTCGCCGCGCTCGCCAAGGCCGGGCTGTCGATGATGCAGGGGCGCAATGGCGCGCTTCTCACGCTGAGCTACCTTGGCGCGGTGCGCACGGTGCCCCACTACAACGTGATGGGGCTGGCCAAGGCCAGCCTCGAGGCCAACGTGCGCTACATGGCGCAGAGCCTGGGCCCCAAGGGTATCCGCGTCAACGCTATCTCCGCCGGACCCATCAAGACGCTCGCTGCCGCCGGCATCGCCGACTTCGGGAAGCTCCTCGGCTATCACGCCAGGCACGCGCCGCTGCGGCGCAACACCACCGTCGAGGAAGTGGGCAACTCGGCCGCGTTCCTGCTCTCCGATCTCGCGAGCGGGATTACCGGCGAAATTCTGTATGTCGACGGCGGCTTTAATACCACCGCGCTGGGAAATTCCGAGTGAAATGCAGGATTGAGGGAAACCCCTTCCTAACTACTTTATTCCTCAATTCTGATTACTGCTTTTTCTCCAGCCGGTCCTGCTGCACCTTGACGTCGGCCTTGAGCTTGAGGCTGGCGACGTAGGCATTAAGTTCTTCCTGGCCGAGCACCTGGCGCAACTCTTCGCTCACCGCCTTGCGCTTGGCTATGCCGACCGTCTCGCTGTCCACCACGCGCGTGACCTTGAGCAGCACGAAACCGCCCTGCGCATTTTCGACCCCCGCATAAGCCGGTAATTTGCCGATATCGGCCTTGAAGATCCCCGTCAGCGCCGTGCCCGCATACCCCTGCGCATTATCGCGACTGACCAGCCTGGCGGCGCTCCAGCCGAGCGCGATGCCCTCGCCCTGCTTGAGCTTATCCAGCAGCTCGCGACCGTGCCTGGCCGCCAACTGCGCTGCTTGCTGCTGCGTGAGGCGCTGATTGATCTCGGCGCTGATCTCGGCAAACGGGCGCACGCTCGCCGGCTTGTATTCGATGACGCGCGCTGCAACCAGCGTATTGTCGCCGACGTCGATGACTTCGGTATTGCGCTTGTTCTTGACGGTATCCTCGGAAAACACGGCCTGCAGCAATTTCTGATTATTGAGCAATTTGTTATCGCTGCCGTTGCGGCTCACCCAGCCGCCCGCCTGGATCGTCAGCTTCAACGCATCGGCGGCCGGCTTCAGGCTGTCACCCTGCTCGAACACCAGGTTGTTGAACTGCTCGGCGAGTTCGGCGAACTTTTTGCCGGCTTTCTGGCGCTTGAGATCGAGTTCAACCTGTTTCTTTACCTCGTCCAGCCCGCGGCCCCTGACCGCCGTGAGGCGGATGATGTGATAGCCGAATTGCGACTCGACCGGACCGGCAATCTCGCCGACCCGCATCTGGAACACTGCCTCGTCGAATGATTTGACCATCGCCCCGCGCGGGAAAAACCCGAGGTCGCCGCCTTTCGCCGCCGAGCCGGGGTCCTGTGAATTCTTGCCGGCGAGCTCGGCAAAGCTCGCCGGGTTTTGCCTGACTTGCTTCAGCAATCGCTCCGCCTTGGCGCGCGCCGCCTGCTTCTCTTCCGCGCTCGCTTTGGCATCGACCGTGATCAGGATGTGGCTCGCCTGGCGCTCCTCGCCTCGCGCATACTGCCTGGCGTTCTGCTCGTAGAACTGCTTCACTTCATCGGCGCCGACTTCAACCTGCGATGCCACGGTATCGAGCGCCAGCACCAGGTATTCGAGGCGCGCCTGCTCCGCCACCTGGAATTCGTTTTGATGCGCATCGTAATACTGTTTCGCGGCGCCGTCCGCGAGCCTGACCTGCGCCACGAACTTGCCCGGCTCGACCACGCTCTGGCTCACTTCGCGCTGCTGGGAATTGATGCGCAACAGGCGCTCGGCGACTGCGTCGGGAACGATCGCCGTCGCGCGGTAAGCGTCGCTCATGCGCTCCAGCATGAGATCTCGGCGCAAGCTGTTCTCGAAGCCGACCGGCGACATGTTCTGGCGTCTGAGCAACTCTTCGTAACGGGCACGCGAGAACCTGCCGCTGTCCTGGAACGCGGGCTGCTCGCTGATAATCTGCTGCAGTTGCTGGTCCGATACCAGCACGCCGCCGCGCAGCGCCTGGTTGATCAGCAGCCGTTGGCGGACGATGCCGTCAAGCACGGCATAACGCAACTCGGGACTGTCGAGCGAGGCCTGGTCGACGCGGCCGCCGACCATGCGTCGCAGAAAATTCTGGCGCTCCTGCAGCGCCAGCGCGAACTCCCGCTCGGTAATCGGCTGACCGCCGACACTCGCGATGTTGCTGTCGCCGCCGCCGCCGCGAAAGTACGAGTCGACGCCGAAAAACGCAAACGGCAGAAAGATGATCGCCAGTACGATCTGGATCAGTTTCTTGTGGTTGTGTATGAAATCAATCATGCGCGAAAAAGCGTGAATGGGGGATGGGGAATGCGGAATGGTAAGCCATGTAGTGCGCGCCTGTCCTGTCGTAACCAATCACCGTTTACTATTTACCATTTACCAAAGAAAAAGGCGAACGCCGTTCGCCTTTTTCGTATGTGGCGGAGTGGACGGGACTCGAACCCGCGACCTCTGCCGTGACAGGGCAGCATTCTAACCAACTGAACTACCACTCCTAACGTACCGTGCAGAATGCAGCGTGATAAATGATGAGAGGACCCGGACCGCCCGTCACTGCGCACTCATCACTCCGCACTCATCATGCGCCGACTGGTGGGTGCTGACGGGTTCGAACCGCCGACATTCGCCTTGTAAGGGCGACGCTCTACCAACTGAGCTAAGCACCCGCACTGCGGCCCGGAAAGCTTTCGATAGGGGCAAGCCCGTCACCGCTTTTGCCCGGCGATTACACCCCGGACAACAAACGCCGGCTTCTATGAATTTGGGGTAGATGCGCTACGCGCATCTACCCCAAACGAAACATTCCAGACCGCTGAATTGTTATCAGTTTACCGCATCTTTCAGTGCCTTGCCAGCGCTGAACTTGGGCACGCGGGCGGCCTTGATCTTGATTGCCTCGCCGGTACGCGGGTTGCGGCCGATGCGCGCGGCGCGCTTGCCGACCTTGAATGTGCCGAAACCAACCAGGGTCACGCTCGAACCTTTCTTGAGAGCGCCCTTGATCGCGTTCAGGGCGCCGTCGAGCGCTTTCTCGGCGGCGGCTTTGGAGAGATCGGCGGATTTTGCGATGGCTTCAATCAGTTCCGATTTATTCACGTAAATCCCCTTTCAATGTTGAAAATAAGCTGCCAGGAAGAAACGAAGTTTTCAGTGAAGGCCTGATCGAACCGACATCAAGCCGGGACCAAATTCCTGTAGACGATTTATAGCAAGCGCGAAAACGCGGTGTCAAGCAATTGCCGGGAAATATTCGAATTAGCATGCGTTGCGTTGTGCGAATTGTCACAATGCAACAATCGCGCCAGATCGCGCGGCATGCGAATGCCTGCCGCGCACGCAATGACGGGCGCTGAATCAGTGCTTTACGGCGGGCGCGCTCGTCCCCTGCACCGCAGACAACGGCGCGACCTCTTCCTTCTCGGGCAGCGCCTCGGGTTTGCGCTCGAGCGCCATTTCGAGCACCTGATCGATCCACTTCACCGGATGTATGTCGAGCCGGTTCTTAATGTTGTCAGGTATTTCCGCGAGGTCCTTAACGTTGTCCTGCGGGATCAGCACGGTCTTGATGCCGCCGCGGTGCGCCGCGAGCAGCTTCTCCTTCAAACCGCCGATCTGCAGCACTTCGCCGCGCAGCGTGATCTCGCCGGTCATCGCGACGTCGGCGCGCACCGGGATGCCGCTCAACACCGATACCATCGCGGTGACGATGCCGATACCGGCGCTCGGGCCGTCTTTCGGCGTCGCGCCCTCGGGCAGGTGGATGTGGATGTCGTTTTTCTGGTAGAAATCCTCGTTGATGCCGAGTTTGCGCGAGCGGCTGCGCACCACTGACAGCGCGGCCTGAATCGATTCCTGCATCACCTCGCCGAGCTTGCCGGTGGTAATGGTCTTGCCCTTGCCCGGCATCACCGAGCACTCGATGGTCAGCAATTCCCCGCCGACTTCAGTCCACGCCAGGCCGGTGACCTGGCCGACCTGGTTGTTCTTCTCCGCCATGCCGTAGGTATAGCGGCGCACGCCGAGGAACTTGCCGAGATTGCGCGCGGTGACCGCAACCTTGCGCTGGCCACTTTCGGCCACCACCAGCATCTTCACCACCTTGCGGCAGATCTTCGACAACTCGCGCTCGAGGCTGCGCACGCCGGCTTCGCGCGTGAAGTAACGGATGATGTCGCGCACCGCGCTTTCCGAAACCGGCATTTCCTCCGATTTCAAACCGTGATTCTTCATCAATTTCGGCAACAGATGCCTGAGCCCGATGTTGACTTTCTCGTCTTCGGTGTAACCCGACAGGCGTATCACTTCCATGCGGTCGAGCAGCGCCGGCGGAATGTTGAGCGTATTGGCCGTGCACACGAACATTACGTCCGACAGGTCGTACTCGACCTCGACGTAGTGGTCGACGAAGGTGTGGTTCTGCTCGGGATCGAGCACTTCGAGCAGCGCGGAGGCGGGGTCGCCGCGGAAATCCATGCCCATCTTGTCGACTTCGTCGAACAGGAACAGCGGGTTGCGCACGCCGACTTTGGTCATGTTCTGCAGGATCTTGCCCGGCATCGAGCCGATATAAGTGCGGCGATGGCCGCGAATCTCGGCCTCGTCGCGCACGCCGCCCAACGACATGCGCACGAACTTGCGGTTGGTCGCGCGCGCGATCGACTGGCCGAGCGAAGTCTTGCCGACGCCGGGCGCGCCGACCAGGCACAGAATCGGCGCTTTAAGCTTGTCGACACGCAGCTGCACCGCGAGGTACTCGACGATGCGTTCCTTGACCTTCTCCAAGCCGTAGTGGTCCTCGTTCAGTATCCGCTCCGCATCAGTGAGATCGGTGCTGATCCTGCTTTTCTTCTTCCACGGCAGCGATACCAGTGCATCGATGTAGTTGCGCACCACGGTCGCTTCCGCCGACATCGGCGACATCAGGCGCAATTTCTTGAACTCGGCTTCAGCTTTCTTGCGCGCTTCTTTCGGCATGTGCGCGGCTTTGATGCGCTTCTCCAACTCATCGAGGTCGGCGCCCTCTTCGAGTTCGCCGAGCTCCTTCTGGATCGCCTTTACCTGCTCGTTCAGGTAGTACTCGCGCTGGCTTTTTTCCATCTGGCGCTTGACGCGGCCGCGGATGCGCTTTTCAACCTGCAGGATGTCGAGCTCGCCTTCGATCAGCGTCAACAGATGCTCGAGCCGCTTCTTCGCCTCGAACATTTCGAGCACTTCCTGCTTCTGCTCGAGCTTGAGCGGCAGGTGCGCCGCAATCGTGTCGGCGAGCCGGCCGGGCTCGTCGATGCCGGAGAGGGAAGTCAGAATCTCGGGCGGGATTTTCTTGTTCAGTTTCACATACTGATCGAACTGCGCAACCAGCGTGCGCCGCATCGCTTCGACTTCGTGCGTGATCTCGTTGTCGGCCGGTATCGGCGTGGCCTCGACCGCGAAGTGCGTCTTGGCGTCGATCACCTGATTGATGCGCGCGCGCTGGCTGCCCTCGACCAGCACCTTCACCGTGCCGTCGGGCAGTTTCAGCATTTGCAGAATGCTGGCAACGGTGCCGATGGTGTAGAGATCTTCAGGCGCAGGCTCGTCCTTCGCCGCCGATTTCTGGGCAATCAATACGATGCTCTTGCCGGCCTCCATCGCGGTTTCGAGCGCCTTGATCGATTTCGGGCGTCCGACGAACAGCGGAATGACCATGTGCGGAAATACCACCACGTCGCGCAGGGGCAATAGCGGCAGTTGCACCATGTTTGTCACCTGGTCATTGGTATTGGACATGTGGTTTCACCTTAATAGACACAGAATGGTTGTGGGGGCGATGCTCCGGCAATTCAAGCAGCGACACCGTCCCCGCAGCATCGGCAGGCGCGCGGGTTCGGGGCACGGGGGATTATACCGAACCCGCCACCCTGGGTTGGTCGGCATAGATCAGCAGCGGCCGCGTGTCGGTGCCGATGGAGCCTTCGTCGACGACCACCTTGACCACGTTTTCCATCGAGGGCAGGTCAAACATGGTGTCGAGCAGCGTTTGCTCGAGAATCGAGCGTAGCCCCCGCGCGCCGGTCTTGCGCTCGAGCGCCTTGTGCGCCACCGCCTTGAGCGCCGTTTCGCGCACCTCGAGCTCGACGCCCTCCATCGCGAACATTTTCTGGTACTGCTTGAGCAGCGCATTCTTCGGTTCGGTCAGGATCTGGATCAGCGCCGCCTCGTCGAGTTCCTCAAGGGTTGCCACCACCGGCAGCCGCCCGACAAATTCGGGTATCAGCCCGTACTTGATCAGGTCCTCGGGCTGCACGTCGCGCAGCACCTTGGTAATGTCCTTGCGGTTGTCGCGGCTTTTGACGTCCGCACCGAAACCGATGCCGCCCTTCTCGGAGCGCGCTCGGATCACCTTGTCGAGGCCGTCGAACGCGCCGCCGCAGACGAACAGGATGTTGGTGGTGTCGACCTGCACGAACTCCTGGTTCGGATGCTTGCGGCCGCCCTGCGGCGGCACCGAGGCGATGGTGCCCTCGATGAGCTTCAACAGTGCTTGCTGCACGCCTTCGCCCGACACATCGCGCGTGATCGACGGGTTGTCGGACTTGCGCGAGATCTTGTCGATCTCGTCGATATAGACGATGCCGCGCTGCGCCTTTTCCACGTCGTAATCGCATTTCTGCAGCAGCTTCTGGATGATGTTCTCGACGTCCTCGCCGACGTAGCCGGCTTCGGTCAACGTTGTCGCATCCGCCATGACGAACGGCACGTTCAAAAGCCGCGCCAGCGTCTGCGCGAGCAGCGTCTTGCCCGAGCCGGTCGGCCCGATCAGCAGGATGTTGCTCTTGGCGAGCTCGACGTCGTCGTTCTTCGCCAGGTTCTTGAGCCGCTTGTAGTGGTTGTAGACCGCAACCGACAGGATTTTCTTCGCCAGCTCCTGGCCGATCACGTACTGGCTCAGGATCTCGCGGATCTCGTGCGGCACCGGCAGGTCGGACTTGGGGCCTTTGCCGCCGTGCTCGCCCTGCGTTTCCTCGCGGATGATGTCGTTGCACAGCTCAATGCATTCGTCGCAGATAAAAACGGACGGCCCGGCGATGAGCTTGCGCACCTCATGCTGGCTCTTGCCGCAAAACGAGCAATACAGCAGTTTTTCGCCGCCGATTTTGTCTGACATGCGTTTTCCTTATCGCCCCGTATTATAGGACATTATTTCGCGGAATCCGTTCTGCTTACCAGCACCTTGTCAACGAGCCCGTACTGCACCGCCTGATCGGCGGATAAAAAGTTGTCGCGATCGGTATCCTTTTCGATGGTTTCGATCTTCTGCCCGGTATGCCTGGCCATGATCTCGTTCAACTTGTTTTTCAGGAACAGAATCTCCTTGGCGTGAATTTCAACGTCGGAGGCCTGCCCCTGGAAGCCGCCCATCGGCTGATGAATCATCACGCGCGAATTCGGCAGGCAGTAGCGCTTGTTTTTGGCGCCCGCGGCCAGCAGCAGCGCGCCCATGCTCGCCGCCTGCCCGACGCACAGCGTCGACACGTCGGGCTTGACAAATTGGATGGTGTCGTAAATCGCGAGCCCTGCCGACACCATGCCGCCGGGCGAGTTGATGTAAAAAGAAATGTCCTTGTCGGGGTTGTCCGATTCGAGAAACAGCAGCTGCGCGACAATCAGGTTGGCGGTCACTTCGGTCACCGGGCCGACCAGGAACACCACGCGCTCCTTGAGCAAACGTGAGTAAATATCGTAAGCGCGCTCGCCGCGCCCGCTCTGCTCGATCACCATCGGGATCAACCCGAGGCCCCGCGGTTCCGCTCCAGTGCGCTCCCAGCTGCGTTGCGTCATTTGCTGTTCCCCATCAATTCATCAAATCCAGTCGTCTGGTCCTCGACCTTGGCGGTCGAGAGCGCCCACGCGACGACATTGTCCTCGAGCACCATCGACTCGACATCGCGCAGCCGCGCCGGCGACTGGTAATACCATTTCACGACCTGCTCCGGCTGCTCGTAGCTTTGCGCCTGTTCCTCGACCATCGCCCGCACCTGCTCGGGCTTGGCCTGCAATCCGTTCGCCTTCACCACTTCCGCCAGAATCAATCCCAGCGTGACGCGGCGTTGCGCCTGCTGCGCAAATACGTCGCGTGGCAGCGGCGTGCCGTCCGTCTTGACGCCTCGCGCTGCCAGATCCTGCCGCGCCGCGCCGCTCATGCGCTCGATCTCGAGCTCGACCAGCGTTTTCGGCACCTCGACCCTGGTGGTGTCGATCAGCGCCTGCATGATCTGGTCCTTCAAGCGGGCGCTGATGCGGCGCTTCACTTCGCGCTCGAGATTCTCGCGAATCTCGCGGCGCATGGTATCCAGGTTGCCGTCCACCACCCCCAGCGCCCGCGCGAATGCCGCATCGACCGGCGGTAGCCTGGGTTCGGCAACTTGCTTTAACTTTACGTCGAAAGTCGCGGTTTTTCCAGCCAATTTTTTCTCATGATAGTCCTCCGGGAAGCGAATTTCAAATGTCCTGGAAGCGCCCCCCTGCATGCCTACGACCTGGCTCTCGAAATCCTTGAGCAGGCGACCCTCGCCGAGAATCACGCTGAAATCCGCGCCCGTGCCGCCATCGAACTCCTGGCCGTCGCTTGTGCCAGCGAAATCCAGGATTACCTTGTCTCCGAGCGCCGCCGCGCGGGTGGCCGGTTCGAAGCTGGCACGCTGCTTGCGCATGATCTCGAGCGTCTTGTCGACTTCCGCTTCGCTCACGCTCGTCAGCGGCCGGCTGATCGTGACTTTGTGGATGTCGCCGGTAGCGACCTCGGGATAAATTTCGAAGGTCGCGCTGAATTCGACCTGCGCCGCGCTCCCTGCCGCGCTCTTGGGCTCGAAGCGCGGATACCCCGCAACCTTGAGATTTTGCGCGCGGATCGCGTCGCCGAAACTCTTTTGCAATGCGTCGCCCAGTACTTCGCGCCGCACCTGGTCTTCGTATTGTTGAGCGACCACTTTGAGCGGAACCTTGCCCGGCCGGAAGCCGTGCATCTTGACGTTGCGCGCCAGGCGCTTGAGCCGGCTCTGCACCTCGCTGTCGATCTCCGCCGACGGCAGAGTGATGTCGAGGCGACGCTCCAACTGACCGATATTTTCGAGGGTTGCTGCCATCATTCCTTCCTGAAACTTCCTGAACGGTCGGGGTTCTGGTGCGAAAGGAGGGACTCGAACCCACACGCCTTGCGGCGCCAGAACCTAAATCTGGTGCGTCTACCAATTCCGCCACTTTCGCAACACTTTGATTGTAATATAATTACCGCCACCCGTCAGCCTCGAATGCCGGCCGCGTAACGCCGTTTGGCTCCTTAACCCGTTGTAATTCAGGCCGTTTCCCGTTAGCCGCATGCCGGTAAATCATTACGAAAATTTTCCCGTCGCGTCCGTGCTGTTACCGACGCGTTTGCGCAAACCGGTCGAGTTGATCTACCGCTTCGCGCGCGCGGCCGACGATTTCGCCGACGAAGGCGAACTTCCCGATCGCGAGCGGCTCGCCCTGCTGGCAAGCTTCAGCGACGAATTGCGCATGATCGAGCGCGGCGAGCCGTCGCGTGTCGCCCTGTTTCGGGAACTCGCGCCGATGATCAAAGCCCACGGCTTGCCGCTGAACCTGTTTCACGACCTGCTGTCGGCGTTTGCGCAGGACGTCACCAGGAAGCGCTATGCCGATTACACCGAGGTGCTCGATTACTGCCGGCGCTCGGCCAATCCGGTCGGCCGCTTGCTGCTCGTGCTCTACGGCGCGGCGACGCCGCAGAACCTCGGGTGGTCGGACAATGTCTGCTCGAGCCTGCAGATCATCAACTTCCTGCAGGACATCGCTGTCGATGACGCCAAGGGACGCATCTACATGCCGCAGGACGAGCTCGCGCGGTTCCGCGTCAGCGAAGCGCAAATAGCGGCGCGGGACACGAGCGGCGCCTGGCGCGACTTCATGACGTTTCAGGTCAATCGCGCGCGGCGCATGCTGTGGGATGGCGCGCCGCTCGGGCGCGCGCTCAAGGGCCGCAGCGGGCTCGAGATGCGCATGATCATCGCCGGCGGCGACCGCATACTGGCCAAGATCCTCGCTGCCGACTGCGACGTATTTCACCGGCGCCCCGTGTTACGCTCGCACGATTGGGCGCTGATGCTCGCGCGCACATTCAAGATACGCTGAATCCAGACACCATGACGCCTGACGAATATTGTCAGCGGAAAGCGGCAGCGAGCGGCTCGAGCTTCTACTACAGCTTCCTGTTCCTGCCGCCCGCGCGGCGGCGCGCGATTACCGCGCTCTACGCGTTCTGCCGCGAGGTCGACGATGTCGTCGATGAGTGCACCGACGCCGGCATCGCACGCGCCAAGCTCGCGTGGTGGCGCAACCAGGTCGCCGCGATCTACGGCGGCGCGCCCCAACACCCGGTCGCGCAAGCGTTGATTCCGGTCGTCAAGACATTCAGGCTGCCACAGGAACGATTGCAGGAAATCATCGACGGCATGGAAATGGACTTGACGCGGCGACGCTACCCGGATTTCGCCACACTCGGGCTCTATTGCTATCGGGTTGCAGGCGTCGTCGGCCTGTTGTCGGCCGAAATTTTCGGTTACCTCAATCCGGACACGCTGAAGTACGCGGAAAACCTGGGCATGGCGTTCCAGCTCACCAATATCATCCGCGACGTCGGCGAAGACGCGCGCCGCGACCGCGTCTATCTGCCGCTCGACGAGCTCGCGCGCTACGACATCGCGGTGGCCGACATCATGCAGGCGCGCCATACCGACGGTTTCCGGCAACTGATGGAATTCCAGATCGAGCGCGCGCTTGGCTACTATCGCGATGCATTCCGGGCATTGCCGGCGGCCGACCGCAAATCCCAGCGCCCCGGACTGGTGATGGCGGCAATCTACCGGACTTTGCTCACCGAAATCCGCGCCGACGGCTCGCAGGTGCTGACGCAGCGCACTTCGCTGACGCCGTTGCGTAAACTATGGATCGCATGGAAAACATGGATCAGCGGTTAGGGACTGGGGGCCGGGGACTGGTTTCGGGCGCCGATCCTCTCTATCCTCTAGCCTCCAGTCCCTAGCCCCCAAAAATTGAACCCGGAGAAAACATGGATCTGCAGTTGAAAGGAAAAACCGCGCTGGTCACCGGCGCAAGCCAGGGCATCGGCCGCGCCATCGCCAAAGGCCTGGCTGCCGAAGGCGTCAAGCTGTGCATCGCCGCACGCAGGCGCGAGCTGCTCGACCAGCTCGCCAAAGAGATCGTTGCCGCCGGCGGGGTGCGGCCGCAAATCGCGATGGTCGACATCATGGAGGAAAGCGCGCCGCAAAAACTGGCACAGGAAGCGCTGAAGGGGCTCGGCGAGATCGGCATCCTGATCAATTGCGCCGGCGGCAGCCGCCCGTTGCCGATCGATGCGCCGGAGGAAAAATGGGTCGAGGCGATGACGCTCAATTTCACGCGCGTGCGCCAACTCACCCACGCCGTACTGCCCGACATGATCAAGCGCAAATGGGGCCGCATCATCAACATCACCGGCAAGTCCGAGCCCGACCGCCTGAATGCGGCCTTCGCCGCCAAGGCCGGCGTGCACGCCTGGGCCAAGGGCCTGTCGCGCGAAATCGGCAAATACGGGATCACCGTCAACAGCATACCGCCCGGCCGCATCATGAGCGAGCAGATCCGGCGCAATTATCCCGAGCAGGAACGCAAGGAAATGTCCGAGCGCGAGATTCCGGTCGGCCGCTACGGCGAGCCCGAGGAACTCGCCTGCCTGGCGGTTTTCCTCGCCTCGCCGCTCGCGTGCTACATCACCGGCACGGTGATGCCGGTCGATGGCGGCTTGCGACGTTTTAGCTTCTGACAACTTGTTTCTGCGGACGCCTCCGGGGTGACCCATGTCGCTGTAATCGGCGGCGGCTACGCCGGCATGGCGGCGGCGGTCGAGCTCGCCGAACACCGCATCCCGGTCACGGTATTCGAGGCGGCGCCGCAGCTTGGCGGCCGCGCGCGGCGCGTCGATTACCGCGATACCGCGCTCGACAACGGCCTGCACATCCTGATCGGCGCTTACGGCGAAACGCTGCGCCTGATCCGGCTCGTCAATCCCGCTCATGCGTCGGCGCTGCTGCGGCTGCCGCTGGAATGGAACGTGCACCGCGAGTTCCGCCTCGCTGCGATGCGGCTGCCCGCCCCGCTGCATTTGCTGGGCGGGCTGCTGCGCGCACAAGGTCTGGACATCAGCGAGCGGCTCGCCGCCATCCGGTTCCTGCGCGCGCTGCGCAAGCACGACTTCACGCTGCCGCAGGACATCAGCGTCGAGTTGCTGCTCAAGCAGCACGACCAGAGCGAAAAGCTGCGTCGCGTGCTGTGGCGGCCGCTGTGCGTTGCCGCGCTCAATACGCCATCGCCAATCGCATCGGCCCAGGTGTTCCTCAACGTGCTGCGCGACAGCCTCAACGCCGCACGCGATGCAAGCGATCTGCTGCTTGCGCGCGTCGACTTGTCGGAGCTGTTTCCCGAGCCGGCCGCCAGCTACATAGAGCAACGCGGCGGCGCCGTGCTGCGCTCGCAGCGCGTTACTGCGATCGATCCGCTCGACCACGGTTTCGCGGTCGAAACCGACGGCCGGCGCCAGACCTTCAGCCATGTGATCGGCGCGCTGCCGCCGCACCAGGTCAACGCCTTCCTGATCGGCATTACCGCGCTATCCGATATCGTGGATACCATCGCGCGGCTGCACTACCAGCCGATACACTCGGTATGGCTGCAATACCCGGCCTCCCTCACGCTGCCATCGCCCATGCTCGGATTCACGCGAAGCCTCATTCACTGGGTATTTGACCGCGAAAAGCTGTGCGGTCAGCGCGGCCTGGTTGGCGCGGTCATCAGTGGCGAGGGCACGCACCAGGAACTCACGCAGGACGAACTCGGCCTACGCGTGCATCAGGAATTGAAGCAGCGGCTCGGCGATCTGCCCGATCCGCTGTGGCAACGCGTAATAGCGGAAAAACGCGCCACGTTCTCATGCACGGTCGGCGTGAGGCGCCCGCCACAGGTGACGCCGCTCACGAACTTCTACCTCGCCGGCGATTACACTGCGAGCGACTACCCGGCCACCCTCGAGGCCGCGGTGCGCAGCGGCATCATCTGTGCGCGCCACATCCTGCAGCAGCGCTGAGCCCGCCGTTTAGCCGATCAGCTCGAGCAGTGCGCGCGATGATACGGTAATCACGGCGGTATAATACCGCACCACTATCCCCTCGAATTCGACGACCCTCAGGAGCACGCAGTGCCCGCACGCGAATCCATGCAATATGACGTTGTAATCGTTGGCGCCGGACCCGCCGGCCTCGCCGCCGCGATACGCCTGAAGCAGCTTGCCGCCGAACGCGCGCACGACGTCAGCGTGTGCGTGATCGAAAAAGGCTCGGAAGTCGGCGCGCATATTCTGTCCGGCGCGGTGATGGACCCGCGCGCGCTCGCCGAACTGTATCCCGACTGGCAGGAACTGAATGCTCCGCTCAACGCGCCAGTGAGCGAAGACCGCTTCCTGTTTCTGACCGAAAAATCATCGTTCAGGATCCCGAATTTTCTGCTGCCGCAATGCTTCCGGAACCACGGCAATTACGTAATCAGCCTCGGCAACTTGTGCCGCTGGCTCGGCCGCCAAGCGGAGGGGCTGGGCGTCGAAATTTTTCCCGGCTTCGCGGCGGCAGAAGTGCTCTATGGTGATGAAGGCGGCGTCAAAGGGGTGGCAACCGGCGACATGGGCATCGGCAAAGACAGCAAGCCGACCGACGCGTATCAGCCGGGCATGGAATTGCATGCGAAGTACACGTTCTTCGCCGAAGGCTGCCGCGGCCATCTCGGCAAACAGCTGCAGGAACGCTACCGGCTGCGCGCTGGCATCGATGCGCAAGTCTTCGGCATCGGGCTCAAGGAGCTGTGGGAAATCAAACCGGAGCAACACCAGCCCGGGCTCGTAATCCACACCGCCGGCTGGCCGCTCGAAGCCGGCACCTATGGCGGCTCGTTCCTCTATCACATGGAAAACAACCTAGTCGCGATCGGATACGTGGTCGGTCTTGCCTACACCAACCCCTACCTGAACCCGTACGAGGAATTCCAGCGCTACAAAACGCATCCCGCGATCAAATCCTTCCTCGCAGGCGGCAAGCGCGTGGCTTACGGCGCGCGCGCGATCTCGGCGGGCGGGCTGCAATCGCTGCCCAGGCTCGCGTTTCCCGGCGGCTGCCTGATCGGCGACGACGCGGGTTTCCTGAATGCGGCGCGCATCAAAGGCAGCCACTGCGCCATCTACTCCGGCATGCTCGCTGCCGAAGCGGCGTTCGAAGCTGTGAAATCCGGACGCGCAGGCGACGAGCTCGCGAGCTATCCCGAATCGTTCAGGAAGAGCTGGCTCTACGACGAGCTCTACCGCGCGCGCAACTTCAAACCGTGGATGAGCAAGGGGCTTTATGCCGGCTCGCTGATGTTCGGCATCGACCAGGTGCTGCTGCGCGGACGCGCGCCGTGGACGCTGCATCATCAGCATGCCGACAACGAAACGCTGCAGAAGAAAACCGAGGTCACACCAATCCAGTATCCAAAACCCGACGGCGTGATCACCTTCGACCGCCTGTCGTCGGTGTTCCTGTCCGGCACCAATCACGAAGAGAACCAGCCCGTCCATCTGACGCTGAAGGATGCGTCAGTGCCGGTAAACGTCAACCTTGAGCTGTACGATGCACCGGAGCAGCGCTACTGCCCGGCCGGGGTCTACGAGATCGTGCGCGATGCAAACGGGGAAAATCCCCGTTTGCAGATCAATGCGCAAAACTGCGTCCATTGCAAAACATGCGATATCAAGGACCCGACGCAGAACATCGTGTGGGTCACGCCCGAAGGCGGCGGCGGGCCGAATTATCCGAGTATGTAGATCCTTGACCGCCAAGGACGCGCAGGATGCAAAGCCAGACAAATACCCTTAGAACAGCCTGCCCGACGTATGACCCAGCATCGCATCGCGAAGCCGGCCGTCGACCGGCTTCGCGCCGATCCAGATGTGCAGCATGGCCGGGAAGAAGTCCTCGCCGGGGATCGTGATTCTCTCCTCGCCGTTGACGGTAATGCGGGTGCCGACACCCGGGATGTAATCGAGAAGCACCACGCTGCCTTTGCCGATCGTTTTGATGGAACTCATCATGTTGTTGAGATCGCGGATTCGTTTTTCGATCAGCGCAAGCTCGTGCGGCGACAGGTTTACCGCCAGCGCATTGTTCATGGACGTAATCAGTTCCGACGCCGTGACCTCGTCCGCCAGAATGTGCATCGAAACGCGTTTCGGGCCGGGATCGGCGAAGATTGCGTCGCGGTCGTTTTGCTTCTGCGTCAAATAAAGACTGCCGACATAGACCTTGAAGAAGGCGAATTTGTGGCGCACGCCGGCGCCGTTCAGTATCACTTCGGGGCCGCCGCTCGACAGCCGGATTTTTTCGTCGATCTTGACGCCTTCGATTTCGACCGCGTGCGCCGCCGGCAACGATATGACACCGGCGATCAGCAACGCGGCGATGAAGGTTCTGGTCATCGTTTGAGCCCGCATTTCCAAAGTGTATCAGAGCGCCTCGAATACGCCCGCCGCCCCCATGCCGGTGCCGATGCACATCGTTATCATGCCGTACTTCTTGTGGTGCCGGCGCATGCCGTGCATCAGCGTGGCGGCGCGCACCGCGCCGGTCGCGCCGAGCGGATGGCCGAGCGCGATCGCGCCGCCGAGCGGATTGACCCTGGCATGATCGAGACCGAGGTCCTTGATTACCGCCAGCGATTGCGCGGCAAACGCTTCATTGAGTTCGATCCAGTCGATGTCATCGAGCTTGAGCCCGGTCTGCTGCAGCACTTTCGGGATCGCCTTGACCGGGCCGATGCCCATGATCTCGGGCGGCACGCCGGCCACCGCGTAGCCCATGAAGCGCCCGAGCGGCAACAGGTTGCAGCGCCGCATCGCAGCTTCGCTCATCAAAACCACTGCCGCAGCACCGTCGGACATCTGCGAGCTGTTACCCGCGGTAACGCTGCCTTTGGCCGCGAACGCGGGCCGCAACCTGGCCAAACCCTCGGGCGAAGTGTCGCGGCGCGGGCCTTCGTCGGTCGTCGCTGCGCGTTGTTTGACGGCGATCTCGCGCGTGTCCAGATTCGGCACGCGCTCGACGACGTTGTACGGCGTGATTTCGTCTTTGAATTCGCCGCTGTCGGTCGCGCGCAACGCCCGGCGATGGCTTTCGGCGGCAAACATGTCCTGCTGCTCGCGGCTGATGCTCCACTGCTGCGCGACTTTCTCGGCGGTAATCCCCATGCCGTAGCCGATCGCGATGTTCTCGTTCTTCTCGAAAATCGCCGGGCTGAACGACGGCTTGTGGCCGCCCAGCGGCACCATGCTCATGCTCTCGGTACCGGCGGCTATCATGATATCGGCCTCACCGAGGCGGATGCGGTCGGCGGCAAGCGCGACCGCCTGCACGCCCGACGAGCAGAAGCGGTTGATCGTCATGCCCGACACGGTGTTGGGAAATCCGGCAAGCAGCAGCCCGATGCGCGCGACATTCATGCCCTGCTCGGCTTCCGGCATCGCGCAGCCGACGATCACGTCTTCGATCGCGCGCGGGTCGAGCCCCGGGCATTGCGCGAGCACGGCTTTGAGCGCGTGCGCCAGCATGTCGTCAGGGCGCACGTTTTTGAACATGCCGCGCGGCGCCTTGCCGACCGGCGTGCGCGTCGCGGCGACGATGTAGGCTTCCTGCACTTGTCTAGTCATGACCGACCTCCGGCAAAGTCAAAAGCCTTGCCGCGAAGGACGCGAAGGACGCAGAGGAAAACCCGAAGAAAGAAAACAAACAAAGCGCGCCGTTCCGAAAAGCGCCTTCACCCTGGGTTCGCTGCAAACATATCTCATATTGAACATGCTCTCCCTTGGCGTCCTCTGCGTCCTTGGCGGCTCAGCTGTCAGTTTCTCAGCGGTTTACCGCTCTTCAGCATGTGCTCGATCCGATCTTGAGTTTTTTGCGTCGCCAGCAGTTCCATGAAGCACCTGCGCTCGAGATCGAGCAGCCATTGCTCGTCGACCAGACTGCCCGCTTCGACGTCGCCGCCGCACATTACCTCGGCGATTTTACTGCCGATCAGGTAATCGTGCTCCGAAATGAATTTGCCTTCGAGCATGTTGGTCATGTAGACCTTGATGGTCGCCGCCGCCGAGCGCCCGAGCACCGGGATATCGCGCGGTCTCAATGGCGGCCGGTAGCCGGCTTCAGCCAGCATGCGCGCCTCGGCCTTGGCAATCGTCAGCAACTCGAAGCGGTTCATCACGATGCGGTCGGTGGGGCGCAGATAACCGATTTCGCGCGCGTGCTCGGCGCTGCGGCCGACCTGCGCCGTCGCCACTGCCTCGAAATACTTGCGCAGGAACGGAAACGGGTCGCCGCCTTTCGCTTCTTGCGCAGCGCGCAGCGCGAATTCCTTGCAGCCGCCGCCTGCCGGCAGCAGGCCGACTCCGACCTCGACCAGACCGATGTAACTTTCGAGCGTCGCTACCGCGCGGTCGCAATGCATGATGAATTCGCAGCCGCCGCCGAAGGCGAACCCGTCGACCGCGGCGACGGTCGGCACCATCGAGTACTTGAGCTGCTGCGTCGTGAACTGGAACTGCTCGACCAGGTGCTCGACTTCGGCAAGCTTGCCGGCCATCAATTGATCGGCGACGTTCAGCGCGCGCGCCGCCTGCAGCACCGCCGATTGAGCGGCGCGCTTGAACTGCCTGAATAATTTGCCGGCCGCGGACGGTTTCCCCGGCTGACCGCCGCCGGCCGGTGTCTTCTTGAGGTTCGCGCCGACCGAGAACGGCGGCTCGGTCTGCCAGATTACCAGCGCGGCGCAGTTGCGCTCGGCAGCATCGATTGCCTGCAAGACACCGTCGAGCACGTCGTCGCCGATCGCGTGCATTTTGCTCTTGAAGCTGACGATCGCGATATCATCGCCGGTGTGCCAGCAGCGCACCGCATCGGTTTCGAAGATGGTGGTGCCATATTGCACTGGCTCGCCGAGCAGGCCGTCTGGAAACAACTGGCGCTGGTAGACCGGCAGCGTGGAGCGCGCGACGTTGGCTTTGGACGACGGCGAATACGAGCCCTGCGGCCCATGCACGCCGCTACGCCCGGCTTCGGTCACCCACGCCGGCAGCGGTGTCGCCACCAGCGTTTTGCCGGCCTTGATGTCGTCCGCGATCCATTGCGCAACCTGGCTCCAGCCTGCCGCCTGCCAGATCTCAAACGGCCCCTGGTCCCAGCCGAAGCCCCAGCGGATCGCGAGATCAAGATCGCGCGCGCTGCTGGCGATGTCGCCAAGATGAACCGCACAGTAATGGAATGAATCGCGGAATATCGACCACAGGAACTGCGCCTGCGGGTGATTCGATGCGTGCAGCTGCGTGAATTTTTCAGAAGCGTTCTTGTTTTTTAATATCTCCACGAGCTGCTCGTCGGCTGCGCCCGCCGACAGCCGGTAACTGCCGGACGCGACATCGAGCACCTGAATGTCCTTGCCGACTTTCTGGTAGACGCCGCGCTTCGTTTTCTGCCCGAGCGCGCCTTCGTCAATCAGTTTCTTCAGCCACGCGGGAATCGCGTAGTACTGGTGCCACGGGTCGTCCGGCAACGTGTCCGCCATGGTCCTGACGACGTGCGCGAACGTGTCGAGGCCGACCACGTCGGCAGTGCGGAACGTCGCGCTCCTGGGGCGGCCGATCAACGGGCCGGTCAGCGCATCGACGACGTCGAAACCGAGGCTGAACTGCTGTGCGTGGTGGATCGTCGCCAGCATCGAGAATACGCCGACGCGGTTGGCGATGAAGTTCGGCGTGTCCTTGGCGCGGATCACGCCCTTGCCCAGCGTGGTAACGAGGAATTTCTCGAGATCATCGAGTAGAGCGGGGTCGGTGCGGTCGCACGCAATCAGCTCGACCAAATGCATGTAGCGCGGCGGGTTGAAGAAATGCACGCCGCAGAATCGGTGACGCAGGTTTTCCGGAAACGCCTGCGCCAGCGTGTTGATCGACAGGCCCGACGTGTTGCTGGCGAAGATCGAATTCTCGCCGAGATGCGGCGCAACCTTGCGGTATAAGTCCGTTTTCCAGTCCATGCGCTCGGAAATCGCTTCGATTACGACATCGCATTCCTTGAGCAGGTCGAGGTGCTGATCGTAATTTGCAGGCCGTATCATCGCGGCCTTGCGTGCGACCGCCAGCGGACTGGGTTCGAGTTTCCCGAGATTGTCGATCGCCTTCAGCACATTGCCGTTGGGATCGCCCTCTTTCGCGGGCAATTCGAACAGCAGCGCCTCGACATTGGCATTGACGAGATGCGCGGCGATCTGCGCACCCATCACGCCGGCGCCGAGGACAGCAGCCTTGCGCACGATAAAAGACGGGGCGACGGACATGGTAAGGAATTCTAGCACGCAGCGAAGGCCAGAAATAAAAAAGCCGGGCGGCATTCACACGCCGCCCGGCTTTGGCGCCGACTAGAACAAGTGCGAGTACTGGATGCTGACGATATCAGCCTTGTCGCTGAAATTGCCGGTCAGGCAACCGGCTGCACAGGTCGTGAGGCCGGGAACCGGTACGTTCACGGCCGCGTCACGAATGAACTCATGGGCGTATCCGAATTCAAGCAGGCCGGACTTCGAAGTCCGGTACTGGATCCCCACCGCCGCCCAAGTGCGATCCTGGTCCGGCAGGCGCGGCGTGCGCGTTGCATCGTTCGTGGGCGTACGGTCAAAAGCAAGGCCGAAGCGGAATTTCATCTGGTCATTCGCCTTGTAGTTGGCGCCGATACCGAAGCGCCAGGTGTCGCTCCACCGGAAAGCGAGCGAACTGAGCGTCGATCCCGCCGCGCTGCCTGCGCCGGTGGCGGAGGTGCGGATAATGTCGAGCTGCTGCACCTGGCTCCAGCGCGTCCAGGTGATATCACCCATCACGTCCCATTTGGGGTTGAGGGCAGTGAAGAAACTCGCCGATGCGCTTTCAGGCACTCTCAGGCTGGCGGTGATTCCGCTGCCCAGCAATGCGGCGGCGGTACCACTGAAGCTCGCCGTGCCTCCCAGATCGTATTTGATCGAGGAGCGATAGGTAAGGCCAAAACGGGTGCCGGGTGAAGCCTGCGCCAGCAACCCCAGATTAAATCCATACCCCGTATCGTCAGCATTGATCTTCACATTTCCCGCGGCGGCGGAGCCGGCGAAACTCGTCAACTCGGCCTTGAACTTCTGCACGCTGACCCCGCCGCCGATGGAAATCGTGTCGCTCAGCTTGTAGGCAACCGAGGGATTGATATTGATGCTCGTGATCTCCGATTTCAGAGCGGTCAGCTGGCCGCGCCAGCCGGACGCGTAATCGGTCTTCAGGCCGAAGGGCGCGTTCACGGCGACCCCCAAGCGCAATCTTGGATTAACGTCCGTGATGAAAAACAGATTGGGAACAAACGCCCAGTCGCCGGCATCTCCGCCATCGCCGGTGCCCGGTGCGGCAAACGCGCCAGTCGATGCCGTGTTTGAGAACTTGAAGGACGGTCTGAGGAAGTGACCGGCCGCCGTGAGCTGATTACCCGAGGGGAGCGCCGTCATTGCTGCAGGGTTGGACCAGGCGACGCTTGCATCGTCCGCGGCCGCGGATCCTCCCGCGAACGCGTTGCCGGTACCGCTGCCGCTTTGAGTTGCGAGCCCAAAGCCGCCGGCGAGAGTGTTGCCGGACATTGCGGCAAGCGCTGCCATCACGGTAAGCGCAATGATTGTCTTTGATTGATTCATGATCTCCCCTCTGCTGGACACAATTGCAAGCATTTCAAAAGAGCCCTCGGTCATCTTACTCCCCGCGAACATCCTGACAACAGTCGCAACGCGTTATTGTTGCACGGATACAACACGCGGACGGCGTTCGTTATCGACCGCGACATAGGTCAGTGTCGCCTCGGTAACCTTCACGCATACTTCCTCTATCGGGTTGCGCTGCGCGTAGACTTCGACGCTGACGGTGATCGACGTGCGGCCGACTTTTACCACCTCGGCATAAAGGCTGACAATGTCGCCGACCATCACCGGCTGTCTGAACACGAATGAATTGACCGCGACGGTCGCAACCCGCCCGCGAGCGCGCCGTATCGCGGGGATGCTGCCGGCGATATCGACCTGCGACATCACCCAGCCGCCGAAGATGTCGCCGCTCGAATTCGCGTCGGCCGGCATCGGCACCACGCGGAGGGTGGGCTCTTTGCCTTGTGGTAACGACACGGCTTGGTCACTCATTGCCTTGCCCTTCACCCTTCACTTTTCACCCTTCACTCTCAGTGCCCCTCGTACATCCGGTCGAGTTCGGCCTGGAACTTTTCCATCACGCGGCTGCGGCGCAGTTTCATGGTCGGCGTGAGCAAGCCATTCTCGACCGTCCACGGATCGAGTGAAGCGGTGACGCGCCGCACCTGGGCATAGCCGGGAAACTCCTTCATTTGCGCGGCAATGCGCTCGAGCAACGCTTTCTCCACTTCCGGCGTGCGCACCGAGCTCGCATCGGCCGGCTTGTTGTGCCCGGCCGCGAACTTCTCCCACTGCTCCTGGTTCAGCACCGTCATCACGCTCAAGTACGGCTTGCCCTCGCCGATCAGCATCACCTGCTCGAACAGCGCATCGCGCGTGATCGCCGCCTCGAGATCGAACGGCGGGATCTTCTCGCCGTTGGACATCACGATGATCTCCTTCAGCCGCCCGGTGATGTAGATATGGCCGGCTTCATCGATGCGCGCGGTGTCGCCGGAATTGAGCCAGCCGTCGGCGCCGATCATCGCCCGGGTCGCCTCCGGGTTGTTCCAGTAGCCGAGCATGATGTTCGGCCCCTTGATCATGAGCGCGTTCTTGTCGCCGATCTTGACCTCGACGCCGGGAACCGGCTTGCCGACGCTCGCCGGCAGGTTGTCGTCCGGACTGTTGGCACACGCGACGGGGCTGGTCTCGGTCAGGCCGTAGCCCTGAATCACCGGCAGCCCGAGCCCGATGAACACGCGCGAAATCTCGGGTGCGAGCGCCGCGCCGCCGGCAAACGCGGCCTTCAACCTGCCGCCGAGCCGCGCCATGATCTTGCTGGCGACCAGCGCCTTGAGCACCGGCCACAGCAGGAAACCCGGCGTCCAGCCGCCGCGCCCTTGCGCATGCTCGAAACGCGCCCAGCCAACATCGACTGCAAGCTGGAACAGCTTCCTGCGCGGCGGCGGACCATCGTCGAGCTTGGCCTTGATCGCCGCGTAGACGCGCTCGTAAATGCGTGGCACCGAAATCAGCATGGTCGGGCGTATCGTCTGCAGGTCCTCGCCCAGTTGCTGCACCGAGCGCGCGTGAGCCGTCGTCGCTCCGCACATGATCGTCAGGTAATAGCCGCAAGTGCGCTCGAACGTGTGCGACAGCGGCAGAAAAGACAGCAGCTGGTCGTCGGACTTCACGGGCACTACCTGCAGGCAGGCCGCGGCATTGGTCAGGATGTTGCGGTGGCTCAGCATCACGCCCTTGGGCCGGCCGGTGGTGCCCGAGGTGTATACGATGGTCGCGAGCACGGCTGGATCGCGCGGCAAGTGGCGGGTTTCGCCGCCCGCTTCCGGCAGCCATTGATCGATCGATTTCAGGCGCGGGTCGTCGGCCGCGCCGGGCAGGGACTCCACCGTCAATATGCGCAGCAGCCCGCCGAGCTGATTGCGCACGCCGGCGAACGCCTGCCACTGCTGCAGCGTGCCGAACAGCAGCACCTTGCAACCTGCATCGTTGACGATGTAGGCGACGTTGTCGGGACGGTCCTGCGTATAAAGCGGCACCACGATCAGGCCGAGGCCGAGCGCCGCCTGATCGAAGATCACCCACTCCGGCGAGTTGCGCAGCATCACCGCCACGCGGTCGCCGGCCTTGAGGCCGTCGCGCTCGAGCGCCGCCTGCCAGCGCGCGATCTGGTGATCGATCTGCGCCCAGGTGTAATCGCGCCAGTTGGCGTGCTGCGGATTGAAATCGCGGTAAGCGACGGCCTCCGGCGTGCGTTTGACGCGCTCGCGGAACAAACCGTCGAGCGTTACTGCCTCCTCGGGTGCTATCACGCGAGTAAGACCGGCATCTGCAGCCATGTTCGCCCCCTCCGTTGCTTTTTTTGAACAAACTCCTGCGCTTGCGATGTTGTTCGAGGCGTTTTCGCTATATCACCTACTCCAGAAACAGGTCGCTGAACAGGCGCGCGCCCGGGGTCACCGCGTAATCCCCGAACTCGGTCACGCCCTCCTCGCGCAATACTGCCTCATCGATATAAAACTTGCCAGTGTGCCGGCGGCTGTCACGCTTGAAGATCGCATATGCCGCATCCGCCATGATCGCCGGCTTGCGGCTCGCTGCCAGTATCTGCTGCGGGAAATTCACTTCGATCGCGGCGGTCGCAATCGTGGTACGCGGCCACAGCGAGTTGACTGCGATGCCGTGCCCGGCGAATTCGGCCGCCATGCCAAGCGTACACATGCTCATGCCGTACTTGGACATGGTGTATGCGGTGTGGCTCTTGAACCACTTCGCGTCCATGTTCAACGGCGGCGAAAGATTGAGAATGTGCGGATTCCGCGCCTGCATCAGATGCGGGACGCATGCCTGCGAGCACGCGAACGTGCCGCGCACGTTGACGCCGAACATCAGGTCGAAGCGTTTCATGGGCGTCTGCAGCGTGCCGGTCAGCATGATCGCGCTCGCGTTGTTGACGAGGATATCGATGCCGCCGAAGGCCGCGACGCTCTTCTCGACCGCCGCTTTCACCATGCTCTCGTCGCGCACGTCGAGTTGCAGCGGCAGCGCGCGTCCGCCGGCGGCTTCGACTTCCGCGGCAACGCTGTGGATGGTGCCGGCCAGCCTGGGATGCGGCTCGACGGTTTTCGCCGCCAGCACGACATTCGCGCCGTCGCGCGCGCAACGCAGCGCGATCTCGCGGCCGATGCCGCGGCTCGCGCCGGTGATGAATATCGTCTTGCCTTGCAGCGACATTCAATCTCCTGAATCAAAAGCCTTGCCGCAGAAGACGCCAAGGACGCGGAGGAAAACGGGATAAAATGAATGCCATAAGGTCACGATCCCGCGTTAGCGAATTTGCAAAACTCTATCCGTTGTCTTGCTTTTCCTTGGCGTCCTCTGCGTCCTTGGCGGCTAAGCTTTTCTATTTTCCTGTAAAACTCGGCGCGCGTTTTTCGACGAACGCGGTCACGCCCTCGGTGAGGTCCGCGGTGCGCGCGCAGCGCGCGAATGCCTGCGCTTCGACTGCGAGCTGCACGTCCAGCGGCCGCTCGAACGACTGGTTGACCAGTGCCTTGGTCTCGCCGAACGCAACCGTCGGCCCGCTCGCCAGTCGCTGCGCGATCTTAGCGGTCTCGGTGGCGAGCTCGGCGCTTGCCACCACCCAATTCACCAGTCCGAGCGCGAGCGCCGTAGCGGCGTCAAAGGTGTCCGACAGGAGCATCAGTTCGAGCGCTTTGCGGTAACCGACGAGCCGTGGCAGGAACCAGGTGCTGCCGCCGTCGGGACTCGCCGCGATCCTGCTGTAGGCAAGCGTGAATTTGGTATCAGTCGCGGCGATCGCAAGGTCCGCGGCAGCCAGCAGGCTGACCCCGGCGCCGGCCACCGCACCATGCACGCTCGCCAGGACCGGCTTGGGCGCACGCCGCAGCGCAACGATTGCGTGATGCAGTTCACCGGCGAGTTTTCCGACCATTTCGGGCAGGCGCGGCAGATTGGCGTGAAACAGCGCGACATCGCCACCCGCGAGAAACGCCGGTCCGTTACCGCGCAGCACGATCGCGCGCATCGCAGCGTCGTCGCACGCCTGCTCGCACACCGCACGCAGCCGCGCAATCATGCCGGCATCGAGCGCGTTCATCACCTGCGGCCGGTTGAGCGTGATGGTCGCGACGCTCCCCGCCACCGAATACAAAAGCGTTTCGCTCATGCCCGCCTGAGCGCCTCGAAAGTGACCGCCTGCGTGGACTGGACGATTTCGGATTTGCCGAGATCCTGCGGGAAGTCATCGACCATGATCACCTTGCGCCGCAGCGTCCTGGCGCGCTCCAACGTCCCGGCCTCGGCCTGCGAGATCACGCCCTTGGCCAGCGCCTGCGCCGCGAGTTCGTCACCGAATCTGCCGCTGATCGCACCCCCTTTCGCCGCCGCGCGCAGCTTCGCTTCGACGGGTTCGGCAGCAATCACTGCGCGCAGCGCCGCCTCCAGCGCGCCGACCGGCTCGTTCTCGTCGCGCGGCACATAGACGCCGGCGGTCAGCCGTTCGCGCACCGGATTGGGTTCCATCAGCACGTTGACGACCTGGCGGCTGAGCGCATCGCGCGGCGGCTTGAATTCGCGTCCATAGGGAAAGATGACGTACGGCAGGAACGTGGAAATCGCGCGAAACGGCAGATTCTCGAGCAGGTCGATGAAGGCGGCGTCGATGCGGCAGAACGCGTCGCGCACCGACCACTGCAACAGCGGCAGCTCGTCCGCCGGCTCGCCGTTGTCCTCGTAGCGCTTCAGCGCCGCGGACGCGAGGTACAGCTGGCTCAGGATGTCGCCCAGCCGCGCCGACATGCGCTCGCGCCGTTTCAGCGATCCGCCGAGCAGCAGCATCGAGATATCGGCCATCAACGCAAACGCGCTCGACATGCGCGTGAGCTGCTGGAAGTAGCGGCGCGCATGCCGATCGCCCGGGGCGCTCACGCCGTGGCCGCGCGCGAACCCGAGCCACAGCGTGCGCGCGAAATTCGACATCACGAACGCGGCGTGGCCGAAAAACGCCGCGTCGAAGTCCTTGAGCGCCTTGCCGCGGTCGGGCTCCAGCGTGGCATCGATTTCCTTCAGCACCCAGGGGTGCCCCCGGATCGCGCCCTGCCCGAAAATGATCATCGAGCGCGTCAGGATGTTGGCGCCCTCGACCGTGATCGCGATCGGCACGCTCTGGTACGAGCGCGCCAGATAATTGTTGGGCCCCATGCAGACGCCCTTGCCGGCATGCACATCCATCGCG
>JAHFRL010000008.1 GCA_023266235.1 Betaproteobacteria bacterium
ATGCCCTGCAAGCCCAGCTTGGCGCCGTCCTCGGGCGAATAGATGCGCGTCACGCCGCAGGCGTGCAGCTCGGCGGCCTCGGCGGGAACGATTACGCCGCCGCCGCCGCCGAATACCTTGATGTGCGCGCCGCCGCGTTCACGCAGCAGCTCGAGCATGTATTTGAAGAACTCGAGGTGGCCGCCCTGGTAGGAGCTGACCGCGATGCCCTGCACGTCCTCGTCGAGCGCCGCGGTGACGATTTCATCGACCGCGCGGTTGTGGCCCAGATGGATGACTTCGGCGCCGCTTGCCTGCAGAATGCGGCGCATGATGTTGATCGCGGCGTCGTGACCGTCGAACAGGCTCGTCGCGGTCACGAAGCGCACTTTGTGCTTGAGCTCGTAACCGCGACGCGTAGTTTTCTGAACGCTCAAATCGGTCATAATCCTCACACCCTGCGCTAGCTTACCCCGCGGCCAGAACTAAGGCAAAAACAACCGCTTATCGACGCGGTCGACGCCCATTGCAAGGTGCGGCTGATCGCTGGCGCGATGACTTCGTGGCACGCCAGCCGCGCGATCCAGGGGCGCGCCTGGCGCGCAAACTTCCGTCTCGACGCCAGGCGCGGCTAAACCGCCGCTTTGGCGTCGAGACGCAGTTTCACGTACGACCCCGGCGCGTCTTCGAGCGCGCGCAGTTTGCCTTTGCCGGGCGCGCGCGCCGCGACTTTCTCACCCGCGTGTTGTTCCACCCACTGCGCCCAGTCGTTCCACCACGAGCCCGGGTGCTGCGTTGCGTCCGCGAGCCACTCGTGCGGCATAGCGTTAAGCTTGTCGTTGGTCCAGTAGCCGTACTTGTTCGCCGCCGGCGGGTTGATGATGCCGGCGATATGGCCGGAGCCGCCGAGCACGAAGCGCACTTTGCCGGCAAACAGTTGCGCGCCGGCATAGGTCGACTTCCATGGCGCGATGTGGTCTTCGATGGTGGAGACGAAATAAAGCGGAATCTTCGTTTTCGAAATATCGATCGGCACCCCGTTAAGGGTGAGGCCGCCCGGTTTGCGCAGCAGGTTCTCGAGGTACATGTTGCGCAGATAGAAACTGTGCATCGCCGCGGGCATGCGCGTCGAATCCGAGTTCCAGTAGAGCAGGTCGAACGGGAACGGATCCTTGCCGAGCAGGTAGTTGTTGACGACGAACGACCAGATCAGGTCGTTGGCGCGCAGCATGTTGAAAGTGGTCGCCATCTCGTGGCCTTCGAGGTAACCGCGCTCCTGCATCTTCTTCTCGAGACTCGCGACCTGCTTTTCGTCGAGGAATACCTCGAGCTCGCCGGGCTCGGCGAAATCGATCATGCTCGCAAAGAAAGTTGCGCTCTTGATGCGGTTGTCCCTGGTCGCCGCCATGTAGCCGAGCGTCGCGGCGAGCAGCGTGCCGCCGAGGCAAAATCCGATCACATTGACTGCGCGTTCGCCGGTCGCCTTTTCGATCACATCGAGCGCCTCAAGCGGGCCGTGCAGCATGTAGTTATCGAAAGTGATCGCGGCGTGCGTGGCATCGGGATTGATCCAGGACACGATGAACACGGTATGGCCCTGTGCCGTCGCCCAGCGCACGAATGAATTTTTCTCGCGCAGGTCGAGGATGTAGAACTTGTTGATCCACGGGGGCAGGATCAGGAGCGGGCGCCTGTAAACCTCGTTGGTCAGCGGCGCATACTGGACGAGCTGCATGAGGTCGTTCTGAAATACCACCTTGCCCGGCGTGACCGCGAGGTTGCCGCCGACCTGGAACGCTGAAGGGTCGGTCATCTTGACACGGATTTGCTTGCCGTCGCCGCTCTCCAAGTCTTCCAGCAGATTATTCAGGCCCTTGACCAGATTCTGGCCGCCCGAATTGACGGTCTCACGCAGCACCTCGGGATTGGTGAGCAGAAAGTTGCTGGGACTCAACGCGTCGATGTACTGGCGCGTGTAGAAATCGACTTTTCTCGCGGTCTGGTCGTCGAGTCCCCCGACGCTGCCGACCGTCTGGTGCAAGTGCTTGGCGGCAATCAGATACGACTGCTTGATGTAGTCATACAGGAAGTTCTGCTGCCAGTCGTCGTGCTTGAAGCGCCGATCGCCCATGGCCGGCTCGATGACCGGTTGGGTGGCGTGCCCGAGGACACGCAGCATCGAGTGCTGCCACAGCGACGTGTAGTCCTGCCACAACTTGAACTGTATGGCGGCGAACTTTGTCGGGTCGGCGAGCAGCTTGCCCATCATTTCGTAGAACGCCTTGGCAATGCCGAGTTCGTCGCCGAACGCCGGCATGCCGCCCGCGGCTTGCCGCGCAATGAAGTCGCTCACGAGCTGGCGGCTGCGTTGCGCGATCTCGGCATAGGTCCCAGCGAGCTCGGCCGGATCGGGTGCGGTCTTGATATCAGGTGTCGTCACTACAACTCTCCTTGCGGCTCCAGGCAGGTCAGGCCTGCGCGAAGCGATAGATCCCGTCAGCACCGTTCTCGCGCTTGAGTTGTCCGCGCTGCCGTAGATAATTAAGGTGCGCCAGCGTTTCGCCCATCGCGAAGAAAGTCTGCTGCGAATCGAGCGCGCGCTTGAACAGCACCGGCATGATTTCAGCGCCGGTGCGCGGCTCGGCACACGCGCGCAGCAATTCGGCGAGGCGCCCGGCGTGGTGCTGGTGCAGCGATTTTACCCGTTCGCGCAGGCCGTAAAACGGCAGGCCGTGCGACGGCAGCACCAGCGTGCCCGCGTCACGCGCAGCGTAGCGCGTCAGCGAATCAAGAAATTGGCCGAGCGGGTCGGCGTCGGGCAAATGCGCTTGTACGCTGACGTTGGTGCTGATGCGTGGCAACACCATGTCGCCGGCGATCAACACACCGAGTTCGTCGCACGCCAGCGCCGCGTGTTCGGGCGAATGGCCGTGACCGGCGGCGACGCGCCAGACGCGGCCGTTGATGTGCAATTGCTGGTCGTTGTGCAGCGGGATGATCTGGTGCGGAATGGCGGGCACGCCGCGCTTGAACAGATTCCCGCGCGTCAGCGGCAGCTCATCAGTGCCGCGGCGCAGGCCGTGTTGCTGGAACATCGCGAGATACGCCTCGCGTGTGAACAAAGCGTGCGCGTCATGCCACCCCTGCGCCGAGGCATATTCGGGTGCGGTCATCAGAACCGGCGCCCGCCATTCCCCGGCGAGCCATGCGGCCAGACCGAAGTGGTCGGGATGAAAGTGCGTGACGATGATGCGCGTAACCGGCTTGCCGTGCAGGTGGGTGGCAAAAATGCCGCGCCACAGCTCGCGCGTCGGCTCGCTGCCGAAGCCGCAATCGACGATTGCCCAGCCGTCGCCGTCGGCGAGCAGCCACAAATTGATATGCTCGAGCGCGAACGGCAACGGCATCCGTAACCAATGAACGCCGGGCGCCACTGCGTGCACCGCAGCGGGCGCCGGCACGTCAGTGCAGGGATACTCGAGCCCGTCTGCTACGCGGGGCTTGACTTTAACCGCTGATTGCATTACGTTTACGTAAAGGTTATATAGGCGCACTCAAGAATGTTGATTTTACACGCACATATTGCAGAGCACAATGACTTCTACCTATAGCATTACCGACCTGGCTAAGGAATTCGGCGTCACCACGCGCACCATCCGGCACTACGAGGATGAGGGACTGCTGAGCCCCCGGCGGGAAGGCTTGAACCGCCTGTTCGGCAACCGCGACCGCGTGCGCTTGAAACTTGCGCTGCGCGGCAAACGCCTCGGCTTCAGCCTCGCCGAAATCCGCGAGCTGTTTGACCTCTATGATCTGGCGCGCGACGAGAAGCGGCAATTGCAGGAATTCCTCACCAAGCTCGAGCGCCGCCGCGGCATGCTCGCGCAGCAACGCGAGGACATCGAGGTCATGCTGAACGAGATTACGTTCTTTGAAAACCAGTGCCGTAAACTGCTCGCCGAGAACCAGCGGTCAACCACGCAACCGGCGACCGCGTAAAACGTGGCCCAACACGACCACAGGATTCTCTGTGTTGCCAAGTGCCCCATATTTACCTTTACGTAAACGTAAGATGATTTTACGTTAAGAATGATCAAATTCTCGCCCCGCGACCCCAATTTTTCCGAACGCGTGCGCGGCAGCTTTCAGCGCCAGCGGGTGATGGCTTGGATCGGCGCCGAGCTGACCCGCCTGGCCCCCGGCCGCTGCGAAATCCGCCTGCCGCACAAGCCGGAGTTGACCCAGCAACACGGCTATATCCATGGCGGCATTATCGGCACCATTGGCGATACTGCCGCCGGCTACGCTGCCTATACGCTGATGCCGCCCGCTTCAAGCGTGCTCACCATAGAATACAAGATGAACCTGCTGGCGCCCGGCGACGGCGAGCTGCTGATCGCGCGCGGCGAGGTGGTGCGCGCGGGCCGCACGCTGGTGGTGGCGCGCGCCGACGTGTTCGCGGTGAAAGACGGGAAAGAGACGCTGTGTGCTGCACTGCTGCAAACCCTCATGACCATGCACGGCAAAGCGGATCAATAACACCATGAACACCCCGCTGCTCGATTTCGGACTCGGCGAAACCATCGACATCCTGCGCGCAACGGTCGCCGACTTTGCGACCAGGGAAATCGCGCCGCGCGCCGCCACGATCGACCGCAGCAACGATTTTCCCAACGAGCTGTGGCGCAGCCTCGGCGCGCTCGGCGTGCTCGGCATCACCGCCGAGGAGGAATACGGCGGCACCAACATGGGCTACCTTGCCCACATGGTGGCGATGGAGGAAATCAGCCGCGCCTCGGCCGCGGTCGGGCTTTCCTACGGCGCGCATTCGAATCTGTGCGTGAACCAGATCCGGCGCAACGGCAACCCGCAGCAGAAGCAACGCTATCTGCCGAAGCTGATTTCCGGCGAGCACGTCGGCGCGCTCGCGATGAGCGAGCCGGGCGCCGGTTCCGATGTCGTCAATATGAGGCTGCGCGCCGACAAAAAAGGCGACCGCTACGTGCTCAACGGCACCAAGATGTGGATCACCAACGGGCCCGAAGCGCATACGCTCGTGGTCTACGCCAAGACCGACGTCAATGCCGGTGCGCGCGGCATCACGGCATTCATCATCGAGAAAAGCTTCCCGGGTTTCTCGACCGCGCAGAAGCTCGACAAGCTCGGCATGCGCGGCTCGAACACCTGCGAGCTGGTGTTTCAGGATTGCGCGGTGCCGGCGGACAACGTGCTTGGCGCAATCGGCAAGGGCGTCAATGTACTGATGAGCGGGCTCGATTATGAGCGCGCGGTGCTGGCCGCCGGTCCGCTCGGCATCATGCAGGCCTGCATGGACGTGGTGCTGCCGTACGTGCACGAGCGCCGGCAGTTCGGCCAGCCGATCGGTGAATTCCAGCTGATGCAGGGCAAGCTCGCCGACATGTACACGACGATGAATGCGTGCAAGTCGTACGCCTACGCGGTTGGCCGTGCATGCGATGACGGCAAGATCACGCGCAAGGACGCGGCCGGCGTGATTCTTTACGCTGCCGAGAAAGCGACCTGGATGGCGCTCGAGGCGATCCAATGTCTCGGTGGCGTCGGCTACACCAACGATTATCCGACCGGCCGGTTGCTGCGCGACGCCAAGCTATATGAGATCGGCGCCGGCACCTCCGAAATCCGCCGCATGCTGATCGGCCGCGAGTTGTTCGATGAGACGAAGTAAAAAGCCTTGCCGCAAAGGACGCAAAGGACGCAAAGGACGCAAAGGAAAATCGAAAAACAACCGGGACGTAGATAAATGCGGACGAACTCAAATCCAGCCTAATTTACGACTGAGCTCAATCCGTAGTTGATTTTTTCCTGGCGTCCTTGGCGTCCTTCGCGGCAAAGCTGTTAGCCTTTGACAGGAGATGCAAATGCAGAACGACCCGGTAGTCATCGTCGGTGCGGCCAGAACGCCGATGGGCGGTTTTCAGGGCGATTTCAAGAACGTAACCGCGTCTGAGCTTGGCGCGGCGGCGATCAAGGCGGCGGTCGCGCGCGGCGGCTTGCAGCCTGAAGACGTGCAGGAAGTGATCATGGGCAATGTGTTGTCCGCCGGCCAGGGCCAGGCGCCGGCGCGCCAGGCGGCACTCGGCGCGGGCCTGCCGCATGGCGTCGGCTGTACCACGATCAACAAGATGTGCGGCTCGGGCATGAAAGCGGCGATGCTCGCCAACGATCTGCTGCTCGCCGGCGCCAACAGCGTGATCGTCGCGGGCGGCATGGAAAGCATGACCAATGCGCCGTATCTGCTGCCGAAAGCGCGCGCCGGCATGCGGCTCGGTCATGCCGAGGTCAAGGACCACATGTTCCTCGACGGGCTCGAGGATGCCTATGACCGCGGCCGCCTGATGGGCACGTTCGCGGAAGACACCGCGGCGAAATACCAGTTCTCGCGCGAAGCACAGGACCGCTATGCGATCACCTCTCTAAGGCGTGCCCAGGATGCGATCAACAACGGCTGGTTCGCGGCCGAAATCGTGCCGCTGAAAGTCGCGAGCGGCAAAACTGAAACGACGATCGGGCAAGACGAGCAGCCGCTCAAGGCCAATCTCGACAAGATTCCGCAACTGAAGCCCGCGTTCAGGAAAGACGGCACGGTGACGGCGGCCAACTCGAGCTCGATTTCAGACGGTGCCGCGGCGCTGGTGCTGATGCGGCTGTCGGAAGCGCGCAAGCGCGGCTTGCGGCCGCTCGCGAAAATCGTCGCTCACGCGACGCATGCGCATGAACCGAACTGGTTCACCACCGCGCCGGTCGGCGCGCTGCGGAAGCTGTTCGAGAAAACCGGCTGGAAAAAGCAGGCCGTCGACCTCTTTGAGATCAACGAAGCATTCGCGGTGGTGACCATGGCCGCGATGCGCGACCTCGATCTGCCGCACGACAAGGTCAACGTCCACGGCGGCGCGTGCGCGCTCGGCCACCCGATTGGCGCGAGCGGCGCGCGCATCGTGGTGACCCTGCTCGCGGCGCTCGAGAAATACGGCTTGCAGCGCGGCATGGCGGCGCTGTGCATCGGTGGCGGCGAAGCGACCGCGCTCGCGATCGAGCGGATATAAACCAGATAAACCGCCAAGCCGCCAAGGGTGAAATGGCAAATCCCGTAGATTTTTACTTCGACTACTCGTCGCCATACGGCTACATCGCGGCGATGAAAATCGACGACCTCGCCGCGAAACACGGCCGCGGCGTCGACTGGAAGCCGATCCTGCTCGGCGCGGTGTTCAAGGTCACCGGCGCGCAACCGCTGCCGACCTTGCCGCTCAAGGGTGACTACGCGAAACGCGACATCACGCGTTCGGCGCGTTTTCACGGCATCGCAATCAGGTATCCATCGAAGTTCCCGATCGCAAGCCAGGCGCCGGCGCGCGCGTTTTACTGGCTGAACGACCGCGATCCCGGGCTGGCAAGACAACTCGCAAAGACGCTGTATCAGGCCTACTTCGTCGACGACCGCGACATTTCGAGCCCCGACGCGACGGCGGACGTCGCAGCGACGCTCGGTCTGGAGCGCGACGAGGTGCTGGCCGCGATCAGCGACCCTGCGATCAAGGAACGGCTCAAAAGCGAAGTCGATGCCGCGATCAAGCGCGGTGTATTCGGTTCGCCTTTCATCGTGATCGACGGCGAGCCGTTCTGGGGCGTCGACCGTTTCGACCAGATCGAACGCTGGCTCACCCAAGGTCCGTTTTAACTGCATCGGCCATGCCAGACCCGCTCGCAGCGATCCAGGCCAACATCGTCACGCTCAAGGTCGACGCGATCGTCAACGCCGCGAACACCTCGCTGCTCGGCGGCGGCGGGGTCGACGGCGCGATCCACCGCGCGGCGGGCCCGGAGCTGCTTGCCGAGTGCCGCACGCTCGGCGGCTGCCGCACCGGCGAAGCCAAGATCACGCGCGGCTACCAGCTCCCGGCAAAATACGTGATCCATACCGTCGGCCCGGTGTGGAACGGCGGCAAGCACGGTGAGCCCGGGTTGCTGGCTTCATGCTACCGCTCGAGCCTCGGGCTCGCGCGCGAGCATCAGCTGAAGACGATTGCATTTCCCGCCATCAGTTGCGGCGTCTATGGTTACCCGCTCGAGAAAGCGGTGGCGATCGCGGTACGCGAAACATCCGGCTTCCTCGGCGAGTATCCCGGGTTCGAAAAAATCATTTTTGCGTGTTTCGACCGCATCATGCTCAATCTCTACCGGCAGGAACTCGCTCGCCTCGGGAAATGACGCCAACCATGGCCGCATTCAAATCCAGGCTCAAAACCGGCGCCGAGGAATTCAGGTCGGCGGCGGCGCAGATGCGCGCGCAAGTCGATGACTTGCGGCAAAAGCTCGCGCTCGCCGGACAGGGTGGCGATACCGCGGCGCGCGAGCGGCACACCGCACGCGGCAAGCTCCTGGCGCGCGAGCGCATCAAGGCACTGCTCGATCCGGATGCGCCGTGGCTCGAGTTGTCGCCGCTCGCGGCATGGGACATGTACGACAACCAGGTGCCGGCCGCCGGCATCGTCACCGGCATCGGCCGCGTGATGGGCCGCGAATGCGTGGTGATCGCCAACGACGCGACGGTCAAGGGCGGCACTTACTTCCCGCTGACGGTGAAGAAGCACCTGCGCGCGCAGGAAATCGCGCAGGCGAACCGTCTGCCGTGCATCTACCTCGTCGATTCGGGCGGCGCGCACCTGCCCAGCCAGGACGAGGTATTTCCCGATCGCGACCACTTCGGGCGGATTTTCTACAACCAGGCCAACATGTCGGCGTCAGGCATTCCCCAGGTCGCGGTCGTGATGGGTTCGTGCACCGCGGGCGGCGCTTACGTACCGGCGATGTCGGACGAGACCATCATAGTCAAAAACCAGGGCACGATTTTTCTGGCCGGCCCGCCGCTGGTCAAAGCCGCGACCGGTGAAATCGTAACCGCCGAGGAGCTGGGCGGCGGCGACGTACATACCCGCACTTCCGGTGTTGCCGACCATCTTGCCGACAACGACGCCCACGCGCTCGAAATCGCACGCCGCGCCGTCGGTCACCTCAATCTCGTCAAGCCGGCGCCGCTCGACATGCGCGAGCCGCGAGATCCCGTACTTGATCCCGGCGAGATGTACGGCGTGATCCCGGTCAACACGCGGCAGCAGTTTGACGTGCGCGAGATCGTCGCGCGCATCGTCGATGGCTCCGAATTCGACGAATTCAAGGCGCGTTACGGCTCGACGCTCATCACCGCGTTCGCGCACATCGCGGGACACCCGGTCGGCATCGTCGCCAACAACGGCGTGCTGTTCTCCGAGTCGGCGCTCAAAGGCACGCATTTCATCGAGCTGTGCAGCCAGCGCGGCATCCCGCTGGTATTCCTGCAGAACATCACCGGCTTCATGGTCGGCAAGAAATACGAGGCCGGCGGAATCGCCAAGGACGGCGCCAAGATGGTGATGGCGGTCGCCTGCGCGCGCGTGCCGAAATTCACCGTCATCATCGGCGGCAGCTTCGGCGCGGGCAACTACGGCATGTGCGGCCGCGCGTTCGACCCGCGCTTCGTGTGGATGTGGCCGAATGCGCGCATCTCGGTGATGGGCGGCGAGCAGGCGGCGAACGTGCTGGCGCAGGTCAGGCGCGAGGCGCTCGAGAAAAGCGGCAAAACGTGGAGCGAGGAAGACGAGCGCGCATTCAAAGCGCCGCTCCTCGAACAGTACGCACGGCAGAGCACCGCGTACTACGCGAGCGCCCGGCTGTGGGACGACGGTGTGATCGATCCGCTCGAGACGCGCAACGTGCTCGCGCTCGGGCTTTCCGCTGCGCTCAATGCGCCGATCGAGAAGACGACTTTCGGCGTGTTCAGGATGTAAGGCCTCGCCAACGAGTTTACAGAAGGCGCGGAGAGAAAAACAGGATCCTGAACTCTAAACCCAATACTTGAAACTGTTCATACAATCTGGGCCGGGCACACGGTTATAATGTGAGCCTCACCCTGCTGTGGGCGCTGCAAAGGGCATTACCTGACGTCCATTGGACGTGCGTCTCTGCCGCAGTCAAACAACAACTCAAGCCAGGACTGGAACCAACATGACGCAGAAAGTGCTGTCGCATATCGACAAGGACGGCAACGCGACGATTTTGCTCAACCGTCCCGAGCTGCACAACGCATTCGACCCCGGGATGGGCGCGCAGATGATCACCACGCTCAGGCAGCTCGAGGCGAACCCGAAAGTGCGCGCCGTGGTGCTGATGGGCCAGGGCAAGAGTTTCTGCGCCGGCGCCGACATCGAGCACATGCGCAAGAGCGCCAGGTTCACCCAGGAACAAAACCGCAAGGCCGCGTATCAGACGGCGCAGATGTTCTACACGCTGTATACGCTGAAAAAACCCACCATTGCGCGCGTGCACGGCGCGGTGCACGGCGGCGGCGTCGGACTGGTCGCCGCGTGCGATATCGCAATCGGTTCGCGCGATGCGACATTCCGGTTCTCGGAAGTGCGGCTCGGCATCGTGCCCGCAATGATCAGCCCCTATGTCGTAGCGGCCATCGGCGAGCGTTACGCGCGGCGCTACTTTCTCTCCGGCGAGGAATTCGACTCGGCGGAGGCCTATCGCATCGGGTTGCTGCACGATCTCGTTGAACTCGAAAATCTGAATCCGGCGATCGGCCACATGCTGTCGCAACTGTATTGCGGCGGCCCGCAGGCAATCGTCGCCGCCAAAGCGCAAATCGGCAAAGTCGCGCACGCCAGCATCACCGAGGCCGTCGTCGAGGATACTGCGCGCACGATTGCCGAAATCCGCGCGACTGCCGAAGCGCAGGAGGGCCTGGGCGCATTCCTCGAGAAGCGCAAGGCGGCGTGGATCGAGCCCGCTTCGCAGAAAAAGACAAAAAAGAAAGGTTAACCGCCAAGGAAATACAGGCGAACAGTAAACGGTGAACGGGAAATGCATCAACGCCGTGGTGGCACGGGTTTGATACTTACTCTTGCTTTTCCTTTGCGTCCTTCGCGCCCTTTGCGTTGAGGCTTTAAATGAACATACCGAAAAAAGTGAAGATGGTCGAAGTCGGGCCGCGCGACGGACTGCAGAACGAAGCCGAGACCGTGCCGACCTCGGTCAAGATCGAGTTGATCGACCGCCTGACCGATGCCGGCCTGCCGGTGATCGAGGCGACCGCGTTCGTGTCGCCGAAGTGGGTGCCGCAGATGGCCGACAACGCCGAGGTAATGGCCGGCATCCGTCGCAAACCCGGTGTCGGCTATCCGGTGCTGGTGCCGAACCGCCAAGGGCTCGACGCCGCGATCGCCGCCGGCTGCGACGAAGTCGTCGTATTCGGCGCCGCGACCGAAGCGTTCTCGAAGCGCAATACCAACTGCACCATCGCCGAGGGCCTCGCGCGCTTTTCCGAGGTGTGCGCCGAGGCGCTCGCCCAAGGCCTCAAGGTACGCGGCGACATTTCGGTGTGCCTCGGCTGCCCGTACGAGGGCGAAGTCAGGCCGGAGCAGGTGACGCGCGTCGCGCGCGAACTTTTTGCGATGGGCTGCTACGAAATCACCATTGCCGACACCATCGGCGTCGGCACGCCGGGCAAGACCCGCGCGGTGATCGAGGACGTCGCGAAATATGTCCCGGTCGAGAAGCTCGCCGGGCATTTCCACGACACCTACGGCCAGGCGCTCGCCAATACGCTCGCCGCGCTCGAGTGCGGTGTCGCCACGTTCGACAGTTCGGTCGCCGGGCTCGGCGGCTGCCCGTACGCGAAAGGCGCGACCGGCAACGTCGCGAGCGAAGACGTGCTCTACATGCTCGACGGCCTCGGCATCGAAACCGGCGTCGACATGCGCAAACTGATCGCCGCCGGCGAATTCATCTGCGGCGCGCTCGGCCGGCCGACGCTGTCGCGCGCAGCGCGCGCGATTGCCGCCAAGGCCAAGACCGCGTGATGAGCGGCGACGTCGCTTCGCCGTGCATCAACCTCTGCGTGATGGACGACGCGCGCGGCGTGTGCCGCGGCTGCGCGCGCACGCTCGACGAGATCGCCAACTGGGTGAGCTACACCCGCACCGAAAAACTTGCCATACTGGAGCAGGTTGCGCAGCGCCAAGCTGCCGCTGACGAAACCCGGACCGCATTACCCGCATCAACAGGAGCCAAGACCATGCCGCTGCCGTCGCCCGCGTCCCGCACGCTGATGCATAACCGCACCATCGAGTGCCGCGGTTACGAGCGTGCCGACGGGTTGTGGGACATTGAAGGACACCTCGTCGACGCCAAGACCTACGCCACGACTGCGCGCGACACCGGCCGGCCGCGTGAGCCCGGCGAGCCGGTGCATAACATGTGGCTGCGGCTCACCATCGATCTCGACATGAAGATTCACGACGCCGAAGCGGTCACCGACGATGGGCCGTATGCGCTTTGCGGCGCGATCACGCCCAACTTCAAAGCGTTGCAAGGCGTCACTATCGGCCCCGGCTGGCGCAAGAAAACGCTCGCATTACTGGGCGGCATCAAAGGGTGCACGCACCTGGTCGAGCTGCTCGGGCCGCTCGGCACCACCGCGTTCCAGGCCACCGGCCGCGCGCGCGACAAACACAACGCCGGCAAACCAAGCACAAAAAAACCCTATCAGTTGAATGCCTGCCATATTTACCAGGACGACGGCCCGGCAGTCAAAGAGCGCTGGCCGAAGTATTACACCGGGAAGTAACTGCCGCGAATTGGCTCAGGCCGGGCGTCGCGTGTAAAGCCAGCGCGCCACCGGCGCGAACACGCCGAAAATCCCGATGCTCGCGAACGCGAGCCCCCACGCGACCCGACTCTGGTTGCCGCCGGCGAGATCGAGCACCACGCCGAACACCAGCGGCGCGAGAAACGCCGCGGTGAATCCTGAAAAGGAATAGACCGCCATTGTGGCGCCGCGCCGTGCGGGCGCCGCTGCCGCGATCACGCCTGAGGTGAGCGCCGCCGAGTCGCCGAGCATGCACGCGTAGTGCACGCACATGAGCAGAAACACCACGAACCACGGCCACGCCGCAGTGAAGCCGACCCCGCACGCGAGCAGCCCCGAGGCGCTCATGAACAGGAAAATAATGCGCGTGCGGCCGAAGCGCAGCGCGAGCTCGTTGCCGCTCACGCTGAAGACCGGCCCCAGCAAGTTGATCATCGCCGCCAGCGTCGCCGCCGCAAGCGGCAGCCCCGCGCCTTCCGCCTGCAGGCTGCCGCAAAACACGAGAAATGCCACCATCCACGAGCGCTGGCCGAACAGCTCGTAGTTGTGCAGCGAATAGCCGAGCACGTAGAGCCGCGTGGCGCGGTCCCTGAGCACCGGCCGGAAATCGAGCAGCGCCGGCGCCTGCTCGTGCGCCGCGTGGCTGCGCCCCTGCGGCATCGTGCGCATCACCAGCAAGGCGGCGAGCACCGGACCGATCGCGCCGAACGCGAATGCCCACTGCCACCCGAACAGCGCGCCGAGCTTGCCGCTCGCCAGGATCGACACGCTCGAGCCGAAGCCGAAGCCCGCGGTATAAAAGGCGGTCGCGCGCGACTGCGCCTTACCCTCAAGGTGGTCGGTGAGCGTCTTCAGGCCCGGCATGTAAGTGCCGGCGAGCCCGGCGCCGATCAGGAACTGGAAAAACAACGCGTTCCACAAGCCGTTTGCGAACCACGCGAAGCCCGCCGCGCCGAGCGCCGACAGCATGCACGCAAACAGATAAACGCGGCGCGAATCGATGCGGTCGGTGAGGCTCGTCAGCACCGGCACCGCGAGCATGTAGCCCGTGTAGAACACGCCGCTGATGAGCCCCGCTTCGGAGTTGTTGAGCCCCCACTCTTTCATCAGCACCGGCAGCAGCGTGGTAAAGCACGCGAAGCCGGTCATGCTCAGCGCCTCGGCGACGCACATCAGCGCCGTCAGCCGGATGGCCGACTGTTGCATGGCGGCGGCCATTACACCGCGCCCGCCGCGGGAATGGCCGCCGTCAATCGCATTTACCGCGCCGGAAGTCGCGCAGAATTTCCCGGGCGGCATTGTGCCCGGGCATGCCCGACACGCCGCCGCCCGGATGCGTGCCCGACCCGCACATGTAAAGCCGCGCGAGCGGACCGCGATAAGCGGCGTAACCGAGCACCGGGCGCGCGCTGTAGAGCTGATCGAGCGTCAAGGCGCCGTGAAAGATGTCGCCGCCGACGAGACCGAACTCGCGCTCGAGATCGAGCGGCGACAGCACCATGCGGCCGAGCACGCTCGCCTTGAAGTTCGGCGCATAGCGGTTGACGGCATCGATCACGAGATCGGCGGCCTGTTCCTTGACGTCGTCCCAGCTTTTTCCATCCGGCAGATCGTAGCTGAAATGCTGGCAGAACAGGCTCGCGACGTGCTTGCCCGGCGGCGCGAGCGTGGCATCGACGGTGCTGGGGATCAGCATTTCCATCACCGGCGCGCGTGACCAGCCATACGTGCGAGCATCGAAATAGGCGCGCTCCATATAAGCGAGCGACGGCGCGAGGATGATGCCGGATTGGTGATGCACCTGCACGTCTCGCCCCGGCTGCGCGCTGAAGTCGGGCAGCTCGGCCAGCGCGACGTTGATGCGCAACGTCGCCGAACCGCATTTGAAGTTGCGGATGCGCGCGACAAAATCGGCGTCGAGCTCGCGTGTGTCGATCAGTTTGAGGAAAAGCAGCCTGGGGTTGAGATTCGATACCACGCAACGCGCCTCGATCTCAGTGCCATCGGCGAGGACCGCGGCACGCGCCACGCCATCATTGATAGCCACCCGGGCAACTTCAGCGCACGTTGTGATCTCAACGCCGCGCGCGCGCGCCTCTGCCGCCATCGCCTGCGTGATCGCACCCATGCCGCCGACCGCGTGACCCCATACGCCTTTCCTGCCGTTGACCTCACCGAACGCGTGATGCAGCAGCACATAGCCCGACCCCGGCGTGTACGGGCTCGCGAAGTTGCCGACGATCGCGTCGAAACCGAACGCGGCCTTGAGCGCATCCGATTCAAACCACGCATCGAGCATCTGCCCCGCGCTTTTGGTGAAGAGATCGAGCACATCGCGTCGCGCCGCCATATCGAGACGCCGCATGCGGCTTCCCGCGACAAGCGCAGCCAGCGCGTCGCGCAAGCCGCCGCCGACGTTAGGCGGTGTTTCGAGCGCAAGCCCGCGCAGCACGTCCGCGACGCGCTCGAGCATCGCGTAATAGCGCGGCAACGCAGCCGCATCGCGCGGCGAGAATCTTGTAACCTCACGCTGCGTCGCGGCGGGCGTCGGTCCGATTTTCAGATAACGGCCGTCGGGCAGCGGCAGAAAGTTCGAGACCGGCCGCTCGAGGATGATCAGCCCGTGCTCGTGCAGGTTGAGATCGCGGATGATTTGCGGGTGCAGCAGGCTGACCGTGTAGCTCGCGGTCGAATTGCGGAAGCCGGGAAGAAATTCCTCCGTGACGGCGGCACCGCCAACCACGGCGCGGCGCTCGAGCACGCGCACTTTGAGTCCGGTGCCAGCGAGATAGCACGCGCAGACGAGGCCGTTATGGCCGCCGCCGACGATAACGGCGTCGTATTTCTTCGATGAAGGCATTAATCGGAATGATACTTGGTGCGCGGCCGCACGGCGATATTACGCACGGTGCGGAGCACCAGACGCCGCGCGTCATGCGGCGCGTCCCTGCTTATTGCTGCGTGTAAGCCGTCAATTCCTGACGCTCGTTGTTTAGAACTTTGCCGCTTGAGTGCTTACGCTTGATCTCGTTCGCTACTACGCGTCTGATCCCTGGCGAGACCCAATACGTGTTTTGCAAATTAAGGCTGCCCCCCTTCGCGAGATTCGTCCAGCCCTGCCCTTCGACGCGGTAGGCGTCGAAGGTTCCGGCGGGCACCACCACTTGTTCGCGTGCCACGACTTTGAACTCGTAATCGGTCTCGTTCGTTAAACCGCCGGGCGTGATTACCTTGAAACGGGTTGTCCACTTCTTGCCCACGCTGTACTCGGGGATGAAAAACTGGGCGCCCGAGTAACGGTTTCCATTTGGCAATTTGGCAATATTTCCGAACAAATCCGTTATGAGAACACCCTTGTTGAATATGACTTCGTTGTCGGTTATCTCGGTCACCACGTTCCTGAAGTTCCGCGTCTCGAGTTTTGTATACAGATCGAGCTCGCGATAGCTGTAACTGTCGCCGATCTTGAAATTGGTGTCGACGCGCGCGGTGCCTTTGGTGAACGGGTTCGCCGCCGCGGAAACGGCCTCGATCTTCTTTTCGCCCTGCCGCGCCAGCACCCGGTCGAGCTGGAACTGCGCGAGCTCGGAGTAACGCCCGCTCGGGTTCTTGCGCAAGTACTCCTCGAGCGGTCCCGGCGCCTTCGCGTCCCTGATCTTTTCCCAGACCGCAAGTTCCTCGTTGAACGCCTTCTCGATCTCCGCCTCCGAGAGCTTCTTGATGTGCGCGGGCGGCAGGAAATAGAAGTCCTCCTCGAGCGAGGTGCTCTCCCACGGGATCTGCTGACCTTCCGACTTGCGCCGCACGTTCAACCGCACGCGCTTGAACACGTCCTCGATCTTGGCTTCGGGGACCTTGATCTCGCGCAGCAGGTTTTCAGTGTAAAGTCCGTTCGCGCCGTCGCCGTCACCGGCCGTATTGCCGGGTGAGGTGGCATAGGCCAGCAACGAACCCGGCGGCGCGTCGAACTGCGAGAGCCCTTTCTGCTGGCTACGCACCTTGGTGCCGAACGGGTTGTCGCGGCAGGCGTCGAGAATGATCACGTTCATTGGGTTCTGCGCCTTGATCAATCCTTCCAGCAGCGAGTTGAGTTCGACCGTCTTCGCCTGCATGTCCTCGACCTTCTCGATGATGGCATCGATCGGGATCAGGTAATTCTTCCACGCGAGCTGCGCGCCGTGGCCGGCGTAGTAGAACATGCCAACGCCTTTCTTCTTGGCGAGCTCCCCGCCGAAAGCACGAATCGCCTCGATCATGTCGTTCCTGCCGGCGTCGAGCTTGAGGTTGACCTGGAAGCCCAGTTGCTGCAATTCGCCCGCGATCCCCTTGGCATCGTTGCCGGGATTCTTGAGCGGCGCTTCCACGTATTTGGTATTGCCGATTACCAGCGCTACCCGTGGCAGCGCATTGAGTGTCGACTGCGATTGCGCGCCCACGCGCGGAACCCACAACGGCAGCGCCGAGGAAGACGCCAGCGCTCCAGCCTGGATCAGCCAGCGGCGGCGTGCATTCGAAGCGGGTGCGGACGGAAACGGCGCAGACCGGACGGGTGGACGCTTGTTGCGGGCTGACCCTTTGCTGTTATCGCTCATGAAGCTATCCCTCTACGTGTTCGATCGGCTCGATGCAAAACCTCCGGTCGGCGGGTTGCAGATTAATTTTGGCGTGTTCCCGTTGTCAAGCGCCGTGAGCCGGGAACCGCGCCCTCATTGCGCCCCGGCTGCGGATGGAGTTACTGAAAATTTGCGCTTTGGCGCGGGGAGAATTATGGCGCGCCGGAGGGGATAAAGGTGGGCACTGGCGCGAGGTCATTGCAATCGGGTATACGTTCTGAAACGGCAAAATCACGCGTTACCCTGCTTCGTCAGGGAATGGTTGCAATAATGCCATTTTTGTGCCAATCTGGATACCATGAAAGCCACACTTGATGCTGCCGGCCGAATCGTCGTGCCGAAGCCGCTGCGACAGGCCCTGGGCCTCAAACCGGGTCAGCCGCTGGAGATCTGGGCGGGCGACGGACGCCTAGAGATTGAGATCGCCCCAACCCCGATGCAGCTGAAGAAGCGGGGGAAAGGGGTAGTTGCCGTCCCGGACGCGCAACTGCCCGCTCTCACCGCCGAACAGGTCCGCGATACGTTGGAGCGCGTGCGTCGTTGAAAGCGGCTGACACCAGCCTAGTGGTCGCCGCCTTCGCATCCTGGCACGAGAGGCACGAGGCTGCGCGACGCGCCCTTGACGGCGGGCTGCAGCTGATCGAGCACTGTGCGATCGAGACCTACTCTGTACTTACCCGGTTACCTCCTCCTCACCGGACTTCCGGCGAGGTGGTCCGCGATTTCCTGACGGCGCGGTTTCCTCAACCGTTTCTGCGGTTGAGTGCACAGGCCTACAAGGATTTCATTCTCGGGTTGCCCGACCATGGGGTGGCCGGCGGCGCCGCGTACGACGCGCTGGTGGCCGCGACCGCAGCTGGTTGCGGCGCCGAACTCGTCACCTGCGACCGGCGGGCGCTACCGGTTTATGAACGTTACGGACTCCGGACCCAGTTACTCGCATGACACGCTTCATCACACTAACCGGAACAGGTTCTCTCATTACGGCCACGGTGACAACTGAGGATGCCTTAGCTTTGTTGCGGCGTGCAGCGTTAGATAAGCAACCGGTCTCAGGATTAACCCATCGGTTCTATCGCTACCCGGCCCGCTTTTCGCCTATCTTTGCGCGAGCATGTATCGAAGCGTTTTCCAAACCGGGAGATTTAGTGCTTGACCCATATATGGGAGGTGGCACCACCGTTGTGGAAGCAATGGCCCTAGGTAGGCAAGCTGTAGGGTCGGACATCAACTCTTTATCGGTATTCGTTGCTCAGGCTAAGTCTTCAAGGCTTACCCAAAATGAGCGACGCGCTATTCATCGATGGGCAACGTGTCCGCGCCGGTTGAATTTTGACCACCTGTGCCGATTGAATTTTGACCAGGGATCTGGAGCCGTCCGTTTAACGGTCGGCTGTGGATAAGTGTAGCGGGTTTCGATGTTTGGATGGCTCTTTTTTTCGGATTCGTCATTGATCAACTTGCGCGGAGCACGCTGCGCAGGACGTAGCCGGTAGCAGCGCGCCCCGCGCATGGTTCAGATCGTCTCCTGCGGTGGCGCGGACTTCGGTGCCGACGATGACCGCCTGGCCTGTTCGCGCGACTTGATGCGCGATTTCGCGGTGGCGCTGCTGTGGCGAAAGCGGTAGGACTCGTTTCCGGTCTCCACGATGTGACAGTGATGCGTGAGACGGTCCAACAGGGCTGTGGTCATCTTCGCATCCCCGAACACGCTCGCCCACTCGGTGAAGGTCAGATTCGTGGTAATCATCACGCTGGTGCGCTCGTAGAGCTTGGAGAGCAGGTGAAACAGCAGCGCTCCGCCCGACTGACTGAAGGGCAAGTAACCCAGTTCGTCGAGAACCACGATATCCATGCGCATCAGATTGAAGGCGATGCGTCCCTGCTTGCCTTGCGCCTTCTCCAGCTCCAGCGCATTGACCAGATCCACCGTCGAGTAGAACCGTACCCGCTTGGCATGACGCGTGATGCCAGCGACCCCCAGTGCAATGGCCAGGTGCGTCTTGCCGGTGCCGGGTCCGCCGATGAACACCACGTTGTGCGCGGCTTCGGCAAAGGACAGATCAGCCAGTTGATCGATCAGCGCCCGATCCACCTGCGTGTGCTCGAAGTCAAAGCCGGCGAGATCCCGGTGCATCGGGAACTTTGCAGCGCTCATCTGGTAGCTCGTTGATCGCATCGCGCGATCAACGCGTTCGGTCTCGAGCAAGTGCTCGATCAGCCAGCGCGAAGACTCCACCGAGGCGAGCGTGCCTTGGGCGATGAGTTCGGCCCAGGCAGTGGCCATGCCGCGCAGGCGCAGTTCTTGGAGTTCGGCAGCCACATCACGCATGGTCGCTCTCCTCGGAACTTACCTGCTCGCGTAGCCGATCATAGCGACCGGTGTCGGCCAGCGGCGCTTGCTTCACCGTCAATACCGTCTCGACAGGCTCGGGCTGTGCGACGGGCTTCAAGCGCCCGAGCACGTTGAGAACATGTTCCGCGCTCACCGCCCCGGATTCGAGCACCAGTTCCGCCGCCACCAACACCGCCTCCAGACCCGCCTCCGGCACCGCCGCCAGTACCTGCGCCATGACGCGATCACCGCCCTCGCGCTTGAGCAGCGCACGCTGCAACCGCCGCAGCGCTTCGGGCATGTCGGCGAACGGCGCGCCATTGCGAAGCGCCCCGGGCTTGCGCTGCACCAGCGGGATGTAGTGCTGCCAGTCATAGCGCGTCTGGCCGCGATCGGTGAGCCGGTCGTGGCGCGCGACCAACGCATCCCCCGCCACGATGTCCACCCGTTGAGGGTACAGTCGTACGCTCACCATCTGGCCCACCAGATCACACGGCACCGAGTAGCGGTTGCGCTGCACGCTCACCAGACACGTGCTCGACACCCGGGCAAGCGTCTCCACGTAGCCGTCAAACAGTGCGGGCATCGGCATCAGATGCGCCTGCTCGTGTTCGAGCAGCTCCGCAACGCTGAATTGCTCGTGCTCGGGATGGCGTACCTCGCTCCACAGCGCCCGGCAGCGCTCAGCGATCCACACATTGAGTTCAATCAACGAGCCAAAGCGCCGCTCGCCCGCCGCCTGCCAGATGCGCCGCCGGCTGTCTTGCACGTTCTTCTCGACCACGCCCTTCTCCCAGCCGGAAGCGACGTTGCAGAAATCGGCGTCGAACAGGTAGTGCGCGCACAGGCTCGCAAAGCGCGCATTCACGACGCGGCCCTTGCCCTTCTTGACCCGGTCCACCGCGGTCTTCATGTTGTCGTAGATGCCGCGTCGTGGAACCCCGCCCAGCGCCGTAAACGCTCGCGTGTGTGCGTCAAAGAGCATCTCGTGGCCTTGGCTCGGGTAGGCCACCAGCCAGAACGCCCGGCTCGCGCACCGCTTCAGGTGCGCCACCTGCAGCCGCCGGTAGATGCCACCCACCACCAGCCCTTCCTCGCTCCAGTCGAACTGGAACGCCTCACCCAGCTCGAACTTCAGCGGCACAAAGGCTCGGCTGGCCAGCGCCCGGCCGCAATTCTCCCGCCACTCGCGAATGAAATCGCTCACCCGCGTGTAGCCGCCAGCGTAACCGCGCTGCCTGATCTGGGCGGTGAGCGCACGGCCCGTGCGCCGATCGCGCTTGGGACGATGGGCGTCCGCTTCCAGCGCCTGAATCAACTCCGCCTCGAACGCCGTGAGCTTGCACGCACGAGAACTTCGCCGGTATTTCGGCTCCGTACCCTTCGGCGCCCTCAGCCACTTCTTGATCGTGTTGCGCGCCAGGCTCGTGCGCCTGGCAATCTCGTTGAGCGACAGCTTGTCGCGAAAAAACATCCGTCGAATCTTGCCAATCATTGCCATGGTGATCACCCTTTCTCCCTGCCTAGAAATTAGGCAGAATAGGTTGTACACCCTGGTCAATTTTCGACCGGAATTACCCCACAAAACTGGTCAATTTTCGGCTGGCGGCAACACCGCACGACATTCGACTTGATGCTGTCCCCTGGCGCAGCGTTGCGCCAAAAAACATAGCCGCTAGCAATCAAGCGATTTCATACAGGAAATTGCCGCTCAGCACCGAGCGTATATATAACTTGTTATAGCACGAGGGAACTCATACGAATGTCCTGCAATCGAATGGTAGACTACGCTGCACAGCAGATATTCCGATAGCATCCGATACCGGCTCTAATAGAGTTCACGATGCCGGACGCTGCTGCGCAGGAGTGAACCGAATTGGTTTTACGCTGGCTGTGCCAGCCCGCTTGATGCCCGTTAACGCATCCCCTGCTCGGGTAGAGCGCCCTTAAAACCGGGGAGATCTCCTGAGAACCGGCAGCCGCAAGGCTCGGGGGTACTCGAGGCCTCATCGCAGGCAATCCCGTGCTAAAATATTTACTTGGTTAACCAAGTGAGGTTGACATGGAGAAGATCCAGCTGTTCGAGGCAAAAGCGCGGCTTTCGGAACTGGTCGATCGCGCGGAGGCTGGACGGGAAACCGTCATCACCAGGCGAGGGCGGGCGGTTGCACGCCTGGTGCCGGTGCAGGCGGCGGGTGCGAGCAGCGTTAACGCCAAAGTGATCGATCGCATCATCCGCTTCAGCAAGACCCTCAAGGTCAAGGGCCGCGTGAACCTGCGCGAGCTGATCGATGAAGGCCGCGAATAATGGCTTTCGTGCTCGACGCATCGGTCGCCATCGCGTGGTTCGTGGGAAAACAGGCGACTGCTTATACCAACCGGCTGCGACTGAAAGCAAAGCGCGAGCCGCTGCACGTGCCGGCGCTCTGGCGGCTCGAGGTCGTCAACGCGATATGGGCCTTGCAGCGCCGTGATGCAATTTCCGGGCAGGCGGCGGATACCGCCATCGACCTGCTGTCGAGCCTGGCGCTCACTGAGCACGCGAATGAGCGTTCCATGCGCGATACACTGGCGCTTGCCCGGCGGCACGGCCTGTCGAGCTACGACGCCATGTATCTAGCGCTTGCATCCGACCTGCGGCTTCCGCTCGCATGCAAGGACGGACTGCTGCGCGATGCGCTGCCGGCTGCCGGCGTAAAGCTTGCTTGACTCTTGCGAAGCCGGCGAATCGCGAAACTGGTTACAGGGGAAAAAGAAAAAGGCATGGCGCAATCGCCGTGCCTTTGACGCGGGTGGCGCGCCCGGCGGGATTCGAACCCACGACCTTTGGCTTCGGAGGCCAACACTCTATCCAGCTGAGCTACGGACGCGCAGTGAGGCGCTAGGATAGCGGTTTTACCCGCGAGCGTCCATGTTGCCGAACGTGCGCGGTTTTACGGTACGCGGGAATTATCGCTATAATAAACACCTTGCCAAAGCCTCGCCGCAGGAATTTTCATGAGCGAAGTACCCATCGAAGAGCACGCCTCGCCGATCAAGACGCCGAAGCGGTTGATCATCGTGGTGCTGCTCGCGTTGCTGGTGTCGATCATCCTCATCGTGATGCCGTCGCAACCGGTCACCACCGGCTTTGACGCGAGCAAGAACAATCCCGCGCTGTCCGACGCAGCGGTTGCGCAGCGCCTGAAACCGGTCGGCCAGGTCGAAGTCGTCGACCCGGGCGCGCCGAAAGTCGACAAAAGCGGCAAGGAGATCGTCGAAGCGGTATGCGGCGCGTGCCATGCCAGCGGTGTGCTCAATGCACCGAAGGTCGGCGCCCGGGCTGCGTGGAGCAAGCTGATTGCCGAAGGCCTGCCGCGCCTCACGCAAAGCGCGATCAAAGGCGTCCGCCAGATGCCGGCGCGCGGCGGCAATCCGGATTTAAGCGATATCGAGATTGAGCGCGCAATCGTGTATATGGCCAACCAGTCCGGCGGCAAGTGGATCGAGCCGATCAGCAAGACGGCCAAGCCTGCCGAGCGCAGCGGCGAGCAGATCGTGCAGGCAGCGTGCGCCAGCTGCCATCAGACCGGCGTGGGCGGTGCGCCGCGAATCGGCGATCGCGCCGCCTGGATACCGCGTGCGACGAAGGGTTATGACGTCGTGGTCCGGTCGGCGATCAAGGGTCACGGCGGCATGCCCGCGCGCGGAGGCATGGCCGACCTTACCGATTCCGAATTGCGCAGCGCCGTCACCTACATGTTCAACATGGGCGCCGCGGAGGCGAAGGTGCCTCAGGCTGCAGCGCCGGCCGCTCCGACCGCAACCGCTGCGGCGGCGCCGGCCAAGGCCGACGCCAGCAAAGGCAGGACCGTATACGACGCAAATTGCACCGCATGCCACGCCGCCGGCATCGCCGGTGCGCCGAAAGCCGGCGACAAGGCCGCATGGGCGCCGCGCTTGAAGACCGGCATGGATGCGCTTTACGCGACCGCGCTTAAAGGCAAGGGCGCGATGCCGCCCAAAGGCGGCAACCTGTCGCTCGCGGATGCCGACGTCAAGGCCGCGGTCGACTACCTGGCCGGGCTGGCAAAATAGGCATACGCGTGTTCGGCGACACGGCGCAGATCGCTCTGCGCCTTTTTTGTCTGCGCTCGCCGGCGCCCATCTGATCGAGGAGAAATCCGCATGAAAATATTGCGCTCCGGTTTTCTGCTGCTGGCGTTCGCAGCGGTGACGGCTTACGCACAGGACGCCGCGACCGGCTATCCCGCGAAGTTCGTACGCTTCATCGTGCCCTACGCGCCCGGCGGCAGCTCCGACGTGCTCGCGCGCACGCTCGGACAAAAGCTCGGCGAAGCGCTCGGGCAGACGTTCGTCGTCGACAACCGGCCCGGCGCCGGCAGCATGATAGGCACCGACATTGCGGCCAAATCCATCCCCGACGGCTACACCATCATCCTGTCCGATATGCCGCATACCATCAATCCGAGCATCTATGCGAGAGTGCCGTACGATCCGATCCGGGATTTCTCGCCGATCACCGTGATCGGTGTCTCGCCGATGTTCCTGTTCGCGCACCCGTCGCTGCAGGCGCAGAGCGTGAAGGAATTCATCGCGCTCGCAAAAACGCAGCCCGGAAAAATCGCGATCGCCTCGGGCGGCACCGGCGCGACCACGCACCTGATGGCGGAACTGCTGCAAAGCAATGCCGGCATCAAGCTGACGCACGTGCCGTACAAAGGCGCCGGGCCGGCGTTGACCGACGTTGTCGCGGGGCAGATTCCAGCGACCTTCACTTCGATGGCGACCGCCGCGCCGTACGCGAAATCGGGGCGGCTGCGCATACTCGGCGTGACCAGTGCCAGGCGCCTGCCCGCCTTCCCCGAAGTGCCGACGTTTGAGGAAAGCGGCGTGCCGGGCATGCTGGTCGAGCACTGGTGGGGCGTGATGGCGCCGGCGGGCGTGCCCGGGACCGTCGTTGCGAAATTGCGCGGCGAAATCGTCAAGGCGCTGAACTCGACCGACGTGCGCGAGCGCTTCAGCGCGCTCGCCGTCGAGCCTCGGACCAATACACCGGAGCAGTTCCGCACGCTGCTCGAAAGCGACGCCAAGCGCTGGGCCAGGGTCATCCGGGATGCCGGCATCAAGGTCGAATAAGCGTGCCCGCCGGCGCCGACCCGGCAACGGCGCAAACCCGTGCCATGCATGACGCGCCGTTGCGCCGGGCGCTCGCCGCGGACGCGCAGCTGTGGGCCGATTTCCTCGCGCTGTGCGATTGCGGCGGCAGGCAGGCCGGCAGCGCGAGCGAGCAGGCGGCGCTGCAATTTGCGCACGCGCACCTCGCGGCGATCGATCGCGGCGCGCGCCTCGAGCCGGTCTCCTACGCCGGTTGGCGCTGCCGGGAAGCGACGCTGACGCTCGAAGACGGTGGCGCATTGACGTGCAACCCGCTGCTCGGCTCGCAGTCGACCCCGTCGCGCGGCGTCAGCGCCGAAGTCATCGACCTCGGCCGCGGCGCGCCCGAGCAGTTCGAGCGCCGGGCGCGCGACATCGCCGGCCGCTTCGTGCTGGTGCGCCACGAATATCCGTTTTCGCCCACCCACCTGCATCGCCGCCGCAAGTACGGCTGGGCAATGGAGCGCGGCGCCGCCGGTTACATCATCGCCAATCCGTATCCCGGCGCGGGACCGGTGGCGGGGTCTTCCGGCCGCGGCGGCCAGGCCGGCATCCCGGCGCTCGGGACTGATTTCGAGTCCGCAGCGCGGCTCGCCGCCAACGGGCCGCGCCTGGCGCGCGTGCATCTCAAGCTCACCGGCGAAGATCGCGCTGCACAAACCGGGGTTGCGCTGCTCGATCTGCCGGGGCAAACGGAGGCATGGGTCGTGTTGAGCGCGCACCTTGACGGACACGGCCTCGCCGAAAGCGCGCTGGACAACGCGACCGGTGTTGCGGTTGCGCTCGCGCTCGCGCGCGCGTTCGCGCCGCTGATTGCAGGTTGCCGCCGTGGCCTGAGAACATGTCTATTCAGCGCCGAGGAATGGGCGCTCGCGGGCTCGAGCCAGTATCTCGACCGCCTGAGCGGGCGTGAGCGCAAATCGATCGCGCTCAACCTCAATCTCGACACCGTCGGCGGCGATGCGCGCCTGACCGCGCTCACCAGCGAGTTCCCGCGGCTTGACGCGTTCGTGCAGGACGCGGCGGCGCGGGCCGGCATCGAGTTCGACACCTATCAGCCGCTGATGGGCAATTCCGATCATTACAATTTCGCGCGCCACGGCATTCCGGCGCTGCGCCTGGTCGCCGGGTTCGGCCGGCCGCAAAGCAATGTCAGGCACATCCTGACGCGCGGCGACACGCGCGACAAAGTCGCGCCCTCGGAACTGGGTGCGGCGGCAGTCCTGGCCGCAACACTGCTGTGGCAGGCGTTGAATGCCGACGATGACACGATAGCGGATCTGAGACAGAAATAATGGCAACCTACGCGATCGGGGACATCCAGGGATGCTACTCGGCGTTACGCCGGCTGCTCGACCAGTGCCGGTTCGATCCGGCCCGCGACCGCCTGTGGCTCGTTGGCGACCTCGTCAATCGCGGCCCGCAATCGCTCGCCGTGCTGCGCTTCGTGAAAAACCTCGGCGCGCGCGCCATCACCCTGCTCGGCAATCACGATCTGCACCTGCTGGTGGTCGCCGCCGGTCACGTCAAGCCGCATCGCGGCGACACGCTCGCCGCGATATTGCGCGCGCCCGACCGCGACGAGCTGCTCGACTGGCTGCGCCGCCGCAAAATGATGCACGCCGGCGCCGGCTACGCGATGGTGCACGCGGGGCTGCTGCCGCAGTGGTCGATCGCGAAAGCGCTCAAGCTCGCGCGCGAAGTCGAAGTTGCGCTGCGAGGCGACGCATATGACGATTTTCTGCGCCACATGTACGGCAACCAGCCCGATCGCTGGCGCGACGACCTGGCCGGCATCGAGCGGCTGCGCGTGATCACCAATGTGATGACGCGCATGCGCATCTGCACCGTCGACGGGAAAATGGAATTTGCGCACAAGGGCAAGCCGGTCAACTTGCCGCGGGGTTATCTGCCGTGGTTCAGCGTGCCGCGGCGCCGCAGCCAGGGCACGCCCGTAATCTTCGGCCACTGGGCGGCGTTGGGCCTGTATACCGAATCGAACGTAATTGCACTCGATACCGGCTGCGTGTGGGGCGGTGCATTGAGCGCGCTCAGGCTCTCCGACCGGAAGCTTTATCAGCACGCCGCCGCGGAGCTGGCACGCCCAGCGCGCCGGCAATAAGCCGCGACGCCTCGTGCGCGAGCTCGCGCCGGTGCATGCCGGCGGAGGCGAGCGGCGGCAGGAACCGCAGCTGCGCGTAAATCACCGGCTGCGTCAACATCAGCAACAACGATTCGAGCATCGACTTGTCGCCCTCGTAATCCGCTTCGCTGCACAAACTGCCGTCAGCGCGCGTATAGCGGATCGCGACCGGGTACAACATCGCATCGCAAGCGAGCGCCGGCTGCAACAGCGAGGCATGGAATGGCAGTACCACGTCGCCGGCGCTGGTGTAGCCTTCCGGAAACACCACCAACGTATCGCCCTGCCGCAACGCTGCCACCACCTGCGCGTTGATGTGCGCCGTGTGATGACGGCGTGCGCGCTCGATGAACAGCGCGCTGCCCTGCGCGCACAGCCAGCCGAACACCGGCCAGCGCCGGATTTCCGATTTGGCGACGAAACGCACCTTGCGCACCGCATTGATCGCGAAGATGTCGAGCCACGACACGTGGTTGGCGACGATCATCGCCGGGGAAACGCCGGCGACGGGGGGCGCGCCGTTCACTTTTACGCGTACCGCGAGGATTGCAAGCAGGCGCGCCGTCCAGCGCCGCACCCAGCCCATGCGTTGTGCGTCATCGTAAAACGGAAAACACACGGCCACGATTGCAACGGCGCGCGCAAGGTGCAGCGCAAGCCGGGTGAGACGGAACAACCGCGTGATGAATTTTGTGGGGTTGACGCGCAGGCTCAAGCTAGGCGGCCACGGCTGTCAACAATCGTTCCATATCCACCTCCGATTACCACACCGTCGTGCCGAAGTTCTGCTTGAAGCAGCCTGCAACCTCGTCGCGCGTGAAATGGTGGTTCTGCCCGCCGCGGTGCTCGATTTTTAACGCGCCGAGCAGTGACGCGAGCCGGCCGGTGTGCTGCCACTCCATGCCGTTGGCGATGCCGTACAGCAGGCCCGCGCGGTAGGCATCGCCGCAACCGGTCGGATCGACGATGCTGTCCGCCTTGACGCACGGGATCTCGATCTGCTCGCCGCCGGTGAAAATCAAAGACCCCTTCGCTCCGAGCGTCACCACCAGCGCCTTGACGTGCTGCGCGATCTGGTCGAGCCGCAGCTGCGTTTTTTCCTGCAGCATCTGGCCTTCGTAATCGTTGACCGCGACGAAATCCGCAAGACGCACCAACTCGAGCAGCTCGGCGCCATCGAACATCGGCAACCCCTGGCCGGGATCGAACAGGAACGGAATGCCGGCCGCGTGAAATTCGCGCGCATGCTGCAGCATACCTTCGCGGCCGTCCGGCGCCACGATGCCAAGCCTGACATCGCTGGCATCATGGACGTGATTCAGGTGCGAATGGTTCATCGCGCCCGGGTGAAACGCGGTGATCTGGTTGTCGTCGAGATCGGTGGTGATGAACGCCTGCGCGGTGAAAGTTTCCGGCACGTGCCGCACGTGGCGCTGCGCCAGGCCGAGCCGGTCGAGGCGGTAGGCGTAGGGCTGATGATCGTCGCCGACGGTCGCCATGATCAGCGGCCGGCCGCCGAGCAGCTGCAGGTTATAAGCGATGTTGCCGGCGCAGCCGCCGAACTCGCGGCGCAGATCGGGCACCAGGAACGCGACGTTGAGGATGTGCAGCTGCTCGGGCAGGATGTGATCCTTGAATCGCCCCTTGAACACCATGATGTTGTCGTAGGCGATCGAGCCGCAGATCAACGTGTGCATGAAAAAGCCCTTCCGAGAGATGCGGATTATACCATCCGCCGCACGGCGCTCGCCGCGGCGCCTGCGCGCCTTCTGCTATCATCACACCGCGGTTTTTACTGACGCGCTGACGGAGGGTGGATGCCATGCTGCAAGAGTTCAAGAAATTCGCGATGCGAGGCAACGTCGTCGACATGGCGGTCGGCATCATCATCGGCGCCGCATTCGGCAAGATCGTGGATTCGCTGGTGAAGGACCTGATCATGCCGCCGATCGGGTTCCTGCTCGGCAAGGTCGATTTTTCCAATCTGTTCCTCGTGCTGAAGGAAGGCGCGGGCACCGGGCCCTACCTGAGCGTCGAAGCGGCGCAGAAAGCCGGCGCCGTGACTTTCAATTACGGCATCTTCATCAATACCCTGATCTCATTCCTGATCGTCGCGTTCGCGGTGTTCCTGCTGATTCGCGCGATCAATCGGCTGAAGGCCGCGGAGCCGCCGGCGGCCCCAACTGCAACGCCGGAAGATATCGTGTTGCTACGTGAAATACGCGATGCGCTGAAAAACTAGAGATCGCCAAACCGAAACGGCGCGGACCTCGGGTCGCAATCACTCGGCAATCGGGCCTCCCGCGCTCACCAGCACGAGCAACCACACCACGACTGCGTTGATCACCGACAGCATCACCGCAGCGCTGCCGAAATCCTTGGCGCGCTTGGCGAGCACGTGGTTCTCGAGCGAGATCCGATCGGTAATCGCCTCAATCGCCGAGTTGAGCAGCTCGACGATCAGCACCAGCAGCACGCTGCCCACCATCAACGCCTTGGCGATGCTGCCCACGTGCATCGAGAATGCGAGCGGGATCAGGATCAGCGCGAGCAGGACTTCGAGGCGAAACGCGTCTTCATGCTTGAAAGCGGCGGCAAAACCATCGAGCGAATAAAAAAGCGCATTCCAGAGACGCTTCAAGCCAGTTTTTCCTTTGTAATGACTATTCATCCGCCGCCCGCGCGGCGCGCGCCGCGCCAGACGAGGTCGAGTTCGCGCGCGGCCCTGACCTCGTCGAGCCGGCGCACCGGCGTGGTGTGCGGTGCTGTCTTCACCAGCGCGGGCTCGTGGTGCGCTTCGTCAAGTATCTCCTTCATCGCCTGCACGAACGCATCGAGCGTCTGCTTCGATTCGGTCTCGGTCGGCTCGATCAGCAGGCATTCAGCCACCAGCAGCGGGAAGTAGGTGGTCGGCGCGTGGAAGCCCTTGTCGAGCAGCCGCTTGGCGACGTCCATCGCGGTAACGCCGGTTTTTTCCTTGAGGTTTTTCAACGTGACGCAGAATTCGTGGCTCGCGCGGCGCGTCGGAAACGCGATTTCAAAGCCGGCTTTCCCGAGCTCGACCATCAGATAGTTGGCGTTGAGCGTGGCAAACTCGGCGATGCGCTGCATGCCCTCGCGGCCGAGCAGCCGCGCATAAACATAGGCCCGCAGCAGCACGCCGGCATTGCCGAGGTGCCCCGCCAGGCGGCCGATCGACTGCGGCAGGTCCTTGTCATCGGCCAGCCGGTAATTGTCGTCCTCCCTCGCCACCGTGGGCAGCGGCAGATAGGGCAGCAACCGCGTTGCGGCACCGACCGGGCCGGCGCCAGGGCCGCCGCCGCCGTGCGGCGTCGAGAACGTCTTGTGCAGATTGATGTGGATCACGTCGAAGCCCATGTCGCCGGGCTTGACCTTGCCGAGGATCCCGTTCAGGTTGGCGCCGTCGTAATACAACAGCCCGCCGGCGCCGTGCACGATTTTTTCAATCCCGAGGATGGTGCGCTCGAACACGCCGAGCGTCGAAGGATTGGTGAGCATCAGTCCCGCAGTGCGCGGCCCGACCGCCGCTTGCAGCGCAGCAAGCTCGACATTGCCTTCGCGGTCGGTCGGAATCTCTTTTACCGTATAACCGCACATCACCGCCGAGGCCGGGTTGGTGCCGTGCGCCGCATCCGGCACCAGCATTTCGGTGCGCGCACTGTCGCCACGCGCCACGTGATAGGCGCGGATCATCGCCACGCCCGCGAACTCGCCCTGCGCGCCCGCCATCGGCGCCAGGCTCACGCCGGCCATGCCGGTCACGTCCTTCAGCATTTCCTGCAGCTCGAACAGGCAGGCGAGAAAGCCCTGCCCGGTGTCGGCCGGCGCGTCGGGATGGCGCGCGAGGAACTGCGGCAGCATCGCGAGGTGATTGCATGCACGCGGGTTGTATTTCATGGTGCACGAGCCGAGCGGATAGAGCTGGGTGTCGATAGAGAAGTTCTTCTGCGATAGGCCAGTGTAATGGCGCACCGCGTCGAGCTCCGACACCTCCGGCAGCAGCGGACGCGAAGCGCGGCGACAAGTCTCGGGAATCGCGTTCAAGTCAGGCGCGGCCATTGGCGCCTGCGCTGCGTTGCGCCGGCCGGGTCTGGATAGTTCAAAAATCAGCATTCATCGCCCTCTCGCAAGCACTCGCCTCTCACCTCTCACGTCTTTTCGGCTTGAGCGCGCAGCCCGCGGCGCGGAAGCGGCGGCCGAGGATGCGCTTCATATTGTCGGCGTAGCGCCCGAGATCGTCGTCGCGCTTGGTTTCGGTCGCGCATACCAGCAGCGCGTCGCCGAGCTCGGGGTAGTCCTGCGTCAACGCACGGCCGCCCAGTATGCCCTGCGCCTTGAGCGCCTCCAGCGCTTCACCAACCGGCGCGTTGAGCTGCAGCACGAATTCATGAAACACCGGGCCGCTGAACGCGCGCTTGACCCCGGGCAGCGCAGTGAGTTGCCGCATGAGTTTGAGTGCGTTTGAGTGACATGTCTGTGCAACGCGCGCGAGGCCGTCGGGCCCGAGCAGCGCCATGTAGATCGTCGCCGCGGTCACCATCAGGCCCTGGTTGGTGCAGATGTTGGACGTCGCTTTCGAACGGCGGATGTGCTGCTCGCGCGCCTGCAGCGTCAGCACGTACCCCGGCTTGCCGCCGGCGTCGACGGTGCGGCCGACGATGCGCCCCGGCATCTGCCGCACATACTGCTCGCGGCACGCCATGAAGCCGAAATACGGGCCGCCGCCGGCGAGCGGCGCGCCGAGCGGCTGCCCCTCGCCGACCACGATGTCGGCGCCGCCTGCGCCCCACTCGCCCGGCGGCCGCAACAGCGCGAGCGAAATCGGGTTCACCACCGCGACGGCAAGCATGCCGTTCGCTTTTGCCCACGCCGTCAGATCATCGACCGGCTCGAGCACGCCGAAGAAATTCGGCTGCGGTATCACCAGCGCCGCGAAGCCCTGCCCGGCAAACTTCTGCAGCGCGGCAGGAATCACGTGGCCGGACTCGGTGCAGTACGGGACTTCGACGATCTCGATGTGCTGGTGCTTGACGATGGTGCGGGCCACCTCGCGGTAGACCGGGTGCACGGTCGCCGGCATCAGCACGCGCTTCGAGCTCTGGTGCGCGCGCACCGCCATCAGCACCGCTTCGGCGAGCGCCGAAGCGCCGTCGTAGAGACTGGCATTGGTGATGTCCATCGCGGTCAGCGATGCCATCATCGACTGGTATTCGTAGAGCACTTGCAGCGTGCCCTGGCTCGCCTCGGCCTGATACGGCGTATACGCGGAATAGAACTCCCCGCGCGTCGCGATCTGCCATACCGCCGCCGGAATGTGATGCTCGTAGGCGCCGGCGCCGATGAAATTGAGCCAGCGGCCGTCGCGCTCGGCGCGCTCGTGCATCAGCCGCGTGATTTCCATTTCGCCCACGCCGGGCGGGATGCCGGGCAGTCCGCCGCCGCGCAGCGACGCCGGGATCTCGTCGAACAGATCGTCGATCGTCTTGACGCCGATCGCGGCAAGCATCGCGCTGACGTCGTTTTCGGTGTGCGGGATAAACGGCATGGGCTTAGTGAAACGTGAAAAGTGAAAAGTGAAATGTAGAAGCGATTGCCGGCATCACCGCGAGATTTGGCGTTTCACGTTTCACCTTTCACCTTTCACGTAGTTAATGCTTTTCCGCATCTGCGATAGCCTGGTACGCAGCCGCATCGAGAAGTCCGCCCAGTTCCGCCGGATTGTCCGGCTTCAGTTTGAACATCCACGCCGCGTAAGCGTCGGCGTTGATTTTCTCCGGCGCGTCGGCAAGCTCGGCATTCGCCGCGACCACTTCCCCCGACAGCGGCGCATAAACGTCGGCGGCGGCTTTCACCGATTCCACTACCGCGCATTCCTCGCCCTGCTTCAGCTTGCGGCCGACCGCGGGGCTCTCGACGAACACCAGATCGCCGAGCATTTCCTGCGCGTGGTGCGTGATGCCGATGGTCACCGTGCCATCGGCTTCCTGTTTTATCCATTCGTGCGATTTGGTGTATTTGAGGTTCGCTGGTGCCGTCATTTGTTAACTCCAGAAAAGCGCCGCCGCGGTGGACGCGGTGGACGCGGTGGACGCAGAGGAAAAACAATAAAACCCTGTTTTTATTTTAACAAAGCCTTGTAAATGTTTTTTGAATTTCACCTCAGCGTCCTCCGTGTCTTCGGCGGCTGGGCTGCAATCAAAACTTTGCCATAGCGCACGAACGGCGGCTTGACGACGCGCGCGCGCAGCATCTTGCCGCGCACCTCGACTGCGACTTCGTCGCCGGGCTTGACCGCGACCGGCACGCGCGCGAGCGCGATCGACTGCCCGAGCGTCGGCCCGAAGCCGCCGCTGGTGATTTCACCGGCGCCATGCGCGGTCGTGACCGGCTGGTGGCTGCGCATCACGCCTTTGTCGATCAACACCAGACCGAGCGCCTGGCGCGCCGGGGACGACTGCAACAACGCGCTTTTGCCGATGAAATCGCGCGCCGCCTGCAAGTCCACCGTCCACGCGAGTCCGGTCTCGAGCGGCGTCGTGGTCTCGTCCATGTCCTGGCCGTAAAGATTCATGCCGGCTTCGAGCCGCAAGGTATCGCGCGCACCGAGACCAGCCGCGGCCACACCTAGCTCGCGCAGGCGCTGCCACAGCGCGACCCCCTGGGCGGCGGGTAATACGAGCTCGAATCCGTCCTCGCCGGTATAACCGGTGCGTGCCAGCATCACTGCACCGAGATGCGTTGCGCTGAAATAAACCAGGCTGTCGCCTGCTGCCTGCGCTCCCGGCAGCGCCTGATAAACCCTGGCTCGCGCATTGGGGCCCTGCACGGCGATGAGCGCGAGATCGCGACGCGCGCCAATGTTGACTTTCGGTGCATGCCGGTCACGCTGCGCAATAAGCCACGCGTAATCCTTGTCGGCGGTGCCGGCATTGACGACGAGCCGGAACCAGTCCTCAGTGAAAAAATAAACAATCAGATCGTCGATCACGCCGCCCGCGGGATTCAGCAGGCACGAATAAAGCGCCTTGCCCGGCTGTTTCAGGCGCTCGACGTTGTTGGCCAGCACGCAGGAAAGCAGCGCGCGGCTGCCGGCGCCGCGCATGTCGATTGCGAGCATGTGCGACACGTCGAACATGCCGCAATCGCGCCGCACGCTGTGGTGCTCCTCGAGCTGCGAGCCGTAGTGCAGCGGCATGTCCCAGCCGCTGAAATCGACCATGCGCGCGCCCATCTCGCGATGGAGGGCATTGAGCGGCGTGGTTTTGAGCACCGTTATCGTCCCGTACTGCGGCGGTTCGCTGCCGGCGCAAATCAGCGCGCCGGGGCCGCGAGCAGATCGAGACGAAAGCCGGCTGCGCCGAGATCGCCGGTGTCGAGATTGAGCCTGACCGTGATCTCGGCGTTGGGCGGAATGCCGGCGCGCGGGTGCTTGCCGGCGTCGAGATATTCGCCCGGCAGGAATATGCGGCGCGCGACAGTGTGCTCCTTGGTGTTGGTCAGCACTACGTCGAGGGCGGGGTAGCCGATCTCGATCGTCGCATGATTGCGCAACGTCGCAGTCAAGGCGATCAGGCCGGGATTGCCGGGATCGGTCGCCTGCATGTCGGAGGCTTCGATGCTGATTTGCCGTGGCCGTTGCGGCAGTGCCGCCGTGCAGTGCAGCCGCTCGCACATCTGCGTGAGGTACGGCCGCGCCTCGGGCACGCTCGCCGCGATTTCACTGCGGTAGAAATAAGCGCCTTGCACGGCAAGCGCGAGCAACAACAGCAATATGCCGAACGCCCAACCGCCGCTGCGCTTTTGCGGCAAGGGCTCAACCGCGAACGCCGCAGCGGCCGGCAGCGGCTGCGGCCCTGGAACCATGGTACGCAAAGATGGCTCGGGCGTTGCGGGCTCGGCTTGCGGTGCTGGGTGCGGCGTCTCGAACGCGGGTCCCGGCACAGCTTCCGCCAGCGCGGGCATCGTCACCTCCTCAAATCGCAACTCCTCGCGCGGCGCCGGCGGCGTGGCTTCGATTACGGGCTGGGCTGCCGAATCTGCCGCAGGCTCCGGCTCATGGCCGGCCGGCTGCGGCCCGGCATCGAGCGGCGTGTCGGCGCGCAGCGTCGCCAGCGTCTTGAAGCCATCGAATACGTGCGCGCAGCGCCCGCAGCGCACCATGCCGTGCTGCGCCTGCAGCTGCGGCGGCGTCACCCGGAACGTGGTGCCGCACGACGGACATTGGGTGATCATGCTCATGATTGCATCCGCCGCGCTCAGCGCCTGGTTCCGCTCAACAGCACCCAGCCTTCAGCGTGCTGCATGGTGTTCATGTCGAACCACTCTCGATACGCGTTACCGACTGCTTCGGCCTGATGCTCGAGTATGCCCGACAGCACGATCTGTCCGCCGCGACGCGCGGCGCGTGCGAGCAGCGGGGCGAGCAGCGTCAATGGATTGGCGAGAATGTTGGCAAGCACGATGTCGGCGGCTTCGGATGGCGCGCGATCGGGCGTTTCAAACTGCGCCACGACCTGATTTTGCATCGCATTATGGCGTGCCGCAAGCAGCGCAGCGGGGTCGATGTCGACACCAGCCGCGCGCGCAGCACCGAGTTTGAGGGCTGCGATCGCGAGTATGCCCGAGCCGCAGCCGTAATCGAGCACGGCCTCGCCGCCGCGCAGATTGGCGTCGAGCCAGCCAAGGCACAACCGCGTCGTCGGGTGCGTGCCGGTGCCGAATGCGAGCCCCGGATCGATGACCAGGTTAATGGCACGGGGGTCGGGCGGCACGTGCCACGTCGGCACCACCCATAACCGCGGCGCTACGCGTACCGGCTGGAACTGGCCCTGCGTTGCGCGCACCCAGTCGCGTTCGGCGATGCGCTCGACGTCGAAGCCGCACGCCGGATCGAGGCCGGCGGTGCGCAATGCCGCCGCGACGCGCACTGTAATGTCTTCGTTTTCATCGAACAGCGCACAGACTCTGGAGCGTTCCCATGCCGATGCCCCGGGCTCGCCCGGCTCGGCAAACAACGCGCGCTCGTGCGGCGTTCCCGCATGCGCGTCGGCCACCTCGACCGCCACCGCGCCCGCCTCGAGCAACGCGTCCGACAATGCCTCGACGCTGCCGGCGTCCACCGTTAGCGCGACGGAGATCCAGGACATTTTAGGATTGAGGATCGAGGATCGAGGCGTGAGGACGAAAAGAGAGACCGATTCCCGGCGCAAACAGACTTTCCCTCAATCCTCGATCCTCAATCCTGCTTTTTTCGCTTCACTCGACTTTCGTCGACTTGGCGAGCTTCTGCTCGAGGTAATGAATGCTGGTGCCCCCGCGCAGAAACGCCGCATCCTGCATCATCTCGACGTGCAGCGGCAGGTTGGTCAGGATGCCCTCGACCACCGTTTCCGACAGCGCGATGCCCATGCGCGCAATCGCCTGCTCGCGCGTGTCGCCGTAAGCGATCAGCTTGCCGATCAGCGAATCGTAGTTGGGCGGCACGAAATAGTTGTTGTAGACGTGCGAATCGACGCGGATGCCGGGACCGCCCGGCATGTGCCACGAGGTGACGCGCCCGGGCGACGGCGTGAACTTGTAGGGGTCCTCGGCGTTGATGCGGCATTCGATCGCGTGACCCTTGAATGCGATGTCGCGCTGCTTGATCGGCATCCGCTCGCCGGCGGCGATGCGGATCTGCGCCTGCACGAGGTCGATGCCGGTGATCATTTCCGTCACCGGGTGTTCGACCTGCAGCCGCGTATTCATCTCAATGAAATAGAATTCGTCGTCCTCGTAGAGAAACTCGAACGTGCCGGCGCCTTCGTAACCGATCTTGCGGCATGCCTCCGCGCAGCGCTCGCCGACGCGGATGCGGCCGCGCGCCGCCAGATGCGGCGCCGGTGCCTCCTCGATGATCTTCTGGTGCCGGCGCTGCATCGAGCAGTCGCGGTCGCCGAGATAGATCGCGTTGCGGAATTTGTCCGCGAGCACCTGGATCTCGATGTGGCGCGGGCGCTCGAGAAACTTCTCCATGTAAACCATCGGATTGCCGAACGCTGCCTGCGCCTCGGCGCGCGTCATCGATACCGCATTGAGCAGCGCTGCCTCGGTATGCACGACGCGCATGCCGCGTCCGCCGCCGCCGGCGGCGGCCTTGATGATCACCGGGTAGCCGATCGCACGCGCGGTCTTGATGATTTCGTCCGGCGCTTCCGGCAGCGCGCCTTCGCCGCCCGGCACGCACGGTATGCCGGCCTTCTTCATCGCCAGCTTGGCATTCACCTTGTCGCCCATCAGGCGGATGGTTTCCGCTTTTGGCCCGATGAACACAAAACCGCTTTTTTCGACGCGCTCGGCGAAGTCCGCGTTTTCGGCGAGAAAGCCGTAGCCGGGATGGATCGCTTCGGCGTCGGTGACTTCGGCAGCGCTGATGATGGCGGGAATATTGAGGTAGCTCTGGGCCGAGGGCGGCGGGCCGATGCATACCGATTCATCGGCGAGCTTCACGTATTTCGCCTCGGCGTCGGCCTCGGAGTGCACCACCACGGTCTTGATGCTGAGTTCGCGGCACGCGCGCTGGATGCGCAGCGCGATCTCGCCGCGATTCGCGATCAGGATTTTTTCAAACATGGGCTGGCGCCGGAGAAGCGGGAGGCGGGGAGCGGGAAGAGCGGACCGTGCTGCGTGAGAGGAGCAAATAGGTCAAGCACAGCGCTTGGGGCTTTTTCGCCCCACGCTTCACCCGATCACCATCAGCGCGTGGCCGTATTCGACCGGCTGGCCGTTCTCGACCAGGATCGCCTTGATCACGCCGGCGCGGTCAGCCTCGATCTCGTTCAACAGCTTCATCGCCTCGATAATGCACACCGTGTCGCCCTCGCTGACGGTCTGCCCAACCTCGACGAACGCCTTGGCGCCCGGCGACGGTGCGCGGTAAAAAGTGCCGACCATCGGCGATTTCAGCACATGGCCATCGGCCTGCGCCGCTGGCGGCTCGCCGGTGGCCGCGGCAGCAGGCGCGGCGGATGCAGCCGCCAGCGTTGCCACCGCAGCTGCCGGGGTGACGGTCGCGTTGACCGGCGCATGGGCCGAGCCGGTGCGGCTGATGCGCACTTTCTCCTCGCCTTCGGTGATTTCGAGTTCGGCAATGCCCGATTCCTCGACCAGATCGATCAGCTTCTTCAGTTTACGCAGGTCCATGTTCAGTCTCCCGCATGCTGCAGCGCATACTCGAGCGCCAGCTCATAGCCCTTGCTGCCCAGACCGCTGATAATGCCCACCGCGAGATCGGTGAAATACGAGCGGTGGCGGAACTCCTCCCGTGCGAACACGTTCGACAAATGCACTTCGATAAACGGGATCTTGACCGCCGCCAGCGCGTCGCGCATGGCGATGCTGGTGTGGGTGAAGGCGGCCGGGTTGATGATGATGAAATCGACACCTTCACGTTGCGCCTGCTGGATGCGGTTGACGAGTTCGCCTTCGACGTTACTCTGGTAGCTCGCATAATTGACGCCGGCCTGCTTGGCGCGGTCGGCGAGCCGCCGGTTGATCGTGTCCAGCGTGACCGCACCGTAATGCTCGGGTTCGCGCGTGCCGAGCAGATTGAGATTGGGCCCGTGCAAAGCCAGGATTTTTTTGGATGTGGCCATAAACGTGAATTCCGTCACACTGCTGATGACGGATCTTGATGCGTCAGAATTAACCCGACTTCCCTTTGCTTGCCACCAATCCGGGCTCCGCTTGGCGATTCAGGGCAATTCTGCCGTAGATCGCAGCATTTTGTCTACTTTTAGCGACTTTATCGGCTATTTTCACCGTTTTTTGCAGAAGATTAATCTACTGGTTCCAAGCTTGGGCGATTGTCGATGCTGCGCAGCCGCACACCCCCGTTCAGGGTGCGTTAGGAAACCATCAAACCGGGTGCAATGTCAAGCTGAGGCAATTGCCGAAAATCTAGATTTTACAATTCTAGGGCCATTTTCGACGAAATTAGCCGAAGATGACTGCGAGATTGCTATCCACTTTCCGGGGTCATAACAGTCGCTCAAGCAGGTTTTCGAGCTTGTCGGGCTTCAAGATGCCGATTTCGCTGGTGATGACCTTGCCCGCGCGGTCGATCACCAAAGTGAACGGCAGCACGCCGCGCCGGTTGCCGGCTTGGCGTGCGAACTCCATGGTTTCCAGCCCGCCTACCAGCACCGGATAGTTGATGCCGATGTCCCGGGCATAGGGGCCGACCCGCTCTTTCTGGTCGATCGCGATACCGACGAACTGCACCCCGCGTGACCGATACTGGTCCTGAAGCTTGATGAAGGCGGGAATTTCCTCGCGGCACGGCGTGCACCATGTCGCCCAGAAATTGACCACCAGCACCTTGCCGCCCCATTGCGCGAGCGGCTGCGGTTTATCGTCCAACCCCATGAGCGTGGCCGCCAAAACCATTTGCCCGGCCGCCACCGGGTCAGGCGGACGATCAGAGCCGGCCCGCCATTGATAGAACAGGAAACCGGCGCCGGCAAACGCCGCCGCGAGCACGCCGACGGCGAGCGCCCGCAGCGGCCGCGTCACTGCAACACCAGATCGAGCGTCGCGGCGAACTTGTCGGCGGGCTGAAAGCCGATCACGCGCAGGCCATTGATCTCGTTGGCGTGGCGGTCGAAGAACACGATGCCGGGCGGGCCGAACAATCCGAAGCGCTTGAGCAGCGTTTTGTGCGCGTCGAGATTGGCGGTCACGTCGGCTTGCAACAGCAGCATTTGCGCAAGCCGCATACGCACTTTGCCGTCGGCGAACGTGAAGGCTTCCATCTCCTTGCACGTCACGCACCAGTCGGCGTAAAAGTCGAGCAGCACCGGCTTGCCGTCCGCGGTGCGGACCGCGGCCTCGAGCTGCGCCAGATCGTTGACGCGCTGGAACAGCGGCGGCTGCGCCGCCGGCGCCGCTACGCTGCGCACCCCGGCCAGCGGCTGCAACACGTCGCGGCTGCCCGCCAATGCGCCGATCAGCAGCGCCACGCCCGCCAGCAGCGCAATCACGCCGATGCCCTTGAACAGCCTGCGGTAGCCGGGTGCGTCGTGCGGCAGCGGATCGATCGCGCGCAGGTAGACCGCGAAAAAGATCAGCAACGCCGCCCACCCCAGCATGGACACCACCGGCGGCAGCAGCGGCGACACCAGATAAATGGCAACGCCGAGCAGCACTACGCCGAAGAAGCGTTTGACCGTCTCCATCCAGGGTCCGGCTTGCGGCAGCAGCGCGCCCGCCGACGCGCCGACCGCAAGCAGCGGCATGCCCATGCCGAGCGCCATGGCGAACAGCGCCGCGCCGCCAAGCAGCGCGTCGCGCGACTGGCTGATATACAGAAGCGCGCCGGCAAGCGGCGCCGCCACGCACGGGCCGACGATCAGCGCCGACAATACGCCCATCACGAACACGCTTGCGAAATGTCCGCCATGCAGCTGGTTGGCCGTCACTGCGAGTCGGCTTTGCAGCGCGCTCGGCAGCTGCAGCTCGTAGAAGCCGAACATCGACAGCGCGAGCAGCACGAAAATCACGGCAAAGCCCGACAGCGCCCACGGATTTTGCAGCGTAGCGGACAACATGGTGCCGAGCAATCCCGCGGCGACGCCGGCGAGCGCGTAGGTGATCGCCATGCCGAGCACGTAGGCAAGCGACAACGCGAAGCCGCGCGCATGGGTCAGGTGCTCGCCGTGCGGCACCAGGATGCTCGACAGGATCGGGATCATCGGGAACACGCACGGCGTCAGCGCGAGCAGCAGGCCGAAGCCGAAGAAACTCGCGACCAGCATCCAGAACCCGCCCTTGAACAACCCCGCGATCAGGGCATCCTCCGACTGTGGCCCGGACGCTGGCGCGGCAACTGCCGGCGTGCCGGGTGCCGCTTGCAGGAATGGCGCTACGCCGGCGCCGGCGGGTGCCGGCGAAAACGCCGCGAGACTGAGTACGGCTGTCTGTTCCTGTGGCGGGTAGCACACGCCGATGTCAGCGCAGCCCTGCGACTCCGCCTTCAAAGTGAAGCGCGCTACGAATGGGCCCGCGACCGTGAGCGGCAGCACGAAGCGCAGGTCACCGCGATAGGTCTGTACCTCGCCGAAAAACTCGTCTTTCTTGATTTTCCCCGGCGGCAGCCGCGACGCATCGAAGGAAATTGACGCCGGCTCGGCGCCGAATTTGAATTTGTCGCGGTACATGTAATAGCCGGGCGCGATTTCGTAGCGCACTTCGACTTGATTGGTGTCGACGAGGCGCGCCGAGAAGCGGAACGCTTTTTCAGGCTCGAGCAGGTCCTGTCCGCTGGCGCGCGCAACGCACGAGAGGACCAGCAGGATCGAAAGGATCAGGCGTATCGGCATCCGGCTGCGTTCAACCAATTTCGGTGAAGGTTGCGGTGTTTACCCAGTCCAGGTACTCGGGTAATCCGCGCTCTATAGGGACAGCGATGATTTCCGGAAGTTCGTAAGGATGCAGGCTTTTGATCGCGGCCTCGACGTCGTCATAGATAGCGGCGCGCGTCTTGATCAGCAGCGGCACTTCCCCGGCGGTTTCGATTTTGCCCTGCCAGCGATATACCGAGGCGCACTCGGCAAGAATATTAACGCACGCCGCCAGCTTGCGCTCGATCAGCGCATGCGCAATTTCCAGCGCAACGTCGCGGTTAGGAGCATTGGTGATCACTATCAGCGCACTCACCCAGACGTTCCTAGAAGCGAGGCTGCGACCGCCCGGCGGCGATGCCGTCGTCCACCGTGGGGTAGCGCAGCTTGAGCCGCAATTCCAGCTTGATGCGGCGATTGGAAAGCCGTCGGGATTCATGCATGAATGACAGCACATTGGACGGGATGCGCACGCTTGCCTCGGTGCGCGAGACGCGCCGCGGACGCGGCAGGCCGAAACGATCGGCAACGAGATCGAAGTATTCGCCCATCTTGAGTCGACTGTCGTCATTCGCGTTGTAAGCGCGCCCGGGCTGGCCAAAGCGCAGTGCCGCGACCGCCACGCGCGCCAGATCGTCGGCATGAATGTGATTGGTGTAGGCATCCTCGTCGGCATTCAACGCCGGCGTGCCTGACTTGAGCCGCTCGAGCGGCAGCCGCTGCTCGGAATAAATTCCCGGCGCGCGCAGGATCGAGACGCACACGCGGCGGCGGCGGCCCCACTCGCGCAGCTGGCGCTCGGCATCGACGCGACGTTGCGCGCGCTCGGTCTGCGGCCGCAGCGGACGCGTTTCGTCGATGAGTTCCCCCGCGCAGTCGCCGTAGACACCACTGGTGCTGATATAGACCAGCTGCTGTGGTAAACTTTTACTTTTTGCCAGCCCCGCGATCAGGTGTGCGGTGCGAGTGTCGCGCGTGCCGCGATCCGGTGGCGGCGCGCAATGCAAGATGTCGTGCGCGATGCCGGCCAGCCCCTCGAGGCTCGCCGCATCATCGAGATCGCCCAGGATGGGCACCATGCCATGCGCACGCAACAACGGCACCCGCTGGCGACTGTGAGTCAAAGCATAAATGCGGTAACGGTCGCGCAATTGCGGCACTGCGCGCAGCGCCACGTCGCCGCAACCGATGATCAGTAAACGTCGCATAGACCGCGAATTTTAACCGAAAAGCCGCGCCACCGGCTGGCGGCTGAATGCGCAACCCGCATGCCGAATCAAGTCACCATCAAGCCCAGCAACCACGATTTTACAGTGCAGGACGACGAGACCATACTCGACGCTGCGCTACGCGAAGGTTTTGTGATCTCGTATGGCTGCCGCAACGGCGCGTGCGGCACGTGCAAGGGCAAGGTGCTCGACGGCGAAGTCGATTACGGCGTTTATCAGGAAAGCGCGCTGTCGGAGGCCGAAAAACAGCTCGGCATGGCGCTCTTTTGCCAGGCCAGGCCGCGCGGCGACGTCGTGATTGAATGCCGCGAGATTGGCGCCACGAAAGACATCCGGATCAAAACGCTGCCCTGCCGCGTGCAGAAAATGGAGCGTGTGGCAGCCGGCATCATGGTGCTGTATTTGAAGCTACCCGCCTCGGAACGGCTGCAATTCCTTGCCGGGCAGTACATCGATATCCTGCTGAAGGACGGCAGGCGCCGCAGCTTCTCGATGGCGAATGCGCCGCACGACGACGAATTCCTGCAACTGCATCTGCGCGACTACGGCGGTCCTTTCAGCAAGCACGTGTTCACCAGGATGAAAGAACGCGACATCCTGCGCTTTGAAGGGCCGCTGGGGACGTTCTTCCTGCGCGAAGACAGCGTCAAGCCGATCATTTTGCTCGCGAGCGGCACCGGCTTCGCGCCGATCAAGGCGATCGTCGAGCGCGCTTTCCACGCGCGCAATCCGCGTCCGATCGTGCTGTACTGGGGGGCGCGCATACGCGCCGACCTCTACATGCACGAGTTGCCCGAACGCTGGGCGAGCGAGCATAACAATTTCCAATACGTGCCGGTGCTGTCGGAACCGCTCGCCACCGACAACTGGAGCGGGCGCACGGGTCTCGTCCATCAGGCGGTGACGAGGGACATCGCTGACATGAGCGGCTGCCAGGCCTACGCCTGCGGTGTGCCGGCGATGGTCGAAGCCGCACACCGCGATTTCACCTCGCAATGCGGGCTGCCGGAAGACGAGTTCTACTCCGACGCGTTCACGCCGTCGACGCCCGCTTCAAGCTAAAGCCTCACCTCACCGCCAGGGACGCGAAGGACGCAAAGGAAAAACAGCATAAATGGAAAAATACGAAATGCCAGGAAAAAACTCACGGCCTTCCTCGGCGTCCTTCGCGTCCTTTGCGTCCTTTGCGGTTCAGCTTTAGATGGGAGTGCGGCGGCGCCCGCCGGTCATCTGCTTCAACTGATTGACCGCCAGCTCGAGGCTCGCGCGATAATGCCGGCGCGCGGCATCGGCGTTGCCGAGCGGGTCGTGCAACTCGGCAAGCGCGAGGTGCGCCGAATACGTCGGCTCGACCGAGAGACTGGCTTCGAGATAGCTCTGCGCCTTGCCCCATAGCTCCTGCCGCGCGCACAGCCTGCCGAGCACCAGTAACAGCGCCGCGTCGCGCGGGTTGGTCTTGAGCCAGCCTTCGGCGCGCTCGATCTGGCGGATCACTTCGGAGCCCATGCACTCCGCATACAGCCCGATCAGTTCCGAATCCCACTCCGCCTCCAGCGCCTGCTCGACGATCTGGTTCGCCTGCGCACAGCCGCCGAGCGCCATGAAGCATTGGGCGGCAGCGGCGGCGACCTTGGGGTCGCGTTTCTCGCCAGCCGGGATTTTCTGCCAGCACTCCTCGAGCGCACGCTGGTCGAGCGCCTTGCGCTTCAGGTTTTCGGCGTGGGCGTAGCGTCTGAGCTGCGCGGCCTGCGTCTGGTCGAACACACCGCGCCGTTCGAGCTGGTCGATCAGCGGCAGCGTGTGCTCCCAGTTCTTCGCCTGCTGTTGCGCTTTCAATTCAAGCCGCAGCGCCGCGGTGTGCTTGGCGGGCAGCCCTCTCAATGCGAGCAGGGCATCCTGGAAACGCCGTTGGTCGAGCAGCATGCCGGCCTCGGCGATGATGCGCATCGCCGCATCTTCGGGCGCAAGCTTTTCTGCGCGCGCGAGATAACCGTTGCGCTCATCGTAGTGGCGCAGTTCATGCGCGGCGTGCGCCGCCAGCACGGCGCCGAGCGCCGGCGTTTCGCCCGATTCCATCGCGCTCGCCGCGGCCTTCTCGGCGCGGCCGTAGCGCCCCTCGAAGAACGCGCGCAGCGCTTCCAGCATCGTGGTGCGCGCGTTCTCGCGGCGGCGGCGCGTGCGAAATTCACGCACCTTTCCCGGCAGGTCGATGGCGCCGAAAATTAAGCGCAGCAGCAGGTAACCGGCCACGAATCCCGCGGCGAGCAGCAGTAATAACAGGTTGAGCGACAGTTCGACGCGATAGGGCGGCCATACCAGCAGCGCGTAGCCGGCGTTGAAGCGCAGCGCCAACGCGACCGCCACCGCCAGCGCGAACAACCCCAGGATCCAGAACACCCAGCGCATGCGTTTGGCCGGCTAGCGACGCTCGCGCGTCAGCCGGTAATTGCGCACCGCGTCGAGGCTGGCCGCGACATCCGGCAACTCGATGCTGATCCGGCTGTCGTGCAACTGGCGCACTGCGGCGACCGCGTTGGCGACCGCGTTGTTGCGCGTGTCGTAATAGCGCGTCAACCAGTCGCGCGCCGCCTTGAGGTCGGCCTTGAAACTTTTCTCGTCGTGCGCCAGCAGCGCGAGCCGCGCGCCGAGCAGGCGCAGCTTGAGGTTCTCGCGCAGAAAATAAGTTTGCGTCGGCGCCAGCAACGGCATGTCCGGACGGTCCATGTTCTGGATGCGCACCAGATCACGGAATTCGCGCCATAGCTCGCGCGTAAAACGCGTCCACGCATTGCCTTCAGGATCGGCCGCGCCTTTCGTCGCGGGCACCGTCTCGGCGGGACGCACCTCCATCGCCAACGGCAGGCTGTCGATGGCATTGATCAAATTGTCGAGGCGCGCGCTGATGCCGATCACGTCTACATACGGCGCAAGCTTGAGCCGCTCGACGTCGCGCGCGATCACCTTGCGCAGCCCGGCGAACTGCGGCCGGTCGAGGCGCGCGAGCCGCGCGTCGGCGGCCTGCAGCGCGATCAGCGCCGACTTGACGTTGCCCGCAATCTGCAGTTGCTGGTTGGCGACCAGCAGCGTCTGCTCGACGTCCGCGAGCAGCGATTCATCGCGGCTGCGGGAGAGCTCCTGATACAGCGCTTCGAGCGCAATCTGCTGGTTTTGCGACTCCTGCAATTTCCCTTCGAGCACGCCGAGCTTGACCTGCGCTTCGCGCGTCGCCTCGCGCACCTGCTCGGCCACCGTGCGGCTTTCCTTGTTCTGCACGTCGGCTTCCGCGAGGCGCCGCGCGAGCTCCTGCTGCAGCGCGCCGATCTGATGGCGGCTGTCGAACCATTGCCACCCAAACAACACCGCAGCAATCACCGCCACCACCACCAGCGGCTGCCGGTAGAACGGCTGCTGCGCCGGGTTCGGCGGCGTGCTGTCCGCAGGCGGCTGCGCTGCAGGTTCGCGGGATTCAGGCTGGGGTGAATCTGCCATGAGTCAAACTCTAATCAGTGGCGCCAGCGCTGTAAACAGGCGCGAACTTCAGCGGTGGCCTGCAAACCATTGCGTCAATCCCTGCGTCAGCCCGTCATCCCCCTGACCGGTCAGCATCACGTTGACGAGACCGAGCTCGCGCGCGGTCTGCTCGATGCGCGGATGCGGCACGAACAGCGGCGTTTTTCTGAACCACGACTGGCCGAGCTTGCCGACCAGGTCGAACAGATTGTGCAGGCCTTCGCTGCTGGTAACGGTTATCGCATGCAATTCGTTCCGGGCCCACGCTTTGAGCAATGGCGCCGCGTCGGCGCGCGGCCGACCGCGACGATAGCACTCCGCGTATTCGACCGTGGCGCCGCGCGCGGCGAGCGTATCGCCGAGCAGTTCGCGCCCGCCCTCGCCACGAAAAATCACGACGCGCCGGCCGGCGATATCCTGTATTTCAGGCAGCTCGAGCAGTGCTTCGCTGTCAAAGCGCGCGGGCGCGATCACGTCGGTCAAGCCGAAATGCTTGAGCTCGCGCACGCTGCCGCGCCCGATCGCCGCGAGCTTGAGGCGCGGCGGCAGCGCGCGCCGCGCTTTGATCAGGTTCATGGCTTTGTTGACCGCGTTGGGACTGATGAAAACGGCGAGGTCGAACTCGTCGAGCCGGTCAATCAACGCAATCAGCGGTTGCAGATCGGCGACTTCAACGATCTCGATCACCGGAAACAGGATCGGCTTGCCGCCCGCGGCGCGGATCAACTCGGCCAGGTGCGCGGCCTGGTGCGCGGGGCGCGTCACCACGATGCCTTTCCCCGCCAGCGGCTTTCCTTCGTTCGCTTTGCTCATTTAAGGCATTTCACACCATTAGCCTTCGAGCGCAGCGAGGATTTCGGCCGCGCCCTGCGCTTTGAGACGCGCGGCAAGTTCAGTGCCAAGCGCTTCGGGGTCGCACGCATCACCCGTCAGCTCGGCGCGCACCAGTTGGGTGCCGTCCTGGCTCGCGACCAAGCCGCGCAAACGCAGCTGACAGCCTTCGGCTTGCGCGTAGGCGCCGAGCGGCAGCTGGCAGCTGCCCGCCAACGCGCGGCTCAATGCGCGTTCGGCCCGTACGCACGCGGCGGTCATCTCGTGGTTGAGCGGACGCATCATCGCGATCACATCGGCACGCTCAGTGCGGCACTCGATGCCGAGCGCCCCCTGTCCGGGTGCCGGCAGACTCTCGTCCGGCGTCAGGATCGCCGTGATGCGGTCCGCAAGCCCCAGCCGCTTCAATCCTGCTGCCGCCAGAATGATCGCCGCATATCTGCCGTCGTCGAGCTTTTGAAGCCGCGTCTGCACATTGCCGCGCAGCGGCTCGACGACGAGCTGCGGGAACCGCGCGCGCACCTGGCTCTCGCGGCGCAAACTCGAAGTGCCGATGCGGCTGCCGGCAGGCAACGCGCCGAGGATCGCGTAATGCCTCGACACAAAAGCATCGCGCGGGTCTTCGCGCTCGGTGAGCGCGGCCATTTCGAAACCGGCCGGCAGCACCATCGGCACGTCCTTCATCGAGTGCACCGCGATGTCGGCGCTGCCCGCAGCGAGCGCTTCCTCGAGTTCTTTGACGAACAAGCCCTTGCCGCCGATTTTGTCGAGCGCCCGATCGAGTATGCGGTCGCCCTGCGTCGTCATGCCGCGTATCGTCACCGTGGTTGCTGGATATAATGCGGCGAGCCGTTGCTGCATATTGCGCGCCTGCCACAGCGCAAGCGCGCTTTCGCGCGATGCGATCACGATGCAGGACAGTGGCTTGATCGAAGCGGCGCTGGTCACGCGGTTCCTGGTTGCCGGATGAGGAAAATGAAAAACCTCTTGCAATGATGCGGTCTCGGAATTTTGATTCTAGCATGCACCGTGGGCGCCGCCCGTGCGCAACAACGCTTTCCCCAGCTCGACTTCGCCGACGATCTCGCCGCGTTCGGAAAGACTATCTCGAGCCGCTGCGCGTGAGTGAGAACCGCGGCGCAAAAATCATCATTCGTGAAATCGCGGCGGCAGACCACCGGCTTACGTTGCGCGATTTCGACGGCAACCGCATCACGCACGGCGAATTCACGCGCAAACACGAAGTGCGAAAGGTGCCGACGGTAATGGTAGCCGACGCGCAGGGCCGGTTGCTTGCCGAACCGCTCATCGGCCTCATCACGCCGGATTTCTATAATTTTTATCTCGAGCGCGCCATTGACGAAGGCCGGCTGCAGTTGCGCTCGCGCGCCGCGCAGTAATTCATCATCCTAGTTGCACTCGAGGTGCGCGCCTTCGCGCTTGCGCTTCACCGCGCCGGCATGCGACGCCAGCTCGAAATTGACGAACACCAGATCCTTGCCGCCGAGGCAAGGGCCCCGATGATGAACAAACGCCCGATCATAGTATTCTCCCGAATTCGCGTACGATATGCTGCTGGCGCCGGCTCACGGCGAGCTTCTCGGCGACGTTCTTCAGCACCACCACCCAATGCCTCTCGCCGTCGGCGTCGGCGGCGCGCTCGAAGCCCCGGATCGCTTCTTTCGCGACCAGGCAGTTGCGATGGATGCGCACGAAGCGCGCGAGAAATTCCTGCTCGAGCTTCGCCAGCGACTCCTCGAGCAGAAACTCGCGCTCCGCGGTGCGCACCGTCACGTATTTTAACTCGGCTTTGAGAAAGGCGATGTCGCCGACCGGTATCAGATGGATGCGCCCGCGTTCGTTGACCGACAGATGGGTGCGCGCCTCGGGTTTCAGCTCGCGCAGCACGTCGAGCCGCAGCGGCGTGATCGTGCGTGCGCGCGCCAGTGCGTCTAACAGCCGGCCGAGGCGAATCGGCTTCAGCAGGTAGTCGACCGCGTGCACTTCGAACGCTTTCAGTGCGTAAGCGTCGAAAGCGGTGGTGAAGATGATCGCCGGCGGCTCGTCGAGGCGCTGCATGTGCTGCGCGACCTCGAGCCCGTCCATTTCAGGCATGCGGATATCGAGCAGCACCACATCAGCCTCGCATTGCGGCAGCAGTTCCAGCGCTCGCCGGCCATTGTCCGCCTCGCCGACGACCTCGAGTGGCAGCTTGAGCGCGCAGTCCGACAGCAGGTCGCGCACGCGGTTGCGCGCCGGTGTCTCGTCGTCGACAATCATCACGCGCAACGGATGATCTGCTGCCATCAGGTGCTGCCTTTCAGGTACGGAATCACGATGTGCACCTGGTATGCATCGTCCGTCGCGGTAGCCTTGAGACTCGCCTCGACGTCGAAATGCAACGCCAGCCGCTCACGGATGTTGGCCAGCGCCATGCGGTTGCCGGGATGGTGATCGCTGGCCTGGCGATAGGGGTTGCGCAACAGCAAGTGCACCCGGTCGCCGTCGCGATGGATGCGTATGGTGATCACGCCGGGCTCGCTGCGCGGCTCGATGCCGTGATAAACGGCGTTTTCCAGCAACGGCTGCAGCACCAGCGGCGGAATCAGCGCATCGGGCGGCATGGCCGCGATATCCCACTCAACCTGCAGCCGCTCGCCAAGGCGCAGCTGCTCGATGCTCAGGTATTGCTTCGCAAGCCCGACTTCGCGCGTGATCTGCGCGAGCTGCCGGTTATCGGCCATCAGCACGCGGAACAGGTCGGCGAGATCCTCGAGCGCGTGCTCGGCGCGCCGCGGATCCTGGCGCATCAGGCTCAATACGGCGTTGATGCTGTTGAACAGAAAATGCGGCCGGATGCGCGCCTGCAGCGCCTGCAGCCGCGCCTCGGTCAGCGCGGGGGACAGCGCGCGGCCGCGCAGCTCAAAGTAGCCGATCAGGATGCCGGTCACCAGCAGCGTGAAAATCCAGTAGCGCTCGAGCGCGCCCATGCCCTTGAACAGGTTGAGCCCGAAATAATAAACCGCGGTGGTTACCGCGAGCTCGATTGCGATCAGGGTCGCGATCGCATACGAATAACGCAATCGATGCAGCCAGTCGTTGGCGGCCGCGAGTATCAGCAGGCTCAGTATGAGTATCGGCTGCAGCAGCGCCGACAAATCAATCAGTTCTTCCATCAGCGCCAGCGGCTCGTTTGTCTTGAGCAGCGCCGCAGCCAGGCACATGCCGTCGACGATCACCAGAATGCGCAGCAAAATCCCGAGGTTGCGGAAGTTCGGCAGGGCGCCGGCATTGGCGTTTTGATTTATACTCATCGTTTGATTATGTGAGAGCACATGCAGTGACGCAAGAGAAATCCAGGGGGGCCGCCACCCCATGGTCGGGGCGGTTCAACGAGCCGGTGGCCGAGGCCGTCAAGCACTACACCGCGTCGATAGGCTTTGACCGGCGGCTCGCCGAGTTCGACATCGACGGCTCGGCTGCGCATGCGCGGATGCTGCACGCGGTCGAAATCCTGGGCGCCGCAGACCTGGCCGCGATCGAGCACGGCCTGGCGCAGATTCGAGACGAAATCCGCGCCGGCAGGTTCGACTGGTCGCCCGATCTCGAAGACGTGCATACCAACATCGAGAGGCGGCTCACGGCATTGATTGGCGATGCCGGCAAACGGCTGCACACCGCGCGCTCGCGCAACGATCAGGTCGCGACCGACGTGCGCCTGTATCTGCGCGTGGCGATCGACGAGATCGCCGACCTGATCAAGGCGGCGCAACGCGCCCTGCTCGAGCTCGCTGACCAGCACACCGACACCGTGATGCCCGGTTTCACGCACCTGCAGGTCGCGCAGCCGGTATCGTACGCGCATCACCTGATGGCGTATTTCGAAATGCTCAATCGCGACGTGCAGCGGCTTGCCGACTGCCGCAAGCGCGTCAACCGGCTGCCGTTGGGCGCCGCGGCGCTCGCCGGCACCACGTTTCCGATCGACCGCATGATGGTCGCCAAAGAGCTCGGCTTCGAAGGCGTGTGCGAGAACTCGCTCGACGCGGTGTCCGATCGCGACTTCGCGATCGAGTTCTGCGCGGCGGCCGCGCTGGTCATGATGCATTTGTCGCGCTTCTGCGAGGAAGTCATCCTCTGGATGAACCCGCGCTTCGCGTTCGTCGATCTCGCCGACCGCTTCTGTACCGGCTCGTCGATCATGCCGCAAAAGAAAAACCCGGACGTGCCGGAGCTGATCCGCGGCAAGACCGGCCGCGTCAACGGCAGCCTCGTCGCGCTGCTGACCTTGATGAAGGCGCAGCCGCTCGCCTACAACAAGGACAACCAGGAAGACAAGGAGCCGTTGTTCGACACCGTCGACACGCTGACCGCGAGCCTGCGCGTGTTCGCCGAAATGTTCGGCGGCATCAGGGTCAATGCCGACGCGATGCGCAAGGCCGCGCTCGAAGGCCATGCGACGGCTACCGATCTTGCCGACTATCTGGTGAAGAAAGGCGTGCCGTTCCGCGAAGCGCATGAGGCGGTCGCGCAGGCCGTGCGGTTCGCCGAGGGGCGCGGCTGCGGTCTCGCCGATCTGAAGCTGCCCGATCTGCAGCAGTTCTCGCCGCTGATCGGCAAGGAAGTGTTCGCCGCGCTGACGCTGGAGGGCGCGCTCAAGGCGCGCAGCCATATCGGCGGCACTGCGCCTGCCAGAGTCAAAGCGGCGATCGCCAAAGCGAAAAAAAACCTCGCCTGAGCGTGCCTCTGTGGGCTGACATCGGGCGCTCCATCGCTGAGGCGACTGGAGCGCAGTTTCATATCGAGTCACGCACCTCGGTAGGCGGCGGCTGCATCAACGCCGCCTTTCGCGTCACCGGCGGCAGGCGCGCTTATTTCGTCAAAACCAGCGCACCGCACGCCGCCGACATGTTTGCGGCCGAAGCCGCCGGGCTCGGCGAGATCGCGCGCTCGCAAACGGTGCGCGTGCCGCAGCCGGTGTGCCACGGCAGCACCAGCGAAGCGGGCTGGCTCGCGCTCGAATTCATCGATTTCGGCAGCGCCCGGCGCGACAGCAGCCGCGCGCTCGGGCAATCGCTTGCGGCAATGCATCGCGTGACCGCGCCGCGCTTCGGCTGGCAGCGCGACAACGCCATCGGCGCAACGCCGCAGCCCAACACGCCGTGCGCAGACTGGGCCGAGTTCTGGCGCGAACACCGGCTCGGCTTCCAGCTCGCGCTGGCCGCGCGAAACGGCGCCCCCAGGTCGCTGCTCGCGAAGGGCGAACGGCTGTTACGTGATTTCCCGGCATTGCTCGCGGGCTGCGCCGTGGAGCCGGCGCTTTTGCATGGTGATCTATGGGGCGGCAACGCCGGAGTCGATAGCGCAGGGCTGCCGGTGATTTACGATCCCGCCGTCTATTATGGTCATCGCGAGGCCGATCTCGCGATGACCGAACTGTTCGGCGGCTTCAATGCCGACTTTTATGCCGCCTACCGCGAGGCATTTCCGCTCGACCCCGGCTACCCGGTGCGCAAGCAGCTCTACAACCTTTACCACGTGCTCAACCACTACAACCTGTTCGGCGGCGGTTACGCCCGCCAGGCCGAAGCCATGGTCGACCGCCTGCTGGCTGAGATTTGAGCGCAACATTCGGATAGATTGCGCCGCGCGCCCGCATTAATATGCGATCCATGAATTCCGCCGCCGAACAGACCCGCAAATGGCGCAGCGTGCTCGAACGCGACGCGCGCGCGGATGGCGCATTCGTCTACGCCGTGCGCACCACCGGCGTTTACTGCCGGCCGTCGTGTCCGAGCCGGCGCCCGAAACCGGAATCCGTCGAATTCTTCGCCGCGCCTGCCGTAGCCGAGCGTGCAGGCTACCGGCCGTGCAAGCGCTGCTCGCCGCATCAGGCCGACCGGCAGCGCGCCGCGGTGCTGGCGGCGTGCCGCCACATCGACGCGCACAGCAGTGAGCGTCTGACGCTGCAAACGCTGGGGCGCAAGATCGGGCTGAGCCCGCATCATCTGCAGCGGCTGTTCAAACAGATCACCGGCGTATCGCCGCGCGATTACCAGGAAGCGCGGCGCATTGCGCAGTTCAAACACGGCGTGCGCAACGGCCGCACGATCACTGCGGCGATGCTCGACTCCGGCTTCGGCTCGAGCAGCCGCCTCTATGAAAAATCCGCCCGCCACCTCGGCATGACACCTGCGCGCTACCGCAAACAAGGTGACGGCCTGGCGATTGCGTATACGATTTTCAGTTCACCACTGGGGGAAGTCCTACTCGCAGCGACTCCGCAAGGCATCTGCAAGGTTAGCCTGGGCACCGGCGCGTCCCGGCTCGAAGCCGAGCTGCGCGCCGAGTTCGGCGCGGCCGTCATCAAGCGCGATGACCGGAAGCTGCGGGCATACGCGAAGAAGATCGCGGGTTATTTCGGCGGCAGCCATGCCGCCCTGGATTTACCGCTCGATATTCGCGCCACTGCATTCCAGCGCAAGGTGTGGAACATCCTCAAGTCGATACCGCACGGCGCCACGCGCAGCTACAGCGACATCGCGCGGCGCGCCGGTATGCCGACCGCCGTGCGCGCGGTGGCAACGGCTATCGCGTCCAATCCGGTCGCGCTGCTGATACCGTGCCATCGCGCGGTAAGAAAGAACGGCGATCTCGCCGGCTATCGCTGGGGGCTTGCGCGCAAGGCGGCGCTGCTTGCGCAGGAAACGAAACCAACCAAAATAAGGGCTTGAAACCGCCGCTGAACGCGGATGAACGCTGATAAAATGAGTGATGGAGAGCGGGTTTTACACCTCCCGCCTCACTCGCTTCATATAGACTGCCGACAACAACGCGCGGCGCAGGGAAACCGCGACGCCTAGCTGGATGTGGATTTTCAGGTCAGCTGGCGTCAATGGGTTGACAAATCAGTCCGTCTGCAAAGCGCCATCAGCGCTGGGCGCGCCGCAACCGGGTGCGCGCCGGCAGCGCAGTGGTGCCGCGCACTTTGAGCTCGACCGGCAGCTCATGCTGCCAGGCGACTTGCTTGCCCGCCAGCCGTGACAGCAGGTGCGTTGCGGCGAGCTGACCGAGTTCAGCGGTTGGGAAATGCACGGTGGTGAGCCCCGGTGACAGCAGCGACGCGATTTCCATGTCGTCAAAACCGGTGATCGAGACCTGCTGCGGCACGCGGATGCCGAGCGTATTGCATTCGGCGATCGCGCCGATCGCCAGCACGTCGTTCCCGCACATCACGGCGGTCGGCGGCTCCGCGCTCAACATCAGCGCGCGCAGTCCTTCGCGGCCGCTCGCCAGCGAATACGGCTTTTCGATCACGCGGTCGGGCTTGAGCTTGATGCCGCGTACGGCGAGCGCATCGCGTACGCCACGCAGACGGTCGCGCGCGCGCTCATTGTTGGCGGTGACGCCGGAAATCATCGCGAACTCGCGATGGCCGAAGCCGAGCAGGTGATTGGCGACCTGCAGCGCCGCGGCGCGATTGTTGAAGCCGACGCACGGGTGCTTGCCCGATTCGTCGAGCGCCCATGTCAGCACGTACGGGATCTGCCGCCCGCTCATCATCGCGTAAAGCTGCGGATCGTGCGAAGTGCCGAGCAGCACGAGACCGTCGACGCCGCGCTCGATCAGCGCGCGCGTCACGCGCACTTCGACTTCGGCATCGAACTCGTGGCACGCGAGCAGCAGCGTGTAGCCGGCCTCGTCGAGCGTCTTCTGCAGCGCGTGCGTGGTGTTGGCGAAAATCGCGTTGTCGAGCGTCGGGATCACCGCGCCGATGGTGTGCGTGCGGCGCGAGGCAAGCGCGCGCGCCGCGCCGAGCGCGACGTAGCCGAGGCTGCGTACCGCTTCCTGCACGCGCGCCAGCGTCAGCGGCTTGACCTTGCGCGGCAGCGAGATCGCTCGCGACACGGTCGCGGTCGACACCCTGGCGAGGCGCGCAACGTCGCTCAGCTTGACGGTTTTCTTGGGCGTTTTCACCGGAGATTACACGTCGCGATCATTTGAGTTTCAGCGTAACAACTCCGCATCATTGCGGCAAGCGCTCTCATTATGGAATGGCGAACCTGGGGCGCGTTTCAGAATGACTGGTAGCGCGGACGACCCCGTCTGCCGGATCGTCGGAATGCAAGCGAGACGCCTGCGCTACGTATTTTCGTGCCCCGCCGGCGGTGCCGTCGTGCCGCGCACGATGAAATCGACCGCGAGTTCGGTCATCAAGGCACCGGCTGCGCCGTTGAGCTGAGCCAGAATTTGCCGCGCCGCCGCCTCGCCGAGCTCGCGCATCGGTATCCTGACGGTGGTCAGCGCCGGCACCAGTATAGACGCTGCTTCCATGTCGTCGAATCCCGTAATTGACACTGCCGCCGGGACAGCGACGCCGCGCGCGTGGCATTCGAGCACCGCGCCCATCGCGAGCACATCGTTGCCGCAGATCACCGCCGTCGGCCGTGGCGCAAGCGCAAGCATATGCCGCATGGCCTCGCGCCCCGCCGCTATTGAATAAGGCGCTTCGATCACGCGTTGCGGCGGCAGCTCGATGTCGTGCGCCTCCAGCGCATCGCGCACGCCGGCGAGGCGTGCGCGCGAACGGTCATTACCGGCGGTGATGCCGGTAATCATCGCAATCTCGCGGTGCCCGATGTCGATGAGATAGTTGGCGACGCGCATGGCCGCGACGCGGTTGTCGAAGCCGACGCACGGGTGGCAGCCCGACCGATCGAGCGCCCACGTCAGCACATACGGGATGCCGAAATCGGCAAGCAGCGTGAAAAGCGCCGCATCGTGCTCGGCGCCGACCAGTACCAGCGCGTCGACTCCACGCTCGATCAGCGAACGCGTGACCTTGATCTCGGCGTTGAGGTCGAACTCGTGGCAGGCGAGCAGCAGCGTGTAGTCTCGCTCCTGGAGCGCTTTCTGCAGCGCCTGAGTGGCGTGGGCGAAGAGCGCGTTGTCGAGCGTGGGAATCACCGCGCCGATGGTATGGGTGCGCCGCGAGCGCAGCGCGCTTGCGGCGCCATGCGGCACATAGCGCAGACTCTGCGCTGCGTCCTCGACGCGCTTGAGTGTCGCGACGCTTACCATGCGCGGCTGCGACAGCGCGCGCGACACCGTCGCGCTAGACACTTGGGCGAGACGCGCGACGTCGGCTAGCTTGGCGGTGGATTTGGTCATCGGATGCTGATGATCCGCGGGAAAAATCAAAAAGCCGGCGCTCGGCCGGCTTTCTTGTTATACGCCCTTCGCGCTGTACTTCCGGTATTTCGGCAGCAGGCGTTTCGGCTGCCTGAACGCATCGCGGCGGAACGGGTCGCCGAGCTCGCGCGTGAGCATCAGGTTGATCACGGTCGGCTTGTTCGATTTCACCGCGCTCTTCAGCGCGTCGCCGATGTCGTCGACGCGATCTACGGTGATGCCCTTGGCACCCATCGCTTTCGCAACCTCGGCGAAATTCGGGTTTTCGAGGTTGGTGCCGAGGAAGCGGTTGTCGAAGTAGTCGACCTGGTTTTTCTTCTCCGCGCCCCATTGACCGTTGTTGAACACCACGGCGACCGCTGGAATATCCTCGCGCACGCAGGTCATCACTTCGGCGAGGCTCATGCCCCATGCGCCGTCGCCGACGTAGGCGATCGCCGGGCGGTCGGGGCGGCCGACTTTGGCGCCGATCGCGGCCGGATACGAGTAGCCGCAGTTGCCGAAGCTCATCGCCGCGAGAAAGCTCGGCGCCATGTCGAAAGGCAGGTAGCTGTTCGCGACCGAGCACACGTTGCCGATGTCAGTCGACACCATCGCGTTTTTCGGCATCGCTTTGGCGAGCGCGGCGAGCGCCTGGCGCGGGCCAATGCGGCCTTTTTCGTTGGGCGACGGCCATTTCGCGAGCTCCTGCGCCCACGCTTCCTTTTCCTTGCGCACTTCGGCGAGCCGCGCTTTGTTCGGCGCCATCTTGCCGAGCGCTTTCAGGCGCTGCAGGAGTTCGCGCGCGGCGAGCCTGGCGTCGCCGCAGATGCCGATCGAGACTTTCTTGACCAGCCCGAGCATCCGCGGGTCGGCGTCGATCTGGATGATCCTGGCGTGCTTCGGCCAGTATTCGAGGCCGTGCTGCGGCAGCGTGCCGAAGGGACCGAGGCGCGAACCGAGCGCGAGCACCACGTCGGCGCGCGAGATGATTTTCATCGCCGCTTTCGAGCCTTGGTAGCCGAGCGGGCCGCACGAGAGCTCGTGGCTCGCCGGGAATGAATCGTTGTGGAGATAGGAGTTCACGACGGGCGCGGTCAGGTACTCGGCGAGCGCGGCGCAGTCCTTGATACCGTTCGCCATGATCACGCCGCCGCCGGAAAGAATCACCGGGAATTTCGCTTTGGCGAGCAGCCGCGCCGCGGCATCGAGCGCATCGGGCCCGCCTGCCGAACGCTCGATTTTCTGCGGCGCCAGAATGTCGTAATCGCCTTCGCCATAGTAATAGTCGCGCGGAATGTTGACCTGCACCGGGCCGCGCTCGTGCATCGCGATCGTGAACGCGCGGTGCATGAGCTCCGCCATGCGCAGCGGCGAATTGATGTGCACCTGCCACTTGGTGATCTTGGAGAAAATCGGCATCTGCTCGGTTTCCTGGAAACCGCCGAGCCCCATCGTCAGGCTGCCGGACTCGGGCGTGATGCAGATGACCGGCGAGTGCGCCCAGTAGGCGGCGGCGATCCCGGTCACGAAATTGGTGATGCCGGGCCCGTTCTGCGCGATGCACACGCCGTGCTTGCCGGTCACGCGCGAGTAGCCGTCGGCCATGTGCGCGGCGTTTTGCTCGTGCGCGACCGAAATAAAGCGGATGCCGGCGCCGGGAAACAGATCGTGCGCGTCCATGTAAGCCGAGCCGACGATGCCAAACGTATCCTTCACGCCCTGCGCAACCAGCGTTTCGACGAAGGCTTCGGATGGCGTCATGCGTATCTTGGTCGACAGCGCGAGGCTCTTGAGTTCCGTCATCGTGTTCATGGATCCTCCTGCGGTGGGATGTAATTTGTGCGATTACTCGGCCCAGTTTAGCGCGGCGGCAAGCTTTTTGGAAGCGCTTACATTTTACGTCGCGCTGCAGACCGCTGCTCATATATCTCAATATTCAATTGGTTGTTTTATCTAATCTGTGACCTTGGAAGAATTTCCCAAATCTCACATCACCAGCGACTTCCGGACATGATACTTGCGGCCCCCTCAAAGAGATCGGATGCACCTTTCATGCCCTGTTGGAAGGCCTTCGCGGCCTCCTCGAATAAGCACTCGAGAATCTCCCCGTGTATTTCGGCAAATCTTCTGGAACTTAGCATTTTGATGTCACGGGGCCGCGGAAGATCTACATCGATGATCTTTTTCGTTATTGTAGGTGAACTGGAAAGTACGATCACTCGATCGGCTAGATAGATACTCTCCTCAACCTCGCTGGTTACGAAAACTGTGGTGACCGGATGTTCATCGAACACTCGCAGAAGATATTCCTGCATGAGCTCGCGTGTGAGCGCGTCGAGTCCACGAAACGGTTCGTCAAGAAGCATGACTTTAGGGCAATTGATCAGGGCGCGGGCCAGTTCGGTACGACGTTGCATGCCTCCGGATAGTTGGCCTGGGTACTTGTCTTCAAAGCCAGAAAGTCCGAACTTTGCCAAAAGCTCGCGCGCTTGACGCACAACTTCTGTGCGAGGAAGGCCGCGATTGAAAGGTCCAAACATGACGTTATCCAGCGTGGACTTCCATGGAAATAACGCTGTCTCCTGAAAAACGACGAGCCGATCCCATCCTGGATCGCGCACGGCAACACCATCCATTGTTATAAGTCCGGCGTCGGGGGCATCGTATCCGGCGATGAGGTTGATCATGGTAGTTTTCCCGCACCCCGAAGGTCCTATCAACGCCGTAAACTTGCCCGCCGGGATTTCTAGGGATAGCCCATCTAAAACGGTATTAGTGCCGTAAGCCTTGACCACGCCGTCCAGGCATATTCGTGCGGCTGCGAGCGTCTTCATCGAGCAGCCTCCCTCTCGCCCGTCTCGAAGGCCTTGACGGCCTCCTCATGAACCGCCTCGGTTACCTCGTCCTTGAGGCGAAGAAACTCGGGCGAATCGAGCAGCTTGTTGCTTCGGGGGCGTGGCAAGTTAATGCTCATGATTTTTTTCATACGGCCAGGCCGCGTCGTCATGACAGACACCTTGTCGGCGAGAAAAATCGCTTCGATCAAATCATGAGTAATAAAAAAAATGGTGCGTGGCTGGGTGTCATACAGCTTGAGTAGAAAATCTTGAACCACCGTCTTGGTTAATGCGTCGAGCGCGCGAAACGGCTCGTCCATAAGCAACACTTTCGGTTGCCCGATTATTGCCCGAATGATCTCGACACGGCGTCGCATTCCCGAGGACATATCACCCGGATAGAGCGACTGGATATCACGAAGACCCACTTGCGCAAGCATATCGGTGGCGATCTTTCTTGCCTCGCTCAGTGTAGTCTGCTTCTGGATGACCGGGCCGTAACAGACGTTCTGCAGTGCGGTCATCCACGGAAAAAGGCCACCATGCTGGAACACTACCAATCGATCCGGGCCCGGGGTCGCGCGTATGCCCGGAGACGCGATCACCGCATCGTTCAGCGTCACTTCTCCCTCGGTTAATGTGTCAAATCCCGCGATAATGTTGAGCAGTGTGGTCTTGCCGCACCCGGAAGGCCCGACTAAGACGGAGAACTCGTTGCGAGCAATTTCCAGCGAGCATCCCTCCAGCGCGAGGACTTGGCCTTGCTGCGCGGATGTATAGATCTTGGTAACCTTGCGGATTGAGAGGCTCGATGACATGGTCAACGCGGCTCCCATTTGATAATCAGTTTGCTAACCGCCTGGACCAGCGCGCTGGAAACGTAGCCAAGAATCCCGATTGCCGCCATTCCTACGAAGATGCGTGGGTATCGGATTGTCTGATATGCCTCCCACGTCATGGCCCCGATGCCGCCTTTGTTCGCCATCATCTCGCCTGCAACGACCATAAGCCAGGCAGTCCCGACGGCGACACGGAGTCCGGCGAAAATAACTGGCAGCATCGCAGGGAAAATCACATGCCAGAATAACCGCCATTCGTTTGCCCCCAGCGATTTCCCTGCACGGATATACATCGGTTTAATTCCCGAAAAACCGGCGATCGTGTTATAGGTAATCGGGAAAAATGCGCCGAGGAAGGTGAGAAAGATGATCATCCACTCCGTCACAGGGAAGAACAAAATTGCGAGTGGAATCCACGCAATCGGGGGCACCGGGCGTAGCACTTCAACCAATGGAAACAGCAAATTCCGCGCGAGCTTCGAATAGCCTATCCAGATTCCCAAGGGAATCCCCACAACCGACGCGATCAAAAAACCGGATGCAACGCGATAAAAGCTCAACAATAAATCGGCGGCAAAAGCCCTGGGATTGAGCGATAGCGCGGCATTGAACACTTCCAAGGGGGAGGGAACGGGAATTGGCCAAGGCAAAGTCGAAATCAATGCCCAAGCCGAAAGCAGGGCCAGGACTGAAATTGACGAAAGCAGAGATCCATTGGTTTGCCCCCGCCACTTGAATGCCATCGGAGGAGACGCCAACCTAGTGATTAATTCTTTTGCCATGGCACCATGCTGTGACCAAGAAATCTGATAGCGACGCTCATTCCGGCGCCAACGGCTCCAATAACGAACATTCCGACGATGATCAGCGGATATTGCGCGAGGCTATATGCCTCCCAAATCATGTATCCCAGGCCGTGCTCCCCCGCAATCATTTCCGCTGCAACTAGAGCCATCCAGCAAATCCCCATGCCGATGGCGAGTCCGATTACTATGGAAGGCATCGCGCCAGGTACAACGACATCCCGGAAAATCTGCCCATCATTAGCACCGAGGCAGCTCGCTGCGCGGAAATAAGTCTCATCGATCTCCGTTACGCCCACGATTGTATTAAGCACTATTGGAAAAAAAGCGCCGACAAAACAAATGAAGACCACTCCTGATTCGACACTGGGAAAAAAAAGAATACCCACGGGAATCCACGCGATTGGCGGGATAGGCCGCAAAAGCTCAATCGCTGGGAAAGCTAGATCGCGAACCGTGCGCTTCCATCCGATCATAAGCCCCAAGGGGATTCCCGTGAGTCCGGCAAGGGTCCAAGCAGCGACCACGCGATATCCGCTGGACCATGCGTCTGTCAAAAATTTTGAGCCTAGCAAGTACTCCGAGGCGGCAGCAAATACCTGGGGCACCGATGGAATATAGCCAAACCGGTATACTTTAAAGTACACCAATGTTTGCCAAATAGCGACACACAGGGTCAGCGAAAGACCCTGCAAAGCTAGGCTGCCAATTCGGTGCCGTGCTTTAACCCTAGCGGGGCGCGCGCTCAATTAGGGAACTGAGTAAGGTCAAGTTGTGAAGGGATTGTGGCAGCTTTGCGTATAAAGCTGTCATCGATGTACGACTTGAAATCGGGAACATCCTTGATCATATTGTGCTTCAGCAGGAAATCCGCTCCATCCGTTAGAACCTTACGCCACTGGGGCGAGATGTCGTCCGGAAAGACCGTGTAGTTGAAGCCTTGGACCACGACTTCCATCGGAACATCGTAGCGCTTCCAAGCATCATAGATCAGTTTGGCGGCAAACTTCGGTCGTTCTCGCAAGATTTTGTGTGCGTCGAGTTCAGCGCGTAACCAACCTATGAGAACCTGCGGGTACTTCTCGGCGAATGCCTTAGAAACGACGATGCATCGGGCCGAACTGAACTTGTACTTGGTCCCGTCCATAAGTTTCTGTCCAAAACCGCGGTAAACAGCGAGCGCGCCGTAAGGAGGCCACGTGATATAAGCGTCAACCGATCCCGTCTGGAGACTGGTGAGTCCGACTTCCGGGCTTTGCCCTATGAACTTGAAGCTGATCTTCTCGACTTCGGAGACCACCTCCGAAAATCGGTGTGTGTACGCCCCAAATGAAACGGACACGCGCTTACCGTCAAGCTCCTTGATGGAAGCAATCGGCGAACCTTTCTTTACATAAATGTTTGAGGAACCGCCTTCATCTCCTTCTGTTATGCCCACAAGCTTTGATTCTGAAACTTCGCGCTTCGACCCAAGGACAATCGCAGGCATGTCGCCGAAATACGCAATATCGACCTTGCCCGCGAGCACATTATTCACCAGCGGCATGCCACTTGTCGTTTCAAAATTTTCAATCTCTACGTTTGGCAGATACTTCTTCCACAACTGCGCGCCAGTCACAATCGTTACACCCCACGTCGGCGCAAGCGGAAGATATCCAAGGACGATTTTGACTTTTTCGGTAGATACTGGCTGTGCGAGAACGCCGCTGGCACCTAGCGTAAGAAACGACATGCAGAGCGCAATGATGGCTGTACGCTTCATGATTTCTCCTCTCTGGTCACGGTATGGTCCGACAGTACCAACGCTCGGACTACAATGGTCAGCTGTCCGGTAAAGCCGGAGCAACTCAAATTTATCTCGCCACCGCGTTGACAGTCGGAGGTTTCCAATCAGGCAGCGACTTTCCTCCGCCTATGTGGTCTGCTGCCTCGGTCGACCGCAGCAATACGTAAACATCTCGGGTGCCGAGAATTTTGTCGAAAATGTCGCAAATGACATTGGCCAAACGCAGCTTCTGCTGCTGTTTGCGACCCGGTCGGGTATCGATGGTTACCGTGGGTAGACCATCGCCGATCTTGCCGTACGCTTCACGGATCGAAACGTAGATCCATTTGCACGTTTCCGGATATCTCCCCCCTTGCCCGGGATCGATCACCTCATCGATTGCTCGCTTGATTTCCTGCCTGAGCGTGTCTTTGATTTCGTTGGAGTAACCCTCGGGAATATCGACTCTTACGATCGGCATCGTTTTCTCCTCTAGATACCACGAAGCGTGTGGTTCAGACCGCCCTTTCTTACAGATCAATCGACTATAATTTAATCGCGTCGGCTACGTCGTAGCGTGACCATAGTCTAGGCAGACCATATTTCGTTTAACAACAGATTGTTTCTAACAAGTATTGTTAGAATAACTAATTAGTAATGCTCAATGCCACGACAATTGCCTCCGTTTAGCGCATTGCGAACATTCCTCGTGGTGGCCAGCCATCTGAATTTTTCCAAGGCGGCCGAGGAGCTTCATGTCACGCCTGCGGCGGTAACCCACCAGATCAAGGCGCTCGAAGAATATGTCGGTGTCCAATTGCTGAGTCGGACAAAGCGACGCGTGGTGCTCACGGAAGCCGGGGAAGCTTGCTTGCCTGACTTGCGCGAGGGCTTCGACTTGCTCACGGCGGCGATGAGCAAGGTGCATCGCGAAAAGAAACGCAGAATGCTTACGGTGAGCGTGGCTCCAGCATTCGCATCGAAGTGGCTCATCCCGCGCCTTGACAGCTTTGCGGCCGCCAATCCCGAAATCGACGTTCGAGTGTCTGCCACTACAAGGCTCATTGATCTCAGTGATGAGAAAACCGACCTTGCCATTCGCTTCGGCCAAGGACGACATGAAGGGGTGCACGTCGAGCGGCTCTTGACAGAAAGCATGGCGCCGATGTGCGCCCCGGACTTACTGGACTGCGAGCATCCTATTCGTACCCCGAGCGATCTGCGGCATCATCGGCTGATCCACGATATTTCGGTGCCTGCGGCAGATTCGCGTCCCAACTGGAAAATATGGTTTGACCTCGCTGGAGTACGCGGCATTGATCCGTTTCGTGGCTTGCGGTGCACGCTCGCTGATCTTGCCCTGCAGGCCGCCATCAATGGGTCTGGCGTGGTCCTTGGGCGCGTCACGTTGGCACGTGATGACATCGAGGCCGGCAGGCTGGTGCTACCGTTCAACCTTTCGGTTCCGACGGATTATGGATATTTCATCCTGATTCCGAAGTCCAGGATAAGACAGCAAAACGTGATCATGTTCCGGGATTGGCTGCTTTCGATCGCGAAAGATAGAGGACCCGCTCGAACGGTAGGCCGTTAAGAAAATACGCCCGGTTCCCGGGCCAGCATTCGTGACATGACGCCAGTTGGCTGACCCGCCCGAGGGGGACGACGAATGAAACTCTACGACAATATTCATGCGAATGCGCCGATCCGGGTGCGCATTGTACTTTTATTGAAAAATATCCCGTTCGAGCGCATCCCCGTCGGGTTCAGCAGTGAGAGAAACCGGACTAACCCGACGTCGTATGATGCACTCAATCCTCAGGGGATGGTTCCAGTCCTTGCGGATGAAAATTTTGTAATTTGGCAGTCGCTGGCGATTGCAGAATACCTCGATGAACTTTTCCCAACCCCTCCGCTATTGCCAGCCGATTCCCGGGGGAAAGCGCATGTCAGATCGCTGGCATTGATGATCGCCTGCGATGCGCAGCCGCTTGCGAATTTTCGCGTGCGGGAATTTCTTATCCGGGAGTTCGGATTGCCGGACGCTGAAATGCTACGGTGGGTACGCCATTGGCTGGCCGAATCGCTAACCGATTACGAAACAGCAATCGTACGGCATTCCACGCCTGGGCGTTTCTCCTACGGCAACTCGCCGACGCTCGCCGATGTCTACCTTTTCCCGCACGTCTTGCACGCTAAACGCTTCGGAGTCCCTCTCGACGCCTATCCCGCGGTAATGCGAATTTTCAACGAATGCATGGCGATACCGGCTTTTTATAACGCGCGATCGGAAGATGCTCCGAATAACGCTCGCGCCGGTAAGTAATTGCTTAATCCACAATTCATCGATGTCGACGGGCAGACGGAGCGGACGATATATTCATTTTCGGCCGATCAAGTGTCGCCAACAATCACACCGCGGTCGATGCTGAACGTCTGATCGAGCAGCTCGCGGGTGTGGCTCATGCTCGATTCCGCTAGGATCACGGTGAGGCCGGCGTCCTTCAACCGCGCGATCACCTCGGCAAGCCGGCGCGCGAGCACCGGCGCGACACCTTCGAACGGCTCGTCGAGCAGCAGCAGCTTGTCCCCGCACATCAGCGCGCGCGCCAGCGCCACCAGTTTCTGCTGGCCACCGGATAATTGCAGCGCCTTGCGCTGGGCGAAATTGCCGACTTCGGGAATCATGGTGTAGACGCGCTTCAACCTCGCGTCGGCATCCGGCGCGCGCGTCGCCCACGCCGGCAGCAGCACGTTTTCCTCGACCGTCAGCTCGGGGATCAAGCGCCGGTCCTCCGGCATATAGCCGATGCCGAGCTGCGCGCGCGCATGGGTCGGGACCGCGGCGAGCGGCCGGCCGTCGAAGTCGATGCCGCCGGCGCGCCACCGCAGGAGGCCCATGATGCTGCGCAGCAGCGTGGTCTTGCCGGCGCCGTTCCTGCCGATCAGGCCGGCAAACTTGCCGGTGCCGACTTCGAGGCTGACGCCACGCAGGATACCGACCGACTCGATCGCCACATCGAGATTGTCAACGCGCAACATGCAGTTCCTCGCCGATTATATATCTGAGCACTTCGCTGTCCCTGAGCACCGCCGCCGGCTCGCCGTCGGCGATGATGCGCCCGTCGTAGAACGCCAGCACGCGCCGCGCGTAACGGTTGATGATATCCATATCGTGCTCGACGAACAGCACGGTGACGCGGTCGGATTTCACCGCGTTCATCACCATGTCCATGATGCCGAATTTCTCGTCGGCGGAGACGCCACTGGTCGGCTCGTCGAGCAGCAGGATCCGGGGTTTCACCACCAGTGCCATCGCGATATCGAGCAGCTTGCGGACGCCTTCCGGCAGCACGCCGGCCGGCTTGTCGCGATAGGCGGTCAGGCCAAAGCACTCGAGTATCTCGTCGGTTACCCCTGGCGTGCTCGCGCGCGTGATCGCATCGTGCGCCCAGCGTTTCGCGGCGGCGGCGACGATGCCGACCGCCGCCAGCAAGTTGTCGCGCACGGCGAGCGAATTAAACAGCTGCGGCACCTGGAACGAGCGCGAAATGCCGAGTTGCGTGATGCGGCGCGGCGAGAGCGGCGTGATGTCGTGCCCGTCAAAGCGGATGGTGCCGGCGCCCGGCTTCATGTAGCCGGTGACCATGTTGATGAACGTGGTTTTGCCGGCGCCGTTGCTGCCGATCAAACCGATGACGCTGTCGCGCACGACCTCGAGGTTGATGGCGGCGGCGGCGGTCACTGCGCCGAAGCTCTTGCTCAAGCCCTGCGCTTCGAGGATCGCGCTCATGACGTCCGGGTCCTGCGTCTGAACAGCGACCACAATCCGGCCGGCAGGAACATGATGATTGCGAGCATCGCGATGCCGAGCGTCATTTGCCAGACGTTGGGTGCGTACTGGCTGGCGAGCGTGCGGATGGCTTCGAAAATCGCCGAGCCGAAGAACGGCGCCAGCACGTTGCCGGTTCCCGACAGCACCGCGACGAACACAAATTCCCCGGAAGTCGTCCAGTACGCCATGTCCGGATCGATGTGGCCGACGGCGAGCGCAGTGAGCCCGCCGCCGAGCCCGCCGAGCGCGGCGGCGATCACGTAATTCAGGTGCACGACGTTGCGCACCGAGGCGCCCAGATATTCGACGCGCAACTCGTTGTCGCGGATTGCAGCAGACAGCCGGCCAAGGTGCGAATTCATGTAACGATGCAGCGTGACCGCGGCGGCGGCGAACAACCCGATCGCCACGCCCATCAGCACGCGCCCCGCCTGCCCGTCCTCGATCCGCCAGCCGGCGAGCGAGCGCGTCGCAATATTGAACCCGTCGGTGCTGCCGAGCGCCGAGCTCTTCACGAGCAGCCCGAACAGAATCATCGAGAACGCGAGGCTCAGCATCGCAAAGAAGATGCCGCGGTAGCCGGCGAGCAGGAATCCGAGCACCACCGCGACCGCGACCGAAGCGAGCAGCGCGGCGCACAGCATCAGCGCCGCGTCGTGGACGCCGAAAGTCTGCTGCACGAGCGCCGCCGCGTACGCGCCGAGGCAGTAGTAGAGCCCCTGGCCGAAAGACACGAGCCCCGTGCGCATGAGCAGCAAAAGGCCGAGCACGACGAGCCCCTTGGCGAGCGCCAGCGTCAGCAGAAACACGAGCCACTGCGGCGCGAGCGCGCCGCCCGCCCCCAGAACGGCGACCGCCGCCGCCAGCGCGACAATCGTGCGATCGCTCATATCTTGCGCACCGCCGGCAGCGTGAACAGGCCTTGCGGGCGCGCGATCAGCACAATCGCCATCACCGAGTAGATGCTGAACAGCTCGACCGCCGGCCAGTAGCGCACCGCTGCCGAGCGCACCAGCCCCACGATCAGCGCGCCGAGCGCAGCGCCGCCGAAACTCCCGAGCCCGCCGATCACCACCACCGCGAACGACAGCACGATCACTTCCACTCCCATGCCGGGCGACACTGCGAGCGTGGGCGCGGTCACCGCGCCGCCGATCGCGGCGAGCATGGTGCCGACAGTGAACGTGACGAGATAGACGCGGCCGACGTTGATGCCCATCGCGCTGCTCACCTCGCGGTCGTGGATCACCGCCAGCAGCATCCTGCCGTGGCGCGTCTGGTTGAGCGTCCACGCGATCGCGACGCCGGTCACCACTGCCAGACCGACCAGCACCAGGTTGTAGACCGGATAGCTCAACTCACCAATTTCGAAATTGCCAAGCAGTTCGTAGGGCGCCGAGACATAAAGCGAATCGACGCCCCATACCAGCTTGATCAGGTCTTCGAGGATCAGGAACACCGCATAAGTGACGAGCAGCAGCACGATCTCGTCGCGACCGTACATCAGCCGCAGCAGGCCGCGCTCGAGCAGCGGCCCCATCACCAGTCCGACCAGCAGCGCCGCGAGTGCGAGCATCGCGTAGCTGCCCGCCGGCGCGTGCCCGGCGCCCAGCCACGCCCCGACCAGGGTCGCCGACAGGTACGCGCCGAGCGCGTAGAGACTGCCGTGCGCGATATTGAGGATTTTCATCACGCCGTAGATCAGCGTGAGTCCCGTCGCCATGATGAACAGCCATGACGAATAGATGATGCCGTCGACGACGACGGCGAGCAGGTCGGACATCAAAGCGGGGCCGATCCCGGGGCGCTAACCGCAAAGACGCCGGGGCGCAAAGAAATTTCCTTTTTGCGCCTCCGCGCCTCCGCGCCTCCGCGGCACGGGCTGTTATCTGGACTTGAAGCCGGACTTGATCCAGTCTTCACTCTTCACGCCGTCGGGCGGATTCACTTTTTCCGGCGGGTAGGACTTGATGTTGGTGATCGTGAGCTGGCCCTTGACGAGCTTCGAGGTGCCGTAGGCCGTGCCCTGCACCGCCTGATGCCCCTTGCCGATCGCCATCTGCGCCTTGCCGCTCGGCGATTCGAAAGTCAGGTTCTCGAACGCGGCAATGATCTGTTCCTGCGTCGGCGCGTTGCCGCCGTTTGCGGCCTGCGCCTTCTCGTAGGCGGCCTTGGTGCCGAGAATCGCCTGCGCCATGTGGTACGACGGATACACCGGCGGCACCTGGTAGCGCGCCTGATACTCGGCGCGGAACCACTTGTTCAACTCGCTCGCGGGCGCCAGCACCCCGTGCATGCCACGCGCGCCGATCACCGTGCCATCGGGAATCTTGTCGCCCAGGCGGAACATCACGGTCTCGCCGGTCGTCAGCACAACGGTGCTCTTCTTGAACAGGTTGCGCGGCCCGGCCTGCAAGATGAGCGCTTCAAGGTCGCCGCCCCAGAAGCTCGAATGGATGACGTCGGAGTTGCTCGACAGCAGCGTCGAAATCTCCGCGCCGAACTGGCCGGCGAAAAGCTTCGGCATCTGCGAGGTTTTTACCTCGACGCCCGGCTTGAGCACCTTGACCGCGGCCTCGAAGTCGTTCCACGAGTCCTGCCCCCACGCGTAGTTCTGGTTGAGGCCGGCGATGCTCTTCAGCTTCGGGTTGCGGTCGAGCACGTAGAGCGCGGCGCCGACGCTGTCCATGGTCGCCGTCGGGTGCGTGCGGAACACGTACTTGTAGGTGGCATCTTCGAATATGCGCGGCGTGCCGCAGTCGAAGAACACGGTGAGCTTCTTCAGCTCCTCCGCGACCGGCGCAATCGCCAGGCAGTTGCCGCTCGACACGTAGCCGATCACCAGGTCGACGCGCTGCGCGAGATTGCGGAAGTCGGCGACCTGCTTGGTGGCCGGGCCGGCCTCGTCGACGAAAGTGATTTCGACCGTCGCGCCGCCGAAGCCCTTGGTCGCGTACGGCGCGGGCAGCTTGCCGGCATTGAGGTTCTCGAACAGCACCTCGGCCGCATTGCGCGCGGGCACGCCGAACGGCCCCGCCGCCGGACCCGACAGGAAAGTGACAATGCCGATCTTGAGCGGCTGCTGTGCCAGCGCGATTCCCGCGGCCGCCGTGCCGAGTATCGCAAATACGCTGTATAACCAGACTCTCACCAGCTGTCTCATGGCTGCTCCTCCTGTAAACATCCCATCAACGCGAAAACTCACCGAACCCGCACCTTACCAGTAACGCATCGCATTGCGGAACATGCCGCGCAAATCGTCCTTGCTCACGTCGCGCGGCGCATTCTTGATCACGCGCTGTTGCGGGTAGGCGCCGTCCGTGAGCGCGTCGACGTCGCTCGCGCTGTAACCCACGTATTCGAGCCCGCCCGGGAAATCGGTCGCCTGCATCATCTTGATCAGATGTTTGGCGAGCACCTCGCCCGCGTCGGCTGGCGCGGCGCCGCGCATGTCGGCGCCGAGGCACTGCGCGCCCTCGAGGTGGCGATCCGGACACGCCGGCGCCGTAAAGCGATAAACCGCGGGCGCATTCAACATCACCGACATGCCGTGCGGCACCATCGGCTCCTCGGGCGGATAGTCGGGCGCGCGGAATTCGCGCACCAGCCCCGACACCGCGTACGACATGCCATGCGGCAGGTGGCATCCGGCGTTGCTGAACGTCATGCCGGCAACCATCGCCGCATACATCATGTTGGCCCGCGCTTCCTCGTCGGCAGGGTCCTTCACGGCGCGCACCAGGTACTGGCCGATCAAGCGCAGCGCTTCGCGCGCACCCATGTCGCTCCACAGGTTCGCGCCCTGGTTCATCGGGCGCTGGCTGGCAATGCCGGTGCGGCTGCGCGCCGCATGCGGGCGGGCGGTGAGCGACTCCAGCGCATGGCTCATCGCGTCGAAACCGCTCGCCGCGACGATGGTCGGCGGCAGGGTCCTGGTGACGAGCGGGTCGATCAGCGCCACGGTCGGTATCATGCGTCGGCTCATGAGGCCGGTTTTGGCCTTCATCGACAGCAAATCGAAGATCGCGATGCCGGTGCACTCGCTGCCGGTGCCGCTGGTCGTAGGGCACGCGATGTGCGGTTTGAGCGGCCCGGGCACCGGCTGGCCGCCACCGATCGGCGCGTTGACGTAGGCGAGAAAATCCGCCGGGTAAGTCGCATACAAATTCGCCGCCTTGCAGGTATCCATCACCGAGCCGCCGCCTACCGATACGAAGCCGTCGAATCTGTCCGCAGAAGCGAACTTCGCCGCCGCCTTGAGCGATGCGTCGGTCGGCTCGACTGTCACCTCGTCGTAGACCGCGCAATCAACGCCCGCGCTCGTCAGCGATTTCCTGACCGTATCGATATGCGGCAGCCTGGCGACGCGCGGGTCGGTAAACAACGCCACGCGCTTCAAGCCCAGGCCTTTGGCGTGGGCGCCGGATTCGGCAAGGCAGCCGGCGCCGAAGGTGAACTGCGGAACATCGACGGTGAACGACGGATCGCCTTCACCGGTGGCCATGTAGTATTGACAGCAATGCATGTTTGAACTCCTCGCCGGCGTGGGCGCGCGCGCCGGTCAGCCGCGCAGCGCCTTCATGACGGTTTCGTCCTCGAGCGCCTGCTCCGGCTTGCCCTCGAAGATGATCTCGCCCCGGTCGATCGCGTAGAGCCGGTCGGCAATGCGCGCCGCATTGAGGAGGTTCGACTCCGCGATCAGGAGCGAAATGCCCAGGTCCTCGATCTTCAGTACCGCGTCGCGGAACCGCTTGACGATGATCGGGGCGAGCCCCTCGAACGCCTCGTCCAGCAGCAGCAGCGTCGGGGCGAGCGCAATGCCGCGGGCGATGGCGACCATCTTGCGCTGTCCGCCGCTCAGGTTCATCCCCTGACGGCGCATCAGATCGCGCACCTCGGGGAACACCGAGTACACGCGCTCCTCGATGTCCCCGGTGGCAACCGCCTCGAGCCTGCGGTGCGCCTTCGCCGACATCCAGCGGCTGATCATCATGTTTTCCGCCACCGTGAGCTCGGGAAAGATCCCGCATCCCTCCGGTGCGTACGCCATGCCGCGCAGCGCCCGCTGGTGGACGGGCAATGAAGTCACCTCCTCGCCGTGAAACAGGATCTGGCCGGAGGCGGCCGGCAGAAAGCCCATGATGCTTTCCATGGTCGTAGTCTTGCCTGCGCCGTTGCGCCCGACGAGGCATACGACTTCGTGTTCGTGCACGCTCAGCGAGATCCCGTGCAGCACGTGCGCGGGGCCTCGGAAGGTATGGATCTGTTTGACTTCGAGCATGGATCCCTCTAGCCGCGGCTGCGCACTCAGGCCGCGACATCAGTCCCGAGCAGGTAGGTCGCCACGTCGCGGTTGCGGCGAATTTCTTCCGGCGGGCCGTCGGCGAGGAACCTGCCTTCGTGCATGACGACGACGCGATCGGAATATTTGAACACCACGTCCATGTCGTGCTCGATGACGACCGCCGTGATCCTGCCGCCGCGCACCACCGATGACACGATGTCCATGATCTGCGCCTTGTCGCGCGTGCTGACGCCGCTCGTCGGCTCGTCGAGGAACAGCAGCTTGGGGCGAAGCGCGTAGGCGACCGCCACGTCAAGGAGCTTGCGCTCGCCCTGCGCGAGCCCTCCCGCGAGCGCCTGCGCCTTGCCGCCGAGACCGAACTCGCCGAGCAGTTCCGTTGCCTCCTGCGTGACCGCGGTGTCCCGCTCCGCGAGCGCGAGAATCCGTTTGGACTTGCCGTCGCGCGCGAAGATCGCGAGCGCCACGTTGTCGAGCACCGACAGATCGTCGAAAAGATTCACGAGCTGGAAACTCCTCGCGATTCCCGCCCGGATGCGCTCATCCACCGGCGCATAGGTGATGTCGCGGTCGGCGATGAAGATCCTGCCGCTGTCGGGGGACAGGAAAGCGCTGATCAGGTTGACCAGGGTGGTCTTGCCCGCGCCGTTGGTGCCGACGAGCGACAGGAACTCGCCTTCGTTGACGCTGAAATCGACGCCGTCCACGGCGCGCGTTTCGCCGAAATACTTCTTCAGGCGCTCGGTTCGCAACAGGCTCATGTCGAAGCCTCGCGCCGGCGCTTCAGCCGCGCACTCAGGCGCGCCGCCGAGCCCACGACGCCCGAGGGTAAGAACGTCACCAGGGCGATCAGGATCACCCCGAGCGTGATCTGCCAGTATTCGGTGACCGCCACCGCGTAGACCTCGAGGTAGTTGAAGATCACGGCCCCGACGATGGGGCCGGTGAAATTGCGGAACCCGCCGAGCACTGCGAAGAACACGATCTTGCCGGACTGCGGCCAGTACAGCACGTCGGGGGTGGTGAGACCGTTGAGCGGCACCCAGAGACTTCCGGCCACGCCGGTGAAGATCCCCGACACGAGGAACGCGAGCCAGCGGTAGCGCCAGATCCGCACGCCGAGAAAGCGGGCGCGGGTCTCGTTGTCGCGGATCGCCTGCAGCGTCTTGCCGAACGGGGAATGGACGATCAGCCACATCAGCGCCACGCACACGCCGAACGCCGCGAGCACGTAGTAATAGTAGGCGGTAATGAACTTCGCGAAGGCGTCCGCCCCCGGGAAGGCGACCAGACCGCCCAGCAAGGTCAGCTTGGAGAACGGCACGCGCAGCCCGTCGGTGCCGCCGGTGATCCAGAAGAACTTGTAGGCGAGCGTCCACAGCACCTGCGAGAGCGCGAGCGTCAGGATGGCGAAGAAGATCCGGGTATGGCGCACGCACACCACCCCGAACAGCGCCGCGAGCACGGCCGAGAACGCTATCCCGCCCAGGATGAACAGTTCCATCGACGAAACGCCGAGGTAGCGCATCATGAGCGCCACCGCGTAGGCGCCCGCGCCGAAGAAGGCGGAATGCCCGAACGACAGCAGCCCGCTGTAGCCGAGCAGGAGATTGAACCCGAGCGCGGCGATCGCCAGCGTCAGGCCGTAGGTCAGGAGCTGCGTCTGATAGGTGCTCGCGACGGCGGGAACGACGAGCAACGCGGCAAGCACCGCCGCGGCGGCCGCGCCCCGGCGGGCGAGCGACGGTGCTTGCGGCGCGCTCACGCCTTCTTCCCGAACAGGCCCGTCGGCAGGATCAGCAGCACGATCGCGGCGATCAGGTACAGCGCAGCGAGCTCGATTTCTTCCCAGAACTGGATGGTGATCGTTCTGAGTGCGCTCACGATCAGCGCGCCGACCAGGGCGCCCTCGAGGCTGCCCAGGCCGCCGATCACGACTACGACGAAGGAAATGACGATCACTTCCACCCCCATGCCGAGCACTGCGGCCTGGCTCGGGACGACGATGGCGCCGGCGAGCCCGGCCATGAAGCAGCCCAGGCCGAAAGCCAGGGAGTAGATCCGCCCGACGTCGATGCCGAGCGCCGCGGCCATGCGCCGGTCCTGCGCGGTCGCGCGCAGCAGCACGCCGAAACGGGTGCGGTACACGAACGCCCACAGACCGAGCGCCGCAGCGATTCCGACTCCGATCATCGCCAGGTTGTAGACCGGGTAGGGCAGCCCCCCGATCTGAAGCAGCCCGAGGGAGTCCACCAGCCCGCTCGCGGTACGCGGTGTCCCGCCCCATACCAGCCGGATGGCGTCCTCAAGGACGAGCAGCAGGCCGAAGGTCACGAGCAGCTGATACTCCTCCGGCCGCCGGTAGAACGGCCGGATCAACGTGGGCTCGATCGCCAGCCCGATGACCGCGGCCGCGATTGCCCCGAGAGGCAGGAAGATGAACAGGGCGGCCGGCGGCATTGCGCCCGCCGCCGCGGCCACCGACCAGGCAGTGACGTAGGCGCCGAGCGCGTAGAAGCTGCCGTGCGCCATGTTGACGATCCCCATCACCCCGAAGATCAGGCTCAGCCCGGCGGCGATGAGGAACAGCACCGCGGCATAGAACAGCGAATTCAAGACCTGGATTGCGACGATTTCCATGGCTTTTCTTGTTGCGCGCGCGCACCGCCGGAGCGGCCCGGCCTCGTAATGCCGAGGCCACCCCGGATGCGCGCCCGGAAGGGCGCTACCGCGTCACGCCTTCGCTGTCGGCCAGGTCTTCTTGATCCAGTCGGCTGCGGCCGTGGACTCGTTGTGTCCCTGGCCGGGTTTCGCCCAGTTGGGCGGTGCGGTGATACTCCGGATCGGGATGGAAACGATGCTCGCCGGGTCCCAGACCGGGAAATCGTATCCCGGCAGATTCTTGCTCAGACCCGTCACCGCGTCCTTGTAGCCTTGGTGATTGTCCGCGCGGATATAGAGGTAACCCGCCGGCGAATCGATTCCCGCGCCCTCGAGCATGGCGATGATCGCCTCGTCGTCGGGCCAGCCGCCGACCAGCTGGTTTGCCTTCTCCACGGCCTGCTTGTAGAGGTAGAGCGCAGTGTAGGCGCCGTCGGACTCGAAGCTTGGATACTCCTTCCAGCGCTTGTGGTAGCGCTCCACGAAGCCCTTGTTGATCGGCCAGCGGTCCGCGGAAGGATAAAGGAAGTGGTAGTTCGCGTGCACGCCGGCAAGCACACCCTCGGGGTGATCCTTGCCGATTGCGTGCGGATAGCCGCCGAAAGCGAGGGTGGTGGCGACCTTCATCTTGTCGAACAGCCCGTAGCGCAGCGCTTGCTTGTAGAACGAAACGTAATCGCCGCCCCACACGCCGGCAACCAGCAGATCGGGCTTGGCCGAGAGTATCTTCGTGATGTGCGACGTGAAATCCGTGGTGCCCAGCTTCGGCCACGACTCCGAAACCACCTCGATTCCGGGCAGCAGCTTGCCGAGCGCGAGCGCAGAGTGCTCGAACACGTTGCGCCCATAGCTGTAGTCGGGCTGGATCGAGGCGATCCGGCGCACCTTCGGCCAGTGCGTTGCCGCGCCGATGGCGGCGGTAACGCCGTCCGCGGACTGGATGTTGGTCACCCGGAAAGTGTATTTCGGATTGGGAACGGCCTTGTCGAACAGGAAGTCCGTGCAGCCGTCGTTAAACAGCGTGAGAATCTTCAGTTCCTCGGCCACCGGCCCGAGTGCGGGGGTGTTGCCACTCGAGATGACGCCCGTGAAGAGATCGATGTTCTCCGACAGCTTCATGCGCCGGAGTTCCTTCACGTTGGCGTCGGTCCCGGCAGCTTCATCGGCGAAGATCGTCTCGATCTTGCGCTTGCCGAGCAGCCCGCCCTGCGCGTTGATCTCTTCCATCGCGAGAACATGTCCGTGTTGGCCGGGGCCGCCCAGAAGCTCGGCCGCCCCGGTGAGGAACGTGATGTGGCCGACCTTGATCGGTTTATCGGGAATATTGCCCTTGGGCTTTGCCGCCGCAATCGCCGTGCGCGGCCCCGCCACGTATGCCCCGAGCCCCGCGGCCCCGACACCCGCTGCGCCCAGGGTGGCGCCGAATTGTTTCAGAAAACCGCGGCGCTCCTGCATGACCTGTTCCTTGTCCATGACTGTACTCCTCCGATTGTCTGCGCTTATAAGAGGGGATGTGCACGTTCGTCCCGGCAAGCAGGCCCGAACAGCCAGCCTATTAGACACCTTTTGCGTATGAGTCCACAAGCCGGTGAGTGCCCGGCACCCCTCCCCATCGGCGCGTCCGATCGAGCATCGCGATGTGCCGGATCGGGTCGGGCGATGAACGGCGTGCGCCGCGTACGCTCAGAAGGCCCAGTTCACGATCTTGATCGGTGCGTTGGCGGCGGCGTCTTCGAGCACAGGGGCGAGCACGAGCCGGTAGCCGCCCGTTCCTTTACGTCCCGCGGCGGGGCCGAATTCGAGACGGCAGGTACCCGAGCCGTCGGCGTGCACCGCGCCCGCGGTTGCGACCGCGCCGTCCGGACCGACCAGCAGATAGCGGCATACCGGCGGCGCGCCTGCGCCCGTGAGCCGCTCGGCGAGCTTGGTCGCGAACGAGCCGCGCACGATCCGCACGTCGCGCCCGAGGCGCTCGAGCCACTCGGTTTCGGTGTATGCCTCCGCGCCGAAACTGCGCTGCTCGATCCGCGTCACATACGCCTTGAGCGGTACCGCATAGGCGTTGAAGCTGCCGAGCCCTTTCGGATAGCTCGGGTCGCGGAACGCGCTGAGCACCGCCTTCGTCCCGTTCCATCGGCCGAGCACGTAGGGACCGTTGGTGACCAGCCAATGACCGTGCGCCGCGTAAAATTCGCGCAGCCGGCGGTAGCGCGTCCGGGCTTCCTCGCCGCCGGCGTAGCGGGTGAGCGCCGGGGGAACGTACGCGCGCTCCTCAAGTTCGCGCGCAAGCCCGGCGAGCTGCCCAACGATCGTGGTGTTGCGCACCAGATCGAGTTCCGGCACGCCGCGCCGCGCCGCCGCGGCCGCTCCGAAGGCGAAATAGCCGCGGCGCGCACCCTCTTCCAGCAAGGCGAGCAGATGCCACGGCAGCGTCGACCACGGCGGGGCCACGGTTGCCGCTTCGCTACCCGATCCGGAGTCAAGGTAGACCTCGATCACCGGCACTTCGTACCGCAGCTTGTCCTCGCCGGACGCAAGGGTCTCGGTCTCCACGCGCAGGAGCCGCACGCCTTTCAGGCGCTCGCGCGCGAGCGCAGTGGCCTGTGCGACGCCCGGATCGGCTGCGGCGCCGGCGCCCCACGCGGCCGCGAAAGCATAGGCATAGAACAGGTCCGCGGCGGTCATGGACGTGCCGTCGTGGAAGGCCGAGTTGCGCACGCGATAGACGATGCGCGACGCGGCCGTCTTGCCGCGCCCTACCGGCAGGAGCCGTCCGCTCCCCGGTTCGGGCAGCACAGCGTCTTCGGGCACCGCGAGTGCCCGCCCATTCTTCTCTACCGACGCGTTCACGCGGTTCTCGATCCAGCCGCCGCCGTGCGGCGAAGGAAGGAACGCGGGGTCCGCGACCGCCCACCACACGAGGCGGCCGAACGCGTCGCCGAAACCACCGACCACGGGATTCCACGCGCTCGCGGGCGCCGCCGGCACCGCGGTGTTGAGCCAGCCGTTCCAGGGAAAGTCCCGCAGCTTGACGGTGCGCGGAAAAATCGCCGAGGCGAGTCCCTCGAGCGCGTCGAAACCGACGTTCTCCACCCCTTGCGAATACTCCGTACCATAGTGCTCGCGCCGCACGGTATAGCCGAGCACGACGCGCTCGCAGCCGCTTTGCAAAAGCGCGACGAGACTTCGCTCAAGGTCGATGCGTTCTTCGAGGGTCCGGTAATCAGCGTGCATGAGCCGCCGCGCTGCCTCGTCGATGCGCGCGCGGGTGGCGCCGTCGGTCACCGCCGGCGCGAGCAAGAGAAAGGCGTAAAACCACCCCTGCCTGATCCACGGTGGACCGGACCAGCCGTTGTAGCGCGCGCTCGCCTGGGCCGCGAGCGCAACCGGATCCACGATCGCGAGCTCGCCGTCAGCCGGAGCGTTGGCGCGGGGCGGAGAGTGCAGCAGGCGCTCCGCGGCCGCGTCGCGCGCGCGCAACCGCAGCCGTACGTTTTTCTGCGCCGTGACCGCAGCTCGCGCGGCTTCGGCGCGATCGGCATGATGCAGGTAGTCGGCGTGGAAGGGAGTGACGGGGTACGGGTGCCAGATATAGCCTTCGCCGAGCGCGTCCTTCAGGCCGCGCGCCGCCGCGCAGCGCGCGGAACGGTCCGCGAGCGCCGGCACGCGGCGGTCGAACGTCGCGACGACGTAGCCGCCGAGCGCGGTGACCGAGCCGATTTTCGCCCGCTCGGCCTGCGCCGCGATTTCGTTTCCCGCGTAAGCGTGCAGCGTTCCCTTGGCGAGCCGTTGCGCGGCCGCCTTCGCATCGAGCGCCTCGACCGTGATCTCCTGCGGATAGAAAGACGGATAGAACGGAAACTCGTGGCCGGCGCGCGCGACGCCGACGAGCGCGAGGCCCGCTCCGACCGCTCCAAGAATGAAGCCGGCGCGCATGCGACGCACTGTAGCACGGGACGTACACGGCGTCGTGCTATGATCGCCCGATGCCTCTTGTCGCGGCTGTCATCGCGCTCGGCGCGTGCCTTGCGCTGCCCGTCATGGCCGGCGACGAAAGCCCGCAAGCCGCCATTCGTGCGTTCGAGCTTCGCATCGTGCAGCGCCGCGTGCCGCAAGCGCAACGTGTATTGCGCGCCACCGAGGGCGAGCGCGTCGAGCTGCGCTGGAGCGCCGACGAGCCGCTCGTCCTGCACCTCCATGGTTACGATATCGAGACGCGCGTCACGCCCGGCAAGCCCGCCGTCACCGCGTTTGACGCGCGATTGACGGGCCGCTTTCCCGTGGAGATACATGCGGAGGGCGGGTCGCAGCATCGCCACGGCGCGCTCCTTCATGTCGAGATTCATCCGCGCTAGCCGCGGAACTGCAGCGCTTGCGCTGCTGCCCGCCGAGGCCGCGGCGCACGCTTTCGGCGTGCGTTACGACCTGCCGTTACCGCTTGCCCTGTGGCTCGCCGCCGCGGGGTTGACCGTCGCTCTTTCCTTCCTGGTCTTCGCCCTGGCGTTGCGCCGCCGCGCGGAGGGTCTCTCCTACCCTCGACTGAACCTGCTGCGCCTGCCAGGTGTGCGGGTGTCGGCGCACCCGTTCGCGCTTGAGCTGCTGCGCGTCCTGTCCGTGGGTGTTTTTGTCGTTCTGATCGCCGCTGGATTATTCGGCACCGAGGATCCGTTCCGCAATCTCGCGCCCGCTTTCGTCTGGATCGGGTGGTGGATCGGGTTCACCTATCTGAGCGCGGGCGCGGGCGACCTCTGGGCGCTCGTTAGTCCATGGAAGGCGTTGTCTCTCTGGACCGAGGCGCTCGCGCGAAAAATCCGTCCCGCAGTCCGTTTCGGACTGCAGCGGCGCCTTCCGGCCGGCGTTGGCGCGTGGCCGGCGGCCCTGCTGCTGCTCGCGTTCGGCTGGATCGAGATCGTCTGGGCCGGCAACGCGGTCCCGGCCAACATCGCCTGGCTCGCGCTCTGCTACTCGCTTCTCACCTGGATCGCGATGTTCGTCTTCGGTCGCGAGGCGTGGCTCCGCAGCGGCGAAGTGTTCGCCGTGTACTTCGGCTTGCTCGCCCGGCTCGCGCCGAGCGAAATCCGCGCGAGGAACGCCGCGGCCTGCGCCGTGTGCTCGGCTCGCTCGTGCCGCGCCGCGCCGGGCGACTGCGTGAACTGCTACGAGTGCTACGCGCGCGCGGCACCGGCCGATCGCGAGTGGAACCTGCGCCCGCCCGCGGCCGGGTTGCTCGACTCGCGCCCGCTTTCGAGCTCGGCGGCGTTCTTCGTGATGGTCATGCTTGCCACCGTCACCTTCGACGGCGTGCGGGAGACGCCGCTCTGGGCAGGCTTGCTCGCGCGAGTGTCGCAGCCGGGCGAGCCGGTCAGCGATCTGCTCTGGTCGGCGTCGGCGACGGCCGGATTGCTGCTCGGTCCTTGCGTCTTTGCGCTGATCATCCTGGGCGCAGGCGGATTGATGGTGTGGCTCACGCGCACGGACGCGCGTCCGGCATCCGCGGGCGAGCTCGTGCGCCTGTTCGTGCCTACCCTGCTGCCCATCGCCTTCGCCTACCACGTCGCGCATTACCTCTCCTATCTCCTGGTGGCGGGCCAGCTGGTGATTCCGCTCGCCTCGGACCCGCTCGGTCTCGGCTGGGACCTGTTCGGCACCGCGCACTACAGGATCGCGGTGGGCATCGTCGGCGCGCGCTTCGCCTGGTACACGTCGGTCGTCGTCATCGTGCTCGGCCACGTGCTCGCCATGTATCTCGCGCACCGCCTGGCGCTCGAGCGCTTTTCCGGACGGCGAACGGCCCGCCGCAGCCAGTATCCGCTCGCCGCGCTGATGGTCGCCTACACCATGGTGAGCGTGTGGATCCTCGCCCAGCCCATCGTCGAGACCGGACCGGGAGTGGTAAGATGAGAGCCAGTCGCAGGTCGGGAGTCTGCACGCATGCGGTGGGTTAGCGAGGCACTGCGGGGGATGTGGACGGCGCTCGCCGCGCACCCCGGCGTCTTCGCGTCGGTGACGCTCGCGGTTGCCGCGCTGAACGTTCTCGCGCCCGTCGCGATCCTCTCGGCTGTGCGCAAGCCGTTCGACTACTTCACCTTCAATCCGTGGCTCAAGCGCCTCCCCGAGTACCTCGCCTCCGGTGAAGCTGCGATCGGGGAGAAGTTGGGGAAGTTCGCGGACCTTGCGCTTTTCTGGTTCTCGGCCAACGGCACGTACGGCGGCGCCGAGTGGGGTTTCGCCGTGGACGTGACCGACCTCGGCCGCATCCTCCTCGTTTCGGCGCTGTTCGGGCTGTACTTCGCCCTGTGGCGCCGCTATCGCGATCTCGCCGCCGGCGGCGCGGTGCGGGCGCTGCGCCGCGGAGGCATCGCGGGCGCCACCGGGACGCTGTTCGGGCTTTCCACCAGCGCGTGCAGCGTCATGGGCTGCGGGGCGCCGGTGATTCCCGTGCTCGGGCTTGCGTTCGTCGGCCTGGAGAGCGGCACGCTGCACTTTCTCGCGCAGACCTCGCGCGTCGCGACGATCGCTCTTTTCGCCGCGCTTGTCCTCGCGGTCGGCTACCTCGGTTACAGGACGGGCCGCCGCCCGCCAGAGGCAAGGTCTTCACTACCGCCATTTCTGCGCGATCCGCCACCCTCGCGCTCAGTAAAACCAATCGGTTACACTGCGCGACAATCCAAAAAGCAAAACGAATCCGCTAAGTTCGGCTAGGCCGCAAAGAAAATATCGCGGTAGGCGGTGTAAACAGACGCCATGATCACCGGCACCAGCACCAGGTACCCGAGACCGAACGGAATCGCGGCAACCAGGCTCAGCACCAGCAGGATGACGCCGTAGACCAGGAAGGGAACGACGTTCTTCAGACAGGCGAAGAAACTCATCTTCATCGCGTCGACCGGCTTGAGATTGTGGAACACGATCAGCGACGGCGCAAACCACAGCGCCATGTAGAGCGGGACGCTCAAGGCGAGCACCACCAGTATCGCCAGTACGAAGGTCAGGCCAAGCGCGATGAGCCCGGCGACATTGCCATGCATCATCGCCATGAAACTGCCGCCACCCATGATGAGAACCGCCGGGATCGCGATAATCACCCACGCCACCAGCGCGAGCACGCCGAGCACCACGAGATCGCTGGTGTTCTGCTTGAAGCCCGCGAACAGATGTCCGACTTCGAGACTCTCGTTGGATTCGAGCGCGCGACAGCCGAGCATCACGCCGCCCATGAAGACCTGCAGCAGGAGCATGTTCGCGAGCCCGCCGATCAGCGGCACCAGGCTGAGCAGTATCGAGCACACCAACAGCACGATCAGGATCAGGATCCAGGTGCCCGGCTGCTTCTTGAATAACGCGAAGCCGGAGGCGATCCATTCCCAGCCGCGGCCGGCATCGACCGCGCGACCACCGGCGTTGAAATCACCCGTGGCTGCCGCCGCGGCTGTGTCGGCCCGTGATGCGGGCGGTTGGTACGGATTCATTTCACTCATGGCGGCGCTCCTTCCACGGGATAGTTACGCAATTGGCATGCACGAACCGGGGACAGCGTTTAGCGTAGTTTAATACCATCGTCATGACAAATTCAGCCGGGTGCCGCATCCTGCAGGATCATGTCGGCGGCTTTTTCGGCAATCATCACGACGGGGGCGGCGGTGTTGCCCGACACCAGCGTCGGCATGATGGCCGCATCGACCACGCGCAAGCCCGCGACGCCATGCACTTTGAGCCGCGTATCGACCACCGCCAGCGGGTCGGCCCCCATCTTGCAGGTGCCGACCGGATGGAAAATCGTCGCGCCGTAATTGCGCACGAACTCGAGCACATCGTCGTCGCTCTTGGCGCTGTCGCCGGGGCGGTATTCGTCGCCAATCAGTTCCGACAGCGCGCGGGTGCGCGCGAGCCTGCGCGCCACCCTGACCCCCTCGACCGCGCTGCGGCAATCAAATTCGGTGGAGAGGTAATTCGGCTGCATGGCCGGCGGCGCGAACGGGTCCGGCGACTTGATCATCACCGTGCCACGCGAGGTGGGCCGTAACTGGCACACTGAAAACGTGCACCCCGACCACGGATGGGTCTTCGCGCCCGCCATCTCGGCTGATAACGCGGCAAAGTGAAACTGGAGGTCGGGGGTCGGCGCTTCCGGCCGCGTGCGCACGAACATGCCGCCGTAATTGATGCCGATCGCCAGCGGGCCGCTACGGTGCGCGAGCCACTGCCATCCGATCCGGATGCGGCGCCAGATGCTGTGCAGATCGTCGTTGATGGTGATCGGTCGTTTGACCTTGAACATGACCCGCGCCTGCAGGTGGTCCTGCAGGTTTTCGCCGACGCCCGGCAAATCGTGCACGGCTGCGATGCCCATCTCACGCAGCAACGACGCGCGGCCGATGCCGGACAGTTGCAGCAATTGCGGGCTTTGCAGCGCGCCCGCCGCCAGAATCACTTCGCGCGCCGCGCGCGCTTCGTGCTCTACACCATGCTGCCGGTAGCGCACGCCGACCGCGCGCGCGACGGGGCCCGCCCCGTCGGTGTTCGACCGCTCGGTGATGAGCGAAGTCACATAGACTTCCGTCTCGACGCGCAGTGTGGCGCGGCGGCGCGCCGGCTTCAGGTAGCCGACCGCTGTCGAACAGCGCCAGCCGTTGCGCGTGAACAGCTGGTAGTAGCCGACGCCTTCCTGCCGTGCGCCGTTGAAATCGTCGTTGCGCGGCACGCCGAGCTCGTTGGCGCCAGCGATGATCGCGTCCATCAACGGATGCCTCTCGCCGATGTCGGAGCAATTGAGCGGACCATCGCTGCCATGATATTCGCTCGCCCCGCGCGAATTGCCCTCGCACTTGATGAAATACGGCAGCACGTCGCGCCAGCCCCAGCCGGCATTGCCGAGCGCCGCCCAGTGGTCGTAGTCCTGATGCTGGCCGCGAATGTAGATCAGCCCGTTGATCGAGCTCGAGCCGCCGAGACCGCGGCCGCGCGGCCAATAAACCTGGCGGTTGTGCATGCCGGCTTCCGGCTCAGTGTAAAAGCCCCAGTTGTAGACCGGATGGAACATGGTCTTGGCGTAGCCGATCGGGATGTGGATCCACAGGTAGCTGTCACGCGGGCCGGCCTCGAGCAGCAGCACCGAATACTTGCCGCTCTCGGTCAGCCGGTTGGCGAGCACGCAGCCGGCGGTGCCGGCGCCAACAACGATGTAATCGTAGCAATGAACAGCCATGGACGTTGGAGTAAATGACGGGGCAGCGAGTCTCAGGTCTCAAAATGTATCACTAAAAATGGAACCGGCCGTTCCATTATTGAATTTCTTGCATATTTCAAGGGCCGATGCTACAACTAATCCAAACCGCTTGTGGGGACCCACAACAAGAAGGCGGTGCGGGTTTTCGCTTCTTCTCACACCCACCACATAGGAGAGAGATCCATGGAACACGATAAATTACGCAATATTTCGCGTCGCGACTGGCTGGGCCTGGCCGGGCGTTTCGGGCTAAGCTCAACCTTGTACGCGGCAGCCGGCATGGCGGGATTGGCCACGTTGCCGGATCTCGCCAGAGCAGCAGAAACCGTCTCCGGCCAGCGCAAGAAAGTCCCGGCGAAATTCACGCTGAAATTCGGCGCCGCCGGCTTCAATGACAAGAACCTTGACGTCGAGCACGCCGGGTTCGCGTTCTTCGCCAAAGACCTCGAGGAACGCACGGATGGCGCAATCCGCATCGACTTCATAGGTGACAACCAGATCTGCAATCAGCTGGACTGCGTCAAAAAAGCGCAGCAGGGGATTGTGGATATTTTTGCGGCGTCGACACAGAATTCGGCGGGTTCGGCCCCGTATTACAACGTGCTCGACTACGCCTATATGTTCCCCAGCCGCGCGTCGCAATACCATTTTTTCTACCATCCGAAGAGCGAAGCGCTGCTGCGCGAGCCGCTACGCAAGCAACACAGCCTGCAGTTTCTTTACACCCATTGCGAGCTGCGCGGCATTCAGCTCGGCTTGAAATGGAAGGACAAGCCACTGGTGAAAAGCGTGACCGACATGGCCGGCACCAAGAACCGCGTTACCGGCAGCCAGCCGGGGCGCATCGCCATGACGCTGCTTGACCTCAATCCAGTCCCGATTGCATGGGAGGAAACGCTCGACGGTCTCAAGAACGGGCTGATCGATGGCGCCGAAACCTGGACCAGCGCAGTCGCCTACGCCGGCATGACCCCGGTGCTCGCGCAATCGGTCGATCTGCGTTTCTTTTGCGGCACGGAACACTGCGCCATGAATCTCGCGTCCTTCGGCAAGCTCGGCTCGGCATTGCAGGAGCAGGTCATGGAATCCGCATATACAGCGCAGATTTACGCGCAGGGCATGAACGAAGCGGGGCTTTACAACGTGGTCGGCGCAACCAACCCGTCGCGCCCCGGCACGCTGTTTCACAAATACGGGGTGCGCGTGGCGGAACTCAGCGACTCCGAGCTCAAAAAAGCGGAAAAAATGTGCTCGCCTGAATTCAACACCAAGCCGTGGGAAGAATGGCGTGACCGTCTCAATAAATGGTCGGGTGGACACGACACCTACAAGGAAATCTACGCTATCGCCCGCGAGATCCCCGCGGATACGCCGGCGGAAAACGTCAAGCCACGCCGCTGGTGGAAAGCCTGATCTGAAAATATAGTACACAGCGGCCGATACGCACTGAGCGCGTGCCGGCCGCGGCGCGCCGACGCGGCATCGCTCGCATCAGCCGTAAGATGCGATGACCGCGCCTGCGCGACATTCCATTAAATCGCCATGCAAGGCCCGAAGAATCCTGTCAATGCAAGGAGGGGCTCTTTGAAAATTCTGCTGCCGACGCTGCACTGGCTGGATGCGAACGTAGAAAAGATCGTAATACTGATCTGCTATTCGGTGATGGCATTGATCATCGTGATGGCGGTGGTCCAGCGCTATTTCTTCAGCTATCAATCCCCGTGGAGCAGCACGATCACGATCTACCTGTTCCTGTGGGTCACGTGGATGGGGGCGTCATACAACACCAAGCTGCGCTCGCATCTCAGTTTCAGCGAGGTACGCATGCGTCTGCCGTACAACCTGCAGTTCGCGTGCCGTGTACTCGATGCGGTGCTGTGGATCGTGTTTGGAATCTTGGTTACTTACTTCACCACCCAGCAGGTCAAACTCGTCCATGACAATTTCGCCATCGTGCAGGGCACCGATCATGTCATGCAATGGTGGTTCTACGTTGCAACGCCGCTCGCATGGACGCTGCTCATGTTTCGCGCCCTGCAGAACCTCGCGCAGGACATCCAGACCTATCGCGCCGGCCATCCGTTCCAGCACCAGGTTTCGCTGGTAGGCGAATGAACGCGAGAAGCCGATGCTGAACACTTTACTGATCACGCTGGTATCTCTCGCGGTAACCGTTTTATTTATTCTCGGTGTGCCGATTTTTCTCGTCATCGGATTCTGGGTCGTCGGCTGCAGCCTGGTGATCGATTTCACGCTTGCCAATCTCGGCGTGACGCTGTTCGAGGGCCTCAATTTCTTCGGCTTGCTCGCGTTGCCGCTGTTTATTCTCACCGGGGACTTGATCAATGCCGCCGGCATCGCGAGGCGGCTGTCCGACTTTGCGTACACGGCGCTGGGCTGGCTGCGCGGCGGCATGGCGATGTCGACTATCGGCGCATGCGGGATGTTCGCGGCGATTTCCGGCTCCAACTCAGCGACCACCGCCACGATCGGCTCGATCATGTACCCGGAAATGGTCAAGGCCGGCTACGACAAACATTTCGCCGCGGCGACTGCAGCGGCCGGCGGCACTGTCGGAATCATCATTCCACCCAGCATTATCTTTATCGTTTACGGATTCCTGCTGGGACTGTCGATCAGCGACCTGTTTATCGCGGGTGTATTTCCCGGCATTCTGATGTGCCTGTGCATGATGGTCGCCGCCTATTTCGTGTCGAGGCGCAACCAATGGGGCACACTTACCAAATTCGACGCGAAACTGACCCTCAAAGCGGCCGGGCGCGCCTACCTCGGCTTCTTCGCGATCTTTATCGTCATCTACGGAATTTATTCCGGCGCCTTCTCCCCCACCGAAGCAGCGGGCGTGACGGTCGCGTTCTGCCTGCTTGCCGGTCTGCTGATCACCCGTGAAATCACGTTAAAGACGCTGCCCGATGTCATTCTGCGTTCGGGCCGCCTGACCGGACTGCTGGCGCCCATGATCGCGGTATCGATCGTGATGCAGCAGATTCTTTCGCTGTTGGGTGCCAGAGATTTCTTCACCGGGCTGATGAACAGCCTCGGCGGCGGATATTACGTGGTGATATTCGCCAGCATGGCGATCATGCTGGTGGCAGGCTGCATTCTTGAAAGCCTTCCCGACACCGTTATCTTCGCGCCTATACTGGCCCCGATCGCGGCCGCCGCCGGCGTGAACCCGTATCACTTCGCAGTGATCTTCCTGCTGGGCGACGCGATCGGTTTCATCACGCCGCCTTACGGACTCAATTTGTACGTGGCGAGCGGCATCACCGGCATCCCGTATTTCCGGCTGGTGCGTTACGTAATGCCATACTTTTTCTCGTTGCTGGTCGCCTGGGTCATCATCGCACTGTGGCCGGCGCTGAGCATCGGAATGATCAGGCACTGACCTCGCCAATCGGAATTGGCGCATGCATTTTGCGGAACCTCTTACTGGCCGGCGCTCGCCGCGTATCGCCGAGGCCGCACGGCGCAAGCTCAAATGACATCACCTTGCAAGTCACTTTGATGCTGCGCAATTTTCGAAAGCCCTGGCATGCCGGGATTTGAATCGTTCTCGCTCGCAGTCGTGCTGTGGATCATTGCAGTGATCGCGCTCGCCGGACTCGTGCATGGTGCGCTCGGGCTCGGCTTCCCCATCGTCGCGACACCGCTGCTCGCGCTCGTCATGGACATGCGCAGCGCGATCATCATCGTGCTGCTACCGTGCATCGCGGTCGTGATCGCAAGCATTATCAAGGGCCATGGCCTGCGCGCGGTGCTCGCCGAATTCTGGCCGATGCCGATTTACATGTTCATCGGCGCCGGCTTGGGCACGTGGTCGTTCATCGCGTTCCCGCACGCGCCCTACACGCTGCTGCTGGCGGTCCTGATCTTCGTTTATCTCAACCTCGACCGCCTGGGAAAAACCGATTGGCCGCTGGTGAGAAGGCGGCGCCGCTGCTTCGGCGCAGCGTTCGGCTTGATCGCGGGCGTATGCGAGGGCACCGCCAACGCCGCCGCGCCGCCGCTCGTGATTTATTACATGGCGCTGGCGCTGCCGCCGACCGCGCTGGTGCAGGCCCTCAACATCTGCTTCATCACCGGCAAGACCACGCAATTCGCGACCCTGGCGACCGCGGGCGGCGTCGCCGCAGCGCAATGGCTGATCACGCTGCCGCTCGCCGTGGTGGCAGTGATCGCATTACTCTGGGGAATTCGCGTCCGCAGCAACGTCGATGCCGTGACTTACCGTGGCTGGCTCAAGCGCGCGCTGTTCGCGATTGCGCTCATATTGCTCGCGCAATATGGCTACGCCGGCTGGATCAAAGGCTGACGCCACAAACAGGAACGGCCATCCGCTGCGGATGGCCGTTCAATCAAATCGCGGGCGCGGCTACTTCTGCAGCAGTTTCTTCAACTCGCCGCTTTGATACATTTCAGTCAGGATATCGGAGCCGCCGACGAACTCGCCGTTGACGTAAAGCTGCGGAATCGTCGGCCAGTTCGCGAATTGCTTGATGCCCTGGCGGATGTCGGGATTCTCGAGCACGTTGACCGTAAATAAATCGTCGACGCCGCACTCGCGCAGGATGCCGACGACATTGGCGGAAAACCCGCATTGCGGAAAATCGGGCGAGCCTTTCATGTACAGCACGACCCGGTTCTTGGTGACTTGATCCTTGATAACGTCTTGAGCATTCATGCTTTTCCTTTATTACCTGACTAAATTGATAGGGTATTTTACCGGCTGAGCCCAGCTGCGTCAAGACCGCGCGCACCACTGTCCACCGCTCACGCGCGCGATGCCTGCCAGGTCGGCGCGCGAGAACACTTCGCTGAACCCGGCTTGCGTGAGCAACTCGCGACAACGCGCGGCCTGGTCGTAGCCGTGCTCGTACACGAGCCAGCCGCCGCCGCTCAGATATTGCGGCGCCGCTGCGCTTATCAAGCGTATGCAGTCGAGGCCATCGGTGCCGGCGGCAAGCGCCGCCGCCGGCTCGAAGCGCAAGTCGCCTTGCCTGAGATGCGGATCATCCGCGGCGACATAGGGCGGATTGGCGACGATCACATCGAACTGCTGACCGGCGAGCGCGTCGAACCAGTCGCTTTCCAGCAGTTCGAGATTGGTCACGGCGTGTTGCCGCACGTTGTCGCGCGCAACCGCAAGCGCCGCCGTGCTGCGGTCGACCGCAACCACGCGGGCGAGCGGCCGGTGTTTGGCGATGCTGACCGCGACGCAGCCGCTGCCGGCGCCGAGATCGAGCACGCGGCACGCGCGCTCCGGCGCAATGCGTTCGAGCGCAAACTCGACCAGCAGCTCGGTCTCGGGCCGCGGAATCAGCACCGCCGGCGTGACTTTGAATTCGAGGCCGAAAAACTCGCGTGCGCCGACGATGTAGGCGACCGGCTCGCCGGCGCGGCGGCGCGCCACCAGCGCAGAAAACAGCGCGCCCTGGACATCAGTCAGCGTTTGCCCGGCATGCGCAATCAGGTATGCCGCGTCGACGCCAAGCGCATGCCGCAGCAGCGCGCGCGCATCGACCGGGTCGAGCGGCGCCGCGGCGAGCGCCCGGGTAACCGTGTGATTCATGGTTGGAACCGGCGCTGCGCGGCCGCGGCGGACCGCCGTCACGCCGGTTGCGCTTCCTCGCCGAGGGCTGCCAGCAGCTCGGTCTGATGCTCGGAGCTCAGCGCGGAAGTCAGATCGAACAGGTCGCCGTCCATGATGGCGCCGATCTTGTAGAGCGTGAGATTGATGCGGTGGTCGGTCACGCGTCCCTGCGGGAAGTTGTAGGTGCGGATGCGCTCCGAGCGGTCGCCGCTGCCGACCAGCGATTTGCGCGTGGCCGCCGTTTTCCGCTGCTGTTCGCGGATCTGCGCATCCTTGATGCGCGCGGCGAGCACCGACAACGCGCGCGCTTTGTTCTTGTGCTGCGAGCGGTCTTCCTGGCATTCGACGACGATCCCGGTCGGCAAATGCGTGATGCGGATCGCGGAATCGGTCTTGTTGACGTGCTGCCCTCCCGCACCCGAGGCACGGAAAGTGTCGATCCGCATGTCAGCCGGGTTCAGCACGACGTCGGCGATCTCATCGGCTTCCGGCATCACCGCGACGGTGCACGCCGAAGTATGGATGCGGCCCTGCGTTTCGGTCACCGGCACGCGCTGCACGCGATGGGCGCCGGACTCGAACTTGAGCTTGGAGTACGCGCCCTGGCCGATGATCTTGGCGATGATTTCCTTGTAGCCGCCGAGTTCGCCCGGGCTCTGCGAAATCACCTCGACCTGCCACTTGTTGCGCTCGGCAAAGCGCGCATACATGCGGAACAGGTCGCCGGCGAACAAGGCGGACTCGTCGCCGCCGGTGCCGGCGCGGACTTCGAGAAAGATGCTGCGGTCGTCGTTCGGGTCTTTCGGCAGCAATTGCTGCTGCAGCTCGGCTTCGATTTGCGTCAGCCGCTGGCGCGTATCGCGGATCTCCGCTTCGGCGAACTCGCGCATCGCCGGATCGGACGCCATTTCCTGCGCAGCCTGGATGTCTTCCTCGCTCCTGCGGTAGGATTGATAGAGCTCCACCACCGGCGCGATTTCGGCGTGCTCGCGCGTGAGCTTCCGGTAGTTATCCAGGTTCGCGGTGACATTTTCCGAACTCAGCAGCTGATTGAGTTCGCCGAGGCGCAGCGTCAACTGCGCCAGCTTCGCCGCTATGCTGCTCTTCATTCGTCGCGCTTCAACTGGTAAAGCCGCCGGAGCATGTTCACCAGCTGTTCGCGATCATCGTCGTTGGCGTGGTTGAGCGCATGCGTCGGCGCATGCAGAAATTTATTGGTCAGCGAATAGCTCAAATGTTCGAGCACCTGTTGCGCATCGTCGCCGCGCTCAAGCCGGCGCAACGCGCGCTCGACTTCGCGCCGGCGCGCGCGCTCGGCATCGTCGCGCAGCGCGCGGATGGTCGGCACCAGCCCGCGGTTGTCGAGCCACTGCATGAAATCCCCGACCTGGGTTTCGATGATCGCTTCGGCCTGCGCCACCGCCGACTCCCGCAGGTCGAGGCCCTCGCGCGCAATCTTGCCGAGATCGTCCACCGTGTAGAGGAACACGTCGTCGAGCGCGCCGACTTCGGCCTCGACGTCGCGCGGCACCGCGAGATCGATGATCAAAAACGGCCGATGCTTGCGCGCGCGCAACGCGCTTTCGATGAGCCCCTTGCCGATGATGGGCAGCGTGCTCGCAGTACAGGAAACAATGATGTCGTGCACTGCCAGCTGCGCGGCCAGCTCGTTAAACATGATGGCACGGCCGCGGAAGCGGTCGGCAAGGTGCTGCGCGCGCTCGAGCGTGCGGTTGGCGAACGTCATGTGGCGCGGATGCCGCGCGGCGAAATGCGTCGCCGTGAGCTCGATCATTTCGCCGGCGCCGATGAAAAGCGCGCTCTGCTCGCCGATGCCCGGATAAATGCGCTCGGCCAGCCGCACCGCGGCGGACGCCATCGACACCGTGCTCGCGCCGATTTCGGTTTCCGAACGCACGGTCTTCGCGACCGAGAACGTGCGCTGGAACAATTTGTTGAGCAGCAGCCCGAGGGTGCCGGCCTGCTCGGCGGTGCGCACCGCGTCCTTGAACTGGCCGAGGATCTGCGGCTCGCCGAGCACCACCGAATCGAGGCCGCTCGCGACGCGGAACGCGTGCTTGACCGCGCGCTCCTGCGGCAGCTTGTAGAGATGCGGATCGAGGTGCTGCGTTTTGAGCTTGTGATAATCGGCGAGCCAATGCATCGCCTGCGCTGGTTCTTCCGTGCGGCAATAGACTTCGGTGCGGTTGCAGGTCGAGATGATCGCGGCTTCCTTGACCGGGTGGCGGTCGACGAGATCGCGCAGCGCCTGCACCATATTTTCGGCGTGAAAAACCACCTGCTCGCGCAGCGACAGCGGCGCGGTCTCGTGGTTGATGCCGAAAGCGAATAATTGCATGGAATCCAAGGCCTTAACGGGGGCTATATTATAGCCGCAGATACCCCGTTACAACGCGGCGGGCAGCGCTCCGGCCGAGCGGTGCCCGTGGTCGGGCCGGGAGGGCTAATCGCGGTGCTCGTTCTGCAGCGGCTCCCCGCGCGCCCACTGCTCGAGGTTGGAGAGGAACATCTCGGCACCGCGGCGGTCGTTGCCCGACGACGCCGAGGCGTTGTGCGGCGTCAGGATCACGTTCGGCAGGTCCCACAACGGGGAATCCGCCGGCAGCGGCTCTTGCTCGAACACGTCCAGATGGGCGCAGCCGAGCTGCCCGCTTCTGAGCGCTTCGATCACCGCGGGCTCGTCGACCACGCCGCCGCGGGCGACGTTGATAAGCGCGGCGCCACGCGGCAATTTCGCGAGCGTCCCCGCGTTGAGCAGGTGGTGTGTTTCCTTATTGTGCGGGCACGCCAGCACCAGCCACTGGCAGCGCGGCAGCAGTTCGGTGAGCTTCGCCGGCGCATGAATTTCGTCAAGCGGATCGTCGGGACGCTTGGGCGAGCGCCGGATACCGATCACGTGCATGCCGAGCGCCCGGCAGAAGCGCGCGACCGGCATGCCGATGTTGCCGAGCCCTACCACCATTACCGTCTGGCCGCGCAAATCCGCAGGTACCTGATCGCCGCGCATCGGCTCCCATGCGTGACGGCGCTGCGCGTCGAGCCATGCCGGAAATCCGCGTGCGAGCATCAGCAGTCCCGCAATCGCGGTCTGCGCGACGGGCTCGCCATTGGTGCCGGCGGAGGTCGTGAGTTTCACCCCGCGCGCGAGCAACGGTCCTACGAACGGATGCTGCTCGATCGCCGTGCTGTGAAAATGCGCCCACTTCAGGTTGCGGGCAGCGATCAACGTGTCGGCATAACCCTGGTAGTGCTCGGAGAAGCGGATATCACGCGTCAGAAACGTGACTTCGATGCGGTCGCAGTCGGCGGGCACGAGCCGCTGCTGCGCGTCGTCGGGCAGATGCAAAATATCAAGCGTAAGCCCGGCACGCCGGGCGAGCTCGCTCAGCTGTTTGCCGAAAGACGCGACAAACCCCTTGGACAGCAGCATTCCGGTCATTGCACGTTCCCTGTGAACGCGTGAAGGGTGAAGGGTGAAGGGTGAAGGAGTATCGGCCCCGGCCCCTATCCCCTATTTCTTCTTGCCCTTGGCGAACAGCTGATCGAGCTTCTGCTCGTAGGCGTGGTAGTTCAGATAATCGTAGAGCTCGTTGCGCGTCTGCATGGTGTCGAGCACGCTTTTCTGCGTGCCGTCCTTGCGGATGGCCTGGAAAACCTTGAGCGCGGCGGCGTTCATCGCGCGGAACGCCGACAGCGGATACAGCACCATCGCCACGTCGGCGCTTTTCAGTTCCGCGACCGTAAACAGCGGCGTCGCGCCGAATTCGGTGATGTTGGCGAGGATCGGCACGCGCACCGCGTCGGCGAATTTCTGGTACATCGCAAGCTCGGTCATCGCCTCCGGGAATATCATGTCGGCCCCGGCCTCGACGCACGCGCAGGCGCGGTCGATCGCCGCCTGGAAACCCTCGACCGCAAGCGCGTCGGTGCGCGCCATCACCACGAACGCGGGATCGGTCTTCGCATCGACCGCCGCCCTGATGCGGTCGGCCATTTCATCGGGCGTCACCAGTTCCTTGCCCGGACGGTGGCCGCAGCGCTTGGCGCCGACCTGGTCCTCGATGTGCATCGCGCCAGCGCCGAACTTGATCAGCGATTTCACCGTGCGCGCGATGTTGAACGCGCTCGAGCCGAAGCCGGTGTCGACATCGACCAGGAGCGGCAGCTCGCACACGTTGGTGATGCGCTGGATGTCGGTCAGCACGTCGTCGAGATTGCTGATGCCGAGATCGGGCAGGCCGAGCGAGCCGGCGGCCACACCGCCGCCCGACAGATAAATCGCCTTGAAGCCGACGCGCTCCGCTATGCGCGCGTGATAAGCGTTGATGGTGCCGGCAATCTGCAGCGGTTTCTCGGCGGCAACGGCGGCGCGAAAACGCGCGCCGGCGGAGGCAAGGCGCGGCGCGCCGGATGAAAGGTCGGTCATGAGGCTGCTCCTGGGTCGGGTTGAGGGCCTGCCGCGACGGGTGCTGACAGGCGATGACAAGCGCGATTTTAGCGCACGCGG
>JAHFRL010000167.1 GCA_023266235.1 Betaproteobacteria bacterium
ATGATCAAGGACCCCGGCGGACTGCTGACGCCGGACCGCATCCGCACGCTGGTGCCGGCCATGCTCAAGGTCACGGGCAAAGTGCCGCTCGAACTGCACAGCCACTGCATGACGGGCCTCGCGCCGCTGGTGTACCTCGAGGGCGTCAAGCTCGGGGTCACGCAGATCCAGACGTCGATCGCCCCGCTCGCCAACGGACCGGCACAGCCGGCCACGCAAACGGTGGCGCGCAATCTGCGCAGCATGGGCTATGCAATCAATATCGACGATGGCCTCGTCAACGCGGTCGGCGAGCATTTCAGACAGGTCGCGCAACAGGAAAATCTGCCGCTGGGCGTGCCGATGGAATACGACCAGTTCCATTACGAGCACCAGATCCCGGGCGGCATGCTCACCAACATGCGGTTTCAGCTCGAGCAGGCGGGATTGCTCCACAAGTTCGACGCGGTGCTCGCGGAAACCGCCCGCGTGTTCAAGGAGCTCGGCTGGCCCGCGATGGTCACCCCGTTCTCGCAACTGGTTGGCGCCCAGGCGGTGCTCAACGTCGTGCAGGGCGAGCGCTATAAAACGGTGCCCGACGAAGTGAAGAAATACGCGCTCGGCTACTATGGCAAGCTGCTCGCGCCGGTCGAGCCCGATGTGCTCGACCGCATCGTCGCCAACGGCTCCCCCGGGATTGCGTTCAAGCCCCAGCCATTGGCGCCGGCGGTGCCGTCGCTGCGCAGGAAATATCCGAACAGCAGCGATGAGGAGCGGCTGCTGCGGCACCTCTACGCCGGCTCGCAGGTGGACGACATGCGGGCGGCAGGGCCGCTGCAGACTGACTATTATTTCGATAAGCCGGTCGTGCGGCTGCTCAGGGAACTTGCGCAACGGCCGCGAATGGGACGGATTTATGTCGAAAAAAGCGATTTGCGACTTGAAGTCAACAGCGCAATTTGAACTCGCAACCGCGCGGGATGCAACCGATTATTGAACGAGGCATGAGATGACGGACAAGGTGGTCAAAAACGACCAGGAATGGAAACAGGTGCTGACGCCGGAGCAGTTTCACGTCACGCGCGAGAAAGGCACCGAGCATGCGTTTACCGGCGCTTACTGGGCCTGTCATGATAACGGCGTTTACCGTTGCATGTGCTGCGGCGCCGAGCTGTTCCGCTCGGCCCACAAGTTCGACTCCGGCACCGGCTGGCCGAGCTTCTGGCAGCCGGCGGCGGGCGAAAACGTCAAGGTCGAGGATGATGCCAGCCTGTTCATGCGCCGCACCGAGGTGTTGTGCAGCCGCTGCGACGCGCATCTCGGCCACGTGTTCGACGACGGCCCGGACCCCACCGGGCTGCGCTATTGCATCAACTCGGCCGCGCTCAAATTCGACCCGGAATGACCGCCGCACGCCAGGCGTTCGCGCAGGCGGCAGCCGCCATCCAGTCTGCGTTTGCGGCGCGCGGTGAACGGGCAACCGAAGTGACGCCGGCGTTGCTGGCGGCGGCGATCAATCAGCTGCTCGCGGTATGCGACCGGCTCGACGAGCAGCCCGCTCACGGCGGACAACAGGAAGCCGATGCGCTCGCCGAACAGGCGTTGAGCTGCATCGCCGATCTTGCGCTGTGGGCCGAACGCGTCGGCTGCGCAGCGCACCGCCACGCGGTCGAGGTGCTGGCGCTGGAAGTCGCGCAATGGTCATTGCGCCGCGGCGGCGAAATCCGCGTGCTCGAGCCGATCGTCAATGCGCTTGCGTACCGCGCCAATGCGGCGCATTCGCCCGACCAGCTGATCCCGTTGTATCGCCTGATGCACGACATCATAGGCCACGTTGCGCCGGGCATCCGCGACAATTCCACCGGCGCGGATCCCGCGCGCCCGTGGCGCGTCATCAATTTGAATTTTGCGATCGTGGCAACGCGCACGCAGGCCCCGCAGCTGATGAATGCCGCCTACGACCTGCTCGAGCAAAACCTGCCGGCTGACTGCGCCGCGTTCTTCGAAGAGGGCGTGCGCCAGGCCGGGAAAACAATCTATGACGATCGTGTGCGCGAACTGATGCGCGAGCGCTTCGCCAAATGGACAACGCGGCATTAAAACCGGATAATTACCCGCTTATGAAATTCCTGTTCGACCTGTTCCCGGTCATCCTGTTCTTCGTCGCCTTCAAGCTCTTCGGCATATACACCGCTACCGCGGTGGCGATTGCCGCGACCTTTGTGCAGATCGGCTGGGTATGGTACCGCCGCCGCAAAGTCGATAACATGCTGTGGGTGAGCCTCGGCGTGATCGTGGTCTTCGGCGGCGCCACGCTGCTGCTGCATGATGAAACCTTCATCAAATGGAAGCCGACCGTGCTCTACTGGCTGTTCGGCGCGGCGCTGCTGATCGCCGATCTCGGCTTTCGCAGGAACCTGATCCGGGCGATGATGGAAAAACAGATGGCGCTGCCGGACGCCGTATGGCGCAAGCTACTGTTGAGCTGGGTCGGCTTTTTCGCGATGATGGGCGCGCTCAACCTCTACGTTGCTTTCAATTTCTCGACCGATGCGTGGGTCAATTTCAAGCTGTTCGGCGGCACGGGATTGATGCTGGGGTTCGTCCTGCTGCAAGCATTGATGCTGGCCAAACACGTTGACGGCAAGGAAACCAAGTGAAACCAATCAGGAAAGCGCTGCCGGCATGAATACACTGGAGCGTATCGAGCAAAAGCTCGCCGTGCTTACGCCCGACAGCGTCGAGCTGATCGACGACAGCGACAAGCACGCCGGGCACGAAGGCGCAAAACGCGGCGGCGGTCATTTCCAGTTGATCATTGTCTCCCCGCTGTTCGACGGCAAATCGGCGCAGGCGCGCCATCGCATGGTCCACGCCGCGCTCGGCGAAATGCTGGAACGCGAGATTCACGCCCTGACGATCAAGGCGTATACTCCTGACGAAATTTAGCCCCCAATCAAGGAAATCATGATGGAAACGATGAAAACCCCGCTCATCCTGGCGCTTGTCCTTGCCGGTTCGTGCGTCACCGCGACTTGCAATGCACAAACCGCAGGAGTGGTCGCCAAAATCAATGGCACCACCATTCCCCAGAGCCGCCTCGACTTCCTGGTGAAAGCGAACCTCACTCAGGGGCAGCAGGACACTCCCGAAATCAGGACCCGCATCCGCGATGTCCTGATCGTACGCGAGCTGCTGTCGCAGGAAGCGGTCAAGAAAGGGCTCGACAAGGGCCCCGATGTGACGATTCAGCTCGAATTGCAGCGGCAGGAGGTGTTGTCCAATGCGTTCGTGCAGGACTATGTCAGGGACAACCCGATCAGCGAAGACGTGATCAAGAAGGAATATGACCGCGCCAAGCTACAGGCCGGCGACAAGGAGTACAAGGCACGCCATATCCTGGTCAAGAGCGAAGACGAAGCGAAGCAGGTCATCGCGCAACTGAAGAAAGGCGGGAACTTCGAGAAGCTCGCGGCCCAGAAATCCGAGGATCCGGGCTCCAAGGATAAAGGCGGCGACCTCGACTGGGCGCCCGCCGGGCGCTATGTGCCGCAGTTCGGCGAGGTGCTGAAAAAGCTCAAAAAAGGCCAGCTGACCGACGCGCCCGTGCAGACCCAGTTCGGCTGGCACGTGGTACGTCTCGAAGACGAACGCCCGATGAAGTTTCCGGCGCTGGAGGGAGTCAAAGGCCAAATCCAGCAAAACCTGCAACGCCAGGCAGTCGACAAGGCCATCGCCGACCTGCGGGCCAAGGCCAAGATCGAGTGAGCGTCAGCTTCGGGACGGGAAACGGCGCGCTGCGCGGTGCGCCGTTTTCTTGTTCCGGCACGGCTACGCGCCGCCTAGAAAGTGTTGCGGACCTCCATCAGCTGGGGATAGCGTTTGCGCAGCAATGCCTCGACGACATTTTTGAGATCGAGCGTTGCGCGCGGACAACCCACGCAGTTGCCTTTGAGCCGCACCCGCACCACCGTTCCTTCCAGCGCCACAAACTCGAGATCGCCGCCGTCTCTGAGCAGGATACGCCGCGCTTCGGCGAGAATTTCCTTAACGTCCTCAGGCGTCGGCGACGGACCGTCCGCGCGCCCCACCGCGGCAAGCTGTTGCTGGAGGACGTGCTGCTCGCGCGATATGCGCAGCGCCGCGACCGGGTCGTGCTCGTAGAGCACGTCGAGCTCTTCTTCGGTGTAAAACGGCGCGTCGGGCTTGATCGTCGGTTCCGCCACGGCGTCAGCCTATCCACTTGCGTGCATTGCGGAACATCCGAAGCCACGGGCCGTCCTCGCCCCAGCCCGCCGGGCGCCACGAATTTTGGACGGCGCGAAATACGCGCTCGGGGTGCGGCATCAATACCGTGAAGCGGCCGTCAGGCGTCGTCAGCCCGGTAATCCCGGCCGGCGAACCGTTGGGATTGCAGGGGTAGCTCACGGTCGCCCGCCCGCGATTATCGACAAAGCGTAAAGCAATCAGTTGCTGCGCTCGGCTGCGCTGTTTCGCATCGGTGAATTCCGCATAACCCTCGCCGTGTGCTACCGCTATCGGCAACCGGCTGCCCGCCATGCCGTCGAAAAACAGCGACGGCGACTGCATCACCTCCACCGTCACGAAGCGCGCCTCGAACTGCGCCGATTGGTTGCGCACGAAATGCGGCCACGCCTCGGCGCCGGGAATGATTTCATGCAGATTGCTCATCATCTGGCAGCCGTTGCACACGCCGAGCGCGAAGGTCGCGGAGTTGCGGAAGAAAGCCTCGAACTCGTCCCGCGCCCTGGCGTTGAACAGTATCGACTTGGCCCAGCCCTCGCCGGCGCCGAGCACGTCACCGTAAGAGAAGCCGCCGCACGCGGCGTAGCCTTTGAAATCCGCCAGGCTGATGCGCCCGGCGATGATGTCGCTCATGTGCACGTCCACTGCATCGAACCCGGCGCGCTCGAACGCCGCCGCCATCTCGATCTGGCCATTGACGCCCTGCTCGCGCAGGATCGCAATCCGCGGCCTGGCGCCATTGACGAATGGCGCCGCAACGTCATCGGCGGGATCGTATGTCAGGCGCGGCGCGATGCCGGGATCGTCCGCCTCGAGGATGGCAGCATATTCCTGCTGCGCGCATTCCGGATTATCGCGCAGCCGCTGCATGTGACAAGTCGTCTCCGACCACGCGCGCTGCAGTTCGATGCGATCCGCCGCAATAATCTGCCTACCGCCCGCCATGATGACCAGCCTGCCGGAACCATCCAGCCGGCCGATACTGCGACACGCCGCACCGAGACCCGCCGCCGCGAGGGTCTGCAGTACCGCTGCGCTGTCGCTGCGCCGCACCTGGATCACGGCCCCGAGTTCCTCGTTGAATAATACGGCAACCGGTGTGCACCCTCCGGACAACGTGCCCAAATCGAGCCGGGCGCCACAATGTCCGGCAAACATCATTTCGCACACCGTGGCCAACAAACCGCCGTCCGAGCGGTCGTGATAAGCGAGGATTTTGTCCCTGGAGTTGAGCTGCTGCAGCGCGCCGAAAAACGCGCGCAACAGCCCCGCATCCTCGACATCCGGCGCCGCATTGCCGAGCTGCCTGTAGACCTGCGCCAGCGCCGAGCCGCCGAGCCGGCAGCGGTTGAGCCCGAGGTCGATCAGGATCAGTTCGGTATCGCCGCAATCGATACGCAGCTGGGGGGTGAGCGTTTTTCGCGCGTCGGTAACGCGTGCGAACGCCGAAACGATCAGCGACAGCGGAGCGATGACCTCTTTCCGCGCATTCCCGTCGCTCCATGTCGTCTTCATCGACATCGAGTCCTTGCCGACCGGGATGCTGATGCCGAGTCGCGGGCAGAGCTCCATGCCGACCGCGCGGACAGTGTCGTAGAGCGCCGCGTCCTCGCCCGGATGGCCGGCCGCCGCCATCCAGTTGGCCGACAGCTTGATATCAGCGATATTTTCGATGCAGGCCGCTGCGATATTGGTGATTGCCTCGCCGATCGCCATGCGGCCGGACGCCGCCGGGTTGATCAGCGCAAGCGGCGCGCGTTCGCCCACCGCCATCGCCTCGCCGCGGTATTCGTCAAAACCCAGCAGCGTCACCGCAACGTCGGCGACCGGCACCTGCCACGGCCCCACCATCTGGTCGCGCGCAGTCATGCCGCCGACCGTGCGATCGCCGATTGCAATCAAAAACGTCTTGTCCGCGACGCCGGGCAGCCGCAGCACACGCAAGCACGCTTCACGCAAGTCGATAGCCCGGACATCGAACGGCGGCAGGCCGGTAGCGCGATGCGCGACATCGCGCAGCATTTTGGGCGGCTTGCCGAGCAGTACCGGTAATTCCATGTCAACCGGCGTGTTGCCAAACGCCGGGTCTGCCACCACCAGCTGGTGACCGGCGGTTGCGCTGCCGAGCACCGCATACGGGCAGCGCTCGCGCTCGCATATCGCCTTGAAAGATGCCAGCCGCTGCGGTGCGATCGCCAGCACGTAACGCTCCTGCGCCTCGTTGCACCACACCTGCGCTGGCGACATGCCAGGCTCTTCGCTCGGGATCGCGCGCAGATCAAAGCGTCCACCGCGCTGCGCGGCGTGCACCATTTCCGGCAGCGCGTTCGACAGGCCGCCGGCCCCGACGTCGTGGATCGACAGGATGGGATTGTCGGCGCCGAGCGCCCAGCAGCGATCGATCACCTCCTGCGCGCGCCGCTGCATTTCGGCGTTGCCGCGCTGTACCGAATCGAAATCGAGGTCCTCGAGATTGGCTCCGGTCTGCATGCTCGACGCCGCGCCGCCGCCGAGCCCGATCAGCATGCCCGGCCCGCCGAGCTGAATGAGCAGCGTGCCGGCGCCGAATTCCTGTTTGTGCGCATGCGGTGCCGAGATATTGCCGATGCCGCCGGCCAGCATGATCGGCTTGTGATAGCCGCGCACCTCGCCGGCCACCGCCTGCTCGAAGGTACGGAAGTAGCCGCACAGGTTAGGTCGGCCGAATTCGTTGTTGAACGACGCGCCGCCGATCGGCCCGTCGAGCATGATCTGCAGCGCGGAAGATATGCGCGCGGGACGGCCGTAAGTGCCGTGAGGCGAAAGGCGAGAAGCGGGAGGCAGACTGGAACCGGCCACTTCCTCCCACAATTCCCAAGGCTGGATGAACCCCGGAATGTTGAGGTTGGACACGCTGAAGCCGGTCAGGCCCGCCTTCGGCTTGGCGCCCCGCCCGGTCGCGCCTTCGTCGCGAATCTCGCCGCCGGCACCGGTCGCGGCCCCCGGATACGGCGAAATCGCGGTCGGATGGTTGTGCGTCTCGACCTTCATCAGGATATGCGTGTCGTCCTCGACATAGCGGTAGCCGCCGTCGGCCCCGGGATAGAACCGCCGCACGCGCGCGCCCTCGATGATCGCCGAGTTGTCGGAATAGGCGATGATGGTTCCCTGCGGGTGCTGCTGGTGCGTATTGCGGATCATCGCGAACAGCGACCAGTCCTGCGCCTTGCCGTCGATCACCCAGTCGGCGTTGAAAATCTTGTGGCGGCAGTGTTCCGAGTTCGCCTGCGCGAACATCATCAGCTCGACGTCAGTAGGATTGCGCTTAAGCCGCGAGAAGTTCTGCCACAGGTATTCGATCTCATCGTCCGCCAGCGCGAGTCCCATCTCGCGGTTGGCGCGCTGCAACGCTGCGCTGCCACCCGCCAGCATGTCGACCGTCTTGAGCGGCTGCGGTTGATAGTGATGAAACAACTGCGCCGCCGCATCGAGCGTATCGAGCACGGCCTCGGTCATGCGATCGTGGAGCAGCGGCAGCAGCGCCGCCCTGTCGCCCCCGGATAGACGGCCGCCGCCGGCCTTCGCGACGTGCCAGGCGGTGCCGCGTTCGATGCGCTCGACCATCGTCAGGCCGCATTGGCGCGCGATATCGGTTGCTTTCGACGACCACGGCGAGAGCGTGCCAGGACGCGGCACCACCAGCAGCAACCGCCCTGCGTCCGGCACCGCGCGCGCGGCGGGGCCGTAGGTCAGGATGCGTTCGAGAATTGCGTTTTCGGCGCCGCTCAACGCACGCGAGATGCTGATGAAATGCCAGAATTCGGCGCTGATTCCGGATAACTCGAGATGGGCCTGCTGGACAGCCTGATGGAGCTTGCTTAAGCGGAACTCAGAGAGGGCGTTGCGCCCACGGAGGCTGAGAATCTGCGGCATGAAGTCAGCGCGATGTCCGTAAAAGCGGATTTTACCCGAAACAAGCGCCGGCCGCAGTCTGGAGTGCCGGTATAGTTGGGTTAAACTAGCCAAAAACCACCCCGCAACCATGACCTTTCAATCACGCGCGTTCGTGCCGGTGTATCGCACCGCCGAGATACGCGACATCGAGGCTAAAGCGCTTGCCGGTCTGCAACCGCCCGGCCTGATGGAGCGTGCCGGACTCGCCGCGGCGCAGATTGCGCGCGACCTGGTCGCCGATCGCGGCCGCGGCGTATTGGTGGTCGCCGGGCCGGGCAACAACGGCGGCGATGCGTTCGTCGTCGCGCGCCACCTCAGAGCGTGGTGGTTCAGGGTGGATGTCGTCTTCGCCGGCGACGCGACGAAGTTCTCCGCCGATGCCCGAGCCGCGTACGCCGCCTGGCGCGACTGCGGCAGCGGCACCATCGAGCGTATCCCCACCGGGCAACGCTGGGACCTCGTGATCGACGGCCTGTTCGGCATCGGTTTGCAGCGCGAACTGAGCGGCAATTACGTCGCGCTGGTCAATGCGATCAACAATCTCGACGGGGCCGTGCTCGCGCTCGATGTGCCGAGCGGGCTCGATTCCGACACCGGGCGTGT
>JAHFRL010000251.1 GCA_023266235.1 Betaproteobacteria bacterium
CTGTTCGCGCGTGCACGGCTCGAGGCCGAAGAGGTCAACATCCTGCGCGGGTTTCTGAAAGCGGTCGACAAACTGCGGCGCTGAGCACCTGCCCATTACACGATGCGAACCCGAGGCCTCAATAGTTGACTGATTTACTGGGGTAACGTATACTATATAATTATTTTCTTTAAAATCAAACATGTTCTCCCGTCTCAAGGAAGAAATAAGGGTTGTATTCGAGCGCGACCCGGCCGCGCGCAACACGTGGGAAGTGATTACCTGTTACCCGGGGTTCCACGCGCTGCTGGTGCACCGCCTTGCCCACGGACTGTGGGGGGCGCGGCTCAGGTGGCTGGGGCGCCTGGTCTCGCATCTGGGCCGCTTTCTGACCGGCATCGAGATCCATCCCGGCGCTCGCATCGGTCGGCGCTTTTTCATCGATCACGGCATGGGTGTCGTAATCGGCGAGACCGCCGAAATAGGCGACGACTGCACGCTCTATCACGGCGTCACGCTCGGCGGCACGTCGTGGAACAAAGGCAAGCGTCATCCGACGCTCGGTAATGGCGTCGTGCTGGGTGCCGGCGCGAAAATTCTCGGCCCGATAACCATCGGTGACGGCGCGCGCGTCGGCTCCAATGCGGTGGTGGTCAAAAGCGTGCCGCCCGGCGCAACCGCGATCGGCATTCCGGCGCGCATCGTTGAAAAAGAGGCGGGTGACAAGACGGGCTTTTCGGCCTATGCGGTCGGCAGCGACATGAACGATCCGGTGGCCCGGGCGATCCACGAGCTGATCGATCATAGTGTGAGCACCGACCGCCGGATCGAGCAGATACTCGAGCAACTTGAACGTCTCGGCGTGAATTGTGGCGACGCGGCTAAAGACGACAAATTCGACGGGAACTACCTGAATAAAATTGTTGACTAAATCTATCAGGTATCCTATAGTCGACAAAAATGATCGTGTATTCGCGGTATTACGCTAGGTATCTGATTTTTAAAAGAGGTTTCCTATGAGGCTGACGACTAAAGGGCGGTTTGCAGTGACGGCGATGGTCGATCTTGCGATGCAGCCTGGCAGCGGTCCGGTGACGCTTGCGGAAATCAGCCAGCGCCAGAAGATTTCACTGTCCTATCTTGAACAACTGTTCGGCAAACTGCGCCGTCGCGCGCTGGTCGATAGCGTGCGCGGTCCGGGCGGCGGCTATTGCCTCGCCAAGGACATGGCGCAGATCTCGGTTGCCGACATCATCGTTGCCGTTGACGAGCCGATCGACGCGACGCAATGCGGCGGCAAGGAAAACTGCCACGACGACCAGAAGTGCATCACCCACGACCTGTGGGCGAAGCTCAATGAGCATATTTTCGATTATCTTGGCGCGGTCACGCTCAAGCAGCTGGTCGACGACCAGAAAGACAGAACGAAGCAGAACGGCGTGGCGCAAGTGAAAGACATGCGCGAGATCATGCCCAAGCGCGAGCGCACCACGGTTTCAGCTTGATTTCTGACGCAATGACGCACGTTTATTTCGATCACAACGCGACGACACCGCTCGACGATAAGGTGCTGGCGGCGATGCTCCCGTACCTGCGCGAGCAGTACGGTAATGCGTCGAGCCGCCACGAGTTCGGCACGCTGGCGAGGAAAGCGGTCAACCAGGCGCGCGAGCAAGTCGCGGCATCGGTCGGCGTGCAGCCGGCGCAGGTGATTTTTACCAGCGGCGGCACCGAAGCGAACAATGCATTCATCAAGGGCGCGGCTGGCATGCTCGGGCCCAGCCAGGTTGCAGTGAGCGCGATCGAGCACCCTTGCGTCGCAAAACCGGCGCAGGAACTGGCACGCACCGGCTGGAAAGTGCGCAAGCTCGCGGTCGGCAGAGATGGCCGTGTCGACCTCGCCGGCGTCGCGCAGGCGCTCAAAGAGCCAACCGGCATCGTGTCGGTGATGCTCGCCAACAACGAAACCGGCGTGATTCAGGACGTCGCGGCGGTCGCGGAGAAAGCGCGCGCGGCGCGCGCCTGGATGCACACCGACGCGGTGCAGGCGCTGGGCAAGATCGACGTCGATTTCAACGCGCTCAACGTGCATGCGATGACGCTGTCGGCGCACAAGATCTACGGGCCGAAAGGCGTCGGCGCGCTGGTGCTCGACAAGCGCATTGAACTGAAACCGCTCATCAGCGGCGGCGGCCACGAGCAGGGGCTGCGTTCGGGCACCGAAAACGTGCCGGGCATCGTCGGCTTTGGCGCCGCGTGCGAACTGGCCATGCAGCGTATGCACGATCTGGCGCCGCGGCTCGCCGAGATGCGCGATCAACTCGAACGCGGGCTCAACGGCATGGGGGCAATGATATTCGGCGCCAATGCGCCGCGCATCCCGAACACGAGTTACTTCACGTTTCCCGGCATCGAGGGCGAGACGCTGGTGATCGAGCTCGACAAGGCGGGCTGTGCGGTGGCGAGCGGGGCCGCATGCTCGAGCACCAGCACCGAGCCTTCCGCGACGTTGCTCGCGATGGGCATTGTCCCCGTGCTTGCGCGCGGCGCGGTGCGCTTCAGCCTGGGTAAGGACAACCGGGCCGAACAGGTCGAAGAATTTCTGAACATGCTGTCGGCGACGGTCGCGAGACTGCGGCGCCTGACGGCGATAGCAGTCTGAGACGGTAAATCGTGAACGGTAAATGGTGAATAGTTATGGCGATTACATTGACTGAAAGTGCGGCGAAACAGATTCAATACCAGCTTGCCAAACGCGGCAGAGGACTCGGCTTGCGCGTGGGCGTCAAGAAAGTCGGTTGCTCCGGTTTTGCGTACACCTTCGACTATGCCGACGAAGTGAGGGCGGGCGACCAGGTGTTCGAGTTGCACGCCG
>JAHFRL010000045.1 GCA_023266235.1 Betaproteobacteria bacterium
CGATTTCGATCCGGCGGCGCTCTCATCCACCGGGCTGGAGCAGATTGCGCGCGGCAATCGGCGCGAGTTGGCGACGCTCATCACGGTGCTCGAGAACGCGACGCTCGACCAAACGGTGCGCCGGCAGCTGGCCGAGCGCGCCCGCGCCGTCACCGGCGTGCCGGTGCTCGGCATCACCGGCACCGGCGGCTCGGGCAAGTCGTCACTGACCGACGAGCTGGTGCGGCGCTTCCGCCTCGATCAGCAGGACCGGCTCAAGATTGCGCTGATCGCGGTCGATCCGTCGCGGCGCAAGAGCGGCGGCGCGCTGCTCGGCGATCGCATCCGCATGAACGCGATCCACGGCCCGAATATCTACATGCGCTCGCTCGCGACGCGCGCTGCTGAAAGCGAAATTGCCGCGTGCGTGCCGGATGTGATCGCAGCCTGCAAGGTCGCCGGCTTCGACCTGATCGCGATCGAGACCTCGGGCATCGGCCAGGGGGACGCCGCGATCGTGCCACTCGTCGATGTTTCGCTCTACGTAATGACGCCGGAATTCGGCGCCGCGAGCCAGCTCGAAAAAATCGACATGCTCGATTTTGCCGACTTCGTCGCGATCAACAAATTCGATCGCAAGGGCGGGCAGGACGCGCTGCGCGACGTGCGCAAGCAGGTGCAGCGCAACCGCGAGGCATTCGCCAGGCCGCCCGCCGAGATGCCGGTGTTCGGCACCATCGCGGCGCGTTTCAACGATGACGGCGTCACCGCGCTCTATCAAGCGCTCAAGCCGCAACTCGCCGGGCACGGGCTCGCGCTTAAACCCGGCCGGCTTGCGCCGGTCGCGGTGCGCGCGTCGAGCGGCAACACCGCCATCGTACCAGCGTCGCGCACGCGCTACCTGGCCGAAATCGCTGATGCAGTGCGCGCCTGCCATCAGCGGACACGCGAGCAGGCGCAGATAGCGCGCGAACGCCAGCAACTGACGGCGACGAAGCGCATGCTGCGTGAGTCGCCGTCATCCCGGCGCAAGCCGGGTGCCAAAAAGTCAGTTGATCTGGATGCCGGCGTACGCCTGAATGACGAATTCATGGCGGACCTTGATGCCCTGATCGCCGCACGTGACGCCGCGCTCGATGCGCGTAGCAGGGAACTGCTCGACAACTGGCCGCAGGTGCAGGCCGCCTATGCGGGCGACGAACACGTGGTGAAAGTGCGTGAACGCGAAATCAGCACCCAGCCCACGGTCATCACGTTGTCCGGCACGCACCTGCCGAAGGTTGCGCTGCCGAAATACGAGGACCACGGCGAGCTCCTGAAATGGCTGCTGCGCGAAAATCTGCCCGGCTACTTCCCGTTCACCGCCGGCGTATTCCAGTTCAAGCGCGAGAACGAGGACGTCACGCGCATGTTCGCCGGCGAAGGCGACGCGTTCCGCACCAACCGCCGTTTCAAGCTCTTGTCCGAGCATGCGGAAGCAAAGCGGCTGTCGACCGCGTTCGATTCCGTCACGCTCTACGGCTACGACCCGCATGAGCGCCCGGACATCTACGGCAAAGTCGGCAATTCCGGCGTGTCGATCGCCACGCTCGATGATTTGAAGGAACTCTATAGCGGCTTCGACCTGTGCGCGCCGAATACGTCGGTGTCGATGACCATCAACGGCCCGGCGCCGACGCTGCTCGCGATGTTCCTCAACACCGCGATCGACCAGCAGCTTGATGCGTTCAGGCAAAAGCACGGGCGCAAGCCGAACGCGCAGGAAGCCGAGGCCATCCGCGAGTGCACGCTGCAGACGGTGCGCGGCACGGTGCAGGCCGACATCCTGAAAGAAGACCAGGGCCAGAATACGTGCATCTTCTCGACCGAGTTTTCGCTCAAGGTGATGGCCGACATCGCCGCCTACTTCGCCGCGCATCAGGTGCGCAACTTCTATTCGGTCTCAATCTCTGGTTATCACATTGCGGAGGCCGGCGCGAACCCGATCTCACAGCTTGCGTTCACGCTCGCCAACGGTTTCACTTTCGTCGAGGCCTATCTCGCGCGCGGCCTGCGGATCGACGATTTCGCCCCCAACCTGTCGTTTTTCTTCTCGAACGGCATGGATCCCGAGTACGCGGTGATCGGGCGCGTGGCGCGCCGCATCTGGGCGATTGCGATGCGCGACCTCTACGGCGCCGGTGAGCGCAGCCAGAAGCTCAAGTATCACACCCAGACTTCGGGCCGCTCGCTGCACGCGCAGGAAATCGACTTCAACGACATCCGCACCACGCTGCAGGCGTTGATCGGCGTCTACGACAACTGCAACAGCCAGCACACCAACGCGTACGACGAGGCGATCACGACGCCGAGCGAGGAATCGGTGCGGCGCGCGATGGCGATCCAGCTCATCATCAATCGCGAATGGGGGCTCGCCAGGAACCAGAACCCGAACCAAGGCTCGTTCATCATCGAGGAGCTGACCGATCTTGTCGAAGAGGCGGTACTCGTCGAATTTGAACGCATCGCCGAGCGCGGCGGCGTGCTGGGCGCGATGGAGACCGGCTACCAGCGCGGCAAGATCCAGGAAGAGTCGCTGCATTACGAAACGTTGAAGCACGATGGCACGTTGCCTATCATCGGCGTCAATACGTTCCGCAATCCGCAGCCGGTCGAGGCCGCCGATACGATCCGGCTCGCGCGCTCGACCGCAGAGGAGAAGCAAAGCCAGATCCGGCGGCTGCGCGAGTTCCAGCAACGCCACCAGCAGGAAGCGCCGGCGGCGTTGCAGCGCCTGCGGCAGGTCGCGATGGCCAACGGCAACGTGTTTGCCGAGTTGATGATCGCGGTGCGCACGTGCTCGCTCGGGCAGATCACCAATGCGCTGTTTGAGGTGGGAGGGCAGTACCGCAGGAATATGTAGCAGGCGGAACCGTCGGCGGTGCGCAAGGATTCTGCAACCCTTGCCGCTCACGATCGACAACCGATAACATTCACGTTATCCGAGTGCATGCTGGAGGAGTCTGGCGATGCCAGAAGACCAAGGACGACCCGACACGTTTCCGCGCCTGCTGCTCGCCAACGCCGGGCGGTTTCGCGACCGGCCTGCGATCCGCGAAAAAGATCTCGGCATCTGGCAGACCTGGACCTGGGGCGAGGCCGCGGCGCAGATCAGGACGCTGGCGTGCGGTCTTGCCGCGCTCGGTTTCAAGCGCGGCGACAGCCTCGCCATCATCGGCGACAACCGGCCGCGCCTGTACTGGGCGATGACGGCGGCGCAGGCGCTCGGCGGCGTGCCGGTGCCGCTTTACCAGGACGCGGTGGCGGCCGAGATGGTGTTCGTGTTCCAGAATGCCGAGATCGGGTACGCGATCGTCGAGGATCAGGAGCAGGTCGATAAACTCCTTGAGATTCTGCCGCAGTGCCCGCAGCTGAAGCACATTTGCTTCGACGAACCGCGCGGCCTGCGCCACTATGCCCAGCCGGAGCTGATGAGCTTCGAGCGCCTGCAGGCGCTCGGCCGCGAGTTCGACGGGCGCCACCCGCAGTACTTTGACGGGGAGGTTGCGCAGGGCGCCGCCGCGGACCCCGCCACCATCCTCTACACCTCGGGAACGACCGGCCATCCGAAAGGGGTGATCCTCACCCACCAGGCGATGATCGCGACCGGGCGGGCGTACGCCGAGTTCGAGAAGCTCGGGCCCGACGAGGAAATGCTTGCCTACCTGCCGATGGCCTGGGTGGGCCAGAACCTGTTTTCCTATACGCAGTCCATGGTGGCCGGATTCTGCGTCTCGTGCCCGGAATCCGGCGACACCGTGATGGCCGACATGCGCGAGATCGGGCCCACTTATTTCTTCGCGCCGCCGCGCGTCTACGAGGGCCTGTTGACGACGGTGATGATCCGCATCGAGGACGCGAGCGCGGTGAAGCGCAAAATGTTCCACTATTGCATGGGCGTGGCGCGCCGCGTCGGAGCCAGCATCCTTGACGGCAAAGCGGTGGGCCCGGCCGACCGGCTGCGGTATTGGCTGGGCGATCTGCTGGTCTACGGGCCGCTGCGCAACGTGCTCGGCATGAGCCGCATCCGCATCGCCTATACGGCGGGCGAGGCGATCGGGCCTGACCTGTTCGTGTTCTACCGCTCGATCGGCGTGAACTTGAAGCAGCTCTACGGCCAGACGGAAACGACGGTGTATGTCTGCGTGCAGCCGGATGGCGGCGTGAAGCCGGATACCGTCGGCCCGCCGCTGCCGGGCGTCGAGCTGAGGATCGAGGAGAGCGGCGAGATTCTCGTACGCACGCCGGGCCTGTTCCGCGAGTATTACAAGAACCCCGAGGCGACCGCCGAGACGAAGACCAGCGACAGCTGGTTCCACACCGGCGACGCCGGCTACATCGATGCCGACGGCCATCTCAAGATCATCGACCGCGCCAAGGACGTGGGCAAGCTCGCCGACGGCACATTGTTTGCCCCGAAGTACATCGAGAACAAGCTTAAGTTTTTCCCGCACATCAAGGAAGCGGTTGCGTTCGGTCACCAGCGCGATTACTGCGCGGCGTTCATCAACATCGACGTCACCGCCGTGGGCGACTGGGCGGAGCGGCACAACCTGGCCTATTCCGGCTTCGCCGACCTCGCCGGCAAGGACCCGGTGTTCGGGCTCATCAAGGAGTGCGTGGAAAAGGTCAATCGGGACCTCGCGCACGATCCCAAGCTCGCCAATTCCCAGATCCGGCGCTTCCTGATCCTGCACAAGGAACTGGATGCCGATGACGGCGAGCTTACCCGCACCCGCAAGGTGCGCCGGCGGTTCATCGCGGACAAGTACCAGGTCCTGATCGATGCGCTCTACAGCGGGCAGCAACGCTGCAAGATCGAAACCGAGGTCACCTTCGAAGACGGACGCAAAGGTACCGTCAAAGCCGACCTCAGGATCCAGGATGCGTCCGTCCACCAGCGGCTCGCCACCGCAGCCTGACGGGATACTGACGGTTCGCGGGACGCGCCGCGGGCGGCGATTTTTTCAGGACAGAGACTGCTGCGAATGACCCATGGGTGAGCGCACAATTCAGGACCGTATCATCCTGCACGATGACCTCGGGACGGCGGAATTCGATTTTTCCGACATGGCCTTCACGAACCCGGCGGAGGTCGACGCGTTCTATGACGAAACAGATCGCCGGCTGGCGGCCGCCGATCAGCGGTGGTACTTCCTGGTCCTTTACTCGGGCTGTGTCATCGCGCCCACGGCGTGGGAGCGGTTCGCTGCCCGCGGCAAGCAGACCAATATCGCTTTCAGCCTCGGCACGGTCCGGGTGGGCGCGACTGCACAGACCCGGGAAGCCATCCGCGAGCACGCCGGGCGCGCCATGTTTCGCGCCAATATTTTCGAAACCCGTGATCAGGCGCTGTTTGCAATCGGAGAGATGCGCAAGCGCAAGGAAACCCTCGGTGCGCTATCGTCTGAGACGTTCCTGCGAGTCGAGAATATCCATCTGAGTTTCGGCGGCGTCCGCTCGCTCGCCGGCGTCGGTTTCGAAGTGAACCGCGGCGAGATCTCGTCGATCATCGGTCCGAATGGCGCCGGTAAGAGTTCGATGCTCAATGTCATCAACGGCGTGTATCATCCCCAGGTCGGCACCGTGACTTTCATGGGCAAGACGCGCCAGCACATGCGGCCCCACGCGGCAGCCAACCAGGGCATTGCCCGCACTTTCCAGAATATCGCGCTGTTCAAGGGCATGACGGTGCTCGACAACATGATGACCGGGCGCAACCTCAAGATGAAAACCAATTTTCTTCAGCAGGCCCTGTATTGGGGCCCGGCGCAGCGTGAGGAGCTGGAGCACCGCAGGAAGGTGGAAGAAATCATCGACTTTCTGGAAATCAACTCGATCCGCAAAACCCCGGTGGGAAGACTGCCCTACGGGCTGCAGAAGCGCGTGGAGTTGGGGCGGGCGCTTGCGGCCGAGCCGATCCTGCTGCTGCTCGACGAGCCGATGGCCGGGATGAACGCGGAGGAAAAGGGCGACATGGCCCGCTTCGTTCTGGACGTCAACGACGAATGGGGCACCACGATCGTTCTGATCGAGCACGACATGGGAGTGGTGATGGACATTTCCAACCACGTCGTCGTGCTGGATCATGGCGAGAAAATCGCCGAAGGCACGCCGGATGAGGTGCGGGCGGACCCGGTCGTGATCCGGGCGTACCTGGGCGAGGGTTGAGCGGGTTAATGGCGCGCCACGTTCCGGCGGGAGGCGATTGACCGGTTATGCAGTTCTTCTTGGAAGTCGCGATTGGCGGTCTGCTGGCGGGGGTCATGTACTCCCTGGTGGCGCTGGGCTTCGTGCTGATCTACAAGGCCTCCGGGGTATTCAACTTTGCCCAGGGCGCGATGGTCTTTTTCGCCGCGCTCACCTTCGTGAGCCTGGAGGAGAAGGGCTTGTCCTTCTGGGTGGCGATCGCGATCACGCTCGCCGCCATGGTCGTGCTCGGGATACTGATCGAGCGCGTCGTGCTGCGGCCGCTGGTGGGCCAGCCGCAGATCTCGCTGTTCATGGCGACCATCGGGCTCACCTTCTTCATCGAAGGACTGGCGCAGGCGCTGTGGGGTGCCCAGGTTCATCTGCTCGAGCTCGGCATTCCCGATGTGCCGGTGAAAAGCATCCAGCAGGCGACCGGCATCAACATCAGCCAGTTTGACCTGTTCGCCGCGGGCGTCGCCGGGGTGCTGGTCACCGTGCTCGCGCTGTTCTTCCAGTACACCAGGGTGGGCCGGGCGCTGAGGGCTGTCGCCGATGATCACCAGGCCGCGATGTCGGTCGGCATCCCCCTGCACTACATCTGGGCTATCGTCTGGGCGGTGGCTGGCTTCGTCGCGCTCGTGGCCGGGCTCATCTGGGGCGCCCGCGGCGGGGGCGTGCAGTATGCGCTCACGTTCACCGCGCTCAAGGCGCTGCCTGTGCTGATCCTGGGGGGGTTTACCTCGATCCCCGGCGCAATTGTCGGCGGGCTGATCGTGGGATCGACCGAGAAACTGGCCGAGGTGTACATCGGTCCGATCATCGGCAGCGGCATCGAGAACTGGTTTCCGTACATGCTGGCGTTGCTGTTCCTGCTGGTGCGGCCGGAGGGATTATTTGGCGAGAAGATCATTGAGCGGGTATGAAAGGAGTGAACGGGGAACAGTGAACAGTGAACGGATGAATACGAGAGTTGCCGTTTACCGTTTACCGTTTACCGTTTACGGTTGACCAAAGATGTTCTATAGAGAAGCCGGACAGTTCAAATCCAGCTACGCCGCGGACCAGCGCATCTTCCCGATCGCGCAGGACCGCGTGGCCATGGCGCTGATCCTCGCGGTGGCGTTCGTGGCGGTGCCGCTCACCGCGACCCAGTACCTGTTCGAGGCGATCTTCATCCCGTTCCTGATCTTTGCGCTGGCCGCGATCGGGCTCAACATCCTCACCGGTTATGCCGGACAGCTCTCGCTCGGCTCGGCCGGATTCATGGCGGTCGGCGCGTTCGCCGCCTACAACTTCGTCCTGCGCATCGACGGCATGCCGCTCCTGCTGGCGTTCGCGCTGGCGGGGTTGGTCGCGGCGGCGGTCGGCATCGTGTTCGGTCTGCCCAGCCTGCGCATCAAGGGCTTCTACCTCGCGGTGGCCACGCTCGCAGCGCAGTTCTTCATCGAGTGGGTGCTCACCAAATTCGGCTGGTTTTCCAACTACTCGACCTCCGGGGTGATCAGCGCGCAGAAGATGGTGATTCTCGGTTACGCATTCGACACGCCGATGTCGCGTTATCTGCTCACGTTGTCGATCGTGGCCGTGCTGGCACTGGCGGCGAAGAACATGGTGCGCAGCGAGATCGGCCGCGCGTGGATGGCGATCCGCGACATGGACGTCGCGGCGGAAGTGATCGGCATCCCGATGCTCAAAACGAAATTGCTCGCGTTCGCGATCAGCTCGTTTTACTGCGGCGTCGCCGGGGCGCTCTACGCTTACGCCTACCTGGGCGCGGTGGAGCCGCAGGCGTTCGACCTTGCGCGTTCGTTCCAGATCCTGTTCATGATCATCATCGGCGGCGTGGGCTCGATTCTCGGCTCGTTTCTCGGCGCGGCATTCATCGTGTTGTTGCCGATCTTCCTCAACGTATCCTCCCACTGGCTGTTCGGCGACACGGTGGACCTGCAGGTGGTGTCGCAGATGGAATCCATTGTTTTCGGCGCGCTGATCGTGTTCTTTCTGATCGTCGAGCCGCACGGGCTCGCCCGCCTGTGGCAGATCGGCAAGGAAAAGCTGCGGCTCTGGCCTTTTCCGCACTAGGGAAAAGCCTGATTGCGGGGCTTGATAATGGCTTGGGGCCGGTCAATAATGCGGGTTCGCCGATCGCCGGCATGGCACAGGACCAATAACCATAGGAGCATGAACATGAAACGACTTGCATCGCTTTCAAGATTCACGGTTTTGGGCGCGCTGGGCCTGGCTTTGAGCGCGGGCCTGCCGGCCGGCGCGCAGCAGAAAGGCGCGGCCGCCAAGGGCGGTGCCGGCGAGCAGTTCGTCCCGATTCTGATCTACCGCACCGGTCCTTACGCCGCCGGCGGCACGGGCATCTTCGGCGGCATGATGGACTACATGGAAATGATCAACCTGCGCGATGGCGGCGTGAACGGCGTCAAGCTCACCTGGGAAGAGTGCGAGACCGAGTACCGCAACGACCGCGGCGTGGAGTGCTACGAGCGGCTGAAGAAAAATGGCCCGACCGGCGCCTCCGTGGTGCATCCGCTTTCGACCGGCATTACCTATTCGCTGATCGAGCGCGCCACCGCGGACAAGATCCCGGTGATCTCGCTCGGTTACGGGCGCACCGACGCCTCCGACGGGCGGGTGTTTCCGTACATCTTCCCGCTGATCACCAACTACTGGGCGCAGAACACCGCCAAGATCAAATTCATCGGCCAGCAGGAAGGCGGGATGGACAAGCTCAAGGGCAAGAAGATCGTGAACCTGTATCACGGCTCCGCCTATGGCAAGGAGACCATCCCGATCCTGGATGCCCAGGCCAAGATCTATGGGTTCGAGGTCACTCACATCGAAGTCGCGCATCCCGGCAACGAACAGGGCGCGCAATGGCAACGCATCCACCAGATCAACCCCGCCTGGGTGATCCTGCGCGGCTGGGGAGTGATGAATCCGACGGCGCTGCGCACCGCGCAGCGCGTGGGCTTTCCGGCCAACAAGATTCTCGGCGTGTGGTGGAGCGGCGCGGAAGAAGATGTGGTCCCCGCCGGCGACGCGGCGCGCGGCTACATCGCGGCGGGCTTCCATCCCTCGGGCACCGAGTACCAGGTGGTCCGCGACATCAAGAAGTACATCTATGACGCCGGCAAGAAAGGCAACATCGAACCGAATCGGGTCGGCACTCAGTATTACAACCGCGGCGTCATCCATGGCATTGTCACGGTAGAGGCGATCCGCGTCGCGCAGGAGAAGTACGGCAAGAAGCCGCTTTCCGGCGAGCAGGTGCGCTGGGGCATTGAAAACCTGAACATCGACGAGAAGCGGCTGCGCATACTGGGCGCGGTCAACTTCCTGGCGCCGTTCAAGGTTTCGTGCCTGGATCACGAAGGCGGCGGCGGCGTGAAGTTCCAGCAATGGGACGGCACCAAGTGGAACGTGATCACCGACTGGATCGCCACCGACCAGAAACTGGTGCGACCGCTGGTCGAGAAATCCGCGGCTGAGTACGCCAGCGAGAAGAAGATCACGCCGCGCGACTGCGCCAGGGAAGCAAAGTCGTGATGTGAGAGTCGCGTAAAGGGTGAAACATTCACAGCGGATGTTCGCCATGCAGCGCCCAGAGCAAGCGAAGACCGAACCGCGGAGCCCGTTGCTGCTCTCGGTCAACAACATCGAGGTGATCTACGACCACGTCATCCTGGTGCTGAAAGGGGTGTCGCTGGAGGTGCCGGCAGGTGAGATCGTCGCGCTGCTGGGCGCGAACGGCGCGGGCAAAACCACGACGCTCAAGGCCGTTTCCAATCTGCTCGGGACCGAGCGCGGCAGCGTGACCAAAGGCTCCATCGAGTTTCGCGGCGAGCGCATCGACCGGCTCTCCCCCCCGGAACTGGTCAAACGCGGCGTGGTGCAGGTGATGGAAGGCAGGCACTGCTTCGGCCATCTGACGGTGGAGGAAAACCTGCAGACGGGGGCGTTTACGCGCAGCGCCTCGCGCGGCGAGATCAAGCAGGATCTGGAACTGGTTTATCGATATTTTCCGCGGCTCAAGCATCGGCGCACGAGCCTCGCCGGTTACACCTCCGGCGGCGAGCAGCAGATGACGGCGATCGGACGCGCGTTGATGGCGCGGCCGTCGATGATCCTGCTCGACGAACCGTCGATGGGGCTCGCGCCGCAGCTGGTCGAGGAGATCTTCGAGATCGTGAAGAACCTCAACGACAAGGAAAGGGTGAGCTTCCTGCTGGCCGAGCAGAACACCAACGTGGCGCTGCGCTACGCGAATTACGGCTACATTCTGGAAAACGGCCGGGTAGTGATGGACGGGGACGCCCATCAACTCGCCAACAACGAGGACGTCAAGGAATTCTATCTCGGGCTTTCCAAGAGCGGCCGCAAGAGCTTCCGGGAAATCAAGCACTACAGTCGCAGGAAACGCTGGCTGACTTAGATTCAGTGAAGGGTGAAAAGTGAAGGGTGACCCCCTCCCCAGCCCTCCCCCGGTAGCGGGGGAGGGTGAAGTCGGAGAGCCTTGGTATTTTCCCTTCACCCTTGACCCTTCACCCTTCACCGAATTTGAAATGGAACATTTCGATTCCCTCGAGACGCGCGATCCGCAGCGGCGCGAAGCGCAGCAGTTCGCCGCGATTCGCAAGCAGATTGCCAACGCTCAGAGACATGCGCCATATTTCGCGCGTGCGCTCGCCGGCGTCAACGCGGCCGATATCAAAGACCGCGCCGCGCTCGCGAAATTGCCGGTTACGCGCAAGTCCGATCTGATCGATCTGCAAAAGGCGCAGCCGCCGTTCGCCGGCATGACTGCGCTGCCCGTGTCGGAACTCGGCCGCGTGTTCATGTCGCCGGGTCCGATGTTCGATCCCGAGGGCAAGCGTGCAGACTACTGGCGGCTCGCGCGCGCGATGTTCGCCGCCGGTTTTCGCAGGGGAGAACTCGTTCACAACACGTTCTCGTACCACTTCACGCCGGCCGGCTTCATGGCCGATATGGGTGCGCATGCCCTCGGCTGCACGGTATTCCCGGGCGGCACCGGCCAGACCGAAATGCAGGTGGCGGCGATCGCGAGCTTGCGGCCGCAATGCTACATCGGCACGCCGTCGTTCCTGCGCATCATTCTCGAGAAAGGCGACGAGCTCAACGCCGATTTGTCGAGCCTGAGGAAAGCGCTGGTGTCGGCCGAGGCGCTGCCGGCGAGCCTGCGCACCTGGCTCAACGGTCGCGGCGTCAGCACGCAGCAATGCTACGCGATCGCCGACCTGGGTCTCGTCGCCTACGAATCCCCGGCGCAGGAAGGCATGATCGTCGACGAAGGCGTGGTGATCGAGATCGTGCGCCCGGGCACCGGCGAGCCGGTCGCCCCGGGGGAGGTCGGCGAAGTCGTGGTGACCACGCTGACACCGGAATATCCGCTGCCCCGGTTTGCAACGGGCGACTTGTCCGCGGCGCTGGCGGGCGCGAGCCCGTGCGGCCGCACCAACATGCGCATCAAAGGGTGGATGGGGCGCGCCGACCAGACCGCGAAAGTGAAAGGCATGTTCGTCAAGCCGTCGCAAATGGCGGAGGTGGCGAAGCGTCACTCCGAGATCCGCAAATACCGGCTGATTATCGATCACGATGACAGAAAAACCGACCGCATGACGTTCAATTGCGAGATCGCCGGCGCGGGCAACGATGCGCTGGCGCAAAAAATCGCGGCAACGGTGCGCGAGGTCTGCAATTTGCGCGGCGACGTGGCGTTCAAGCCGGCCGGCTCGCTGCCGAATGACGGCAAGGTGATCGACGACGTGCGGAAGTACGACTAGCCATGCAAATCAAAGACAGCGTATTTCTGATTCCCGGCGGCGCATCAGGCCTCGGCGCGGCGACCGCAAGGCATCTTGCCGCCGCCGGCGGCAAAGTGGTGATCGCCGACCTCGGCCAGCAGGCGGGTGAGAAGCTCGCCGCCAGCCTGGGCACGAACGCGCGGTTCGCCGTTGCGGACGTGACCAACGAAGCGCAGGTGCAGCAAGCAATCGACGCTGCGGTCAAAACGTTCGGCACGTTGCATGGTTTGGTCAATTGCGCCGGTGTGGCGCCGGGCGAGCGCGTGATCGGCAAGCACGGCCCGCACCGGCTCGAGACTTTCTGCCGCGTGATCAACATCAACCTGATCGGCAGCTTCAATTGCCTGCGGCTCGCGGCGCAGGTGATGACCGGCAATACGCCGAACCGCGACGGCGAGCGCGGCGTGATCATCAACACCACCTCGATCGCGGCATTCGAAGGCCAGATCGGCCAGGCCGCCTACAGTGCGTCGAAAGGCGGCGTCGTCGCGATGGCGCTGCCGATCGCGCGCGAGCTCGCGCGCTTCGGCATCCGCGTGATGACGATCGCGCCGGGGATTTTCGACACACCGATGCTCGCCGCGATGAGCGAGGAAGTGCGCGCGTCGCTCGGCGCGCAGGTGCCGTTCCCGTCGCGCCTGGGCCAGCCCGGGGAGTATGCCCGGCTCGCGGCGTTCATCATCGAGAACCCGATGCTGAATGCGGAAGTAATACGCCTCGACGGCGCAATCCGCATGGCGGCGAAATAGAATCGGGTGAATGGTGAATGGTGAATCGTGAATCGAAAGTACCATCTGACCCATACGCAGTCTGACCATTCACCATTTACCACTCACGGAATTTCTTATGACTTATCAAAACATCATTCTCGAACACGCCGAACCGGGCATCTACGTGCTGACGGTCAACCGGCCGAAAGCGCTCAACGCGTTGAACGCGGCGACGCTCGCCGAGCTTGCCGATGCGACTGCGCGCGTCGCGGAAGACCCCGCAGCGCGCGTGCTGCTTGTCACCGGCGCCGGCGACAAGGCGTTTGTCGCGGGCGCCGACATCAGCGCGATGCAGCCGATGAGCACGCTGGAGGCGCGTGCGTTCTCCGAACAAGGCTCGCGCGTGATGAGCGGCATCGAGGCGCTGCCGATACCGGTGATCGCGCTCGTCAACGGCTATGCGCTGGGCGGCGGGTGCGAACTCGCGATGGCATGCGACTGGATCATCGCTGCCGAGCAAGCGGTGTTCGGCCAGCCGGAAGTGAATCTCGGCATCCCGCCCGGTTTCGGCGGCACGCAGCGGCTCGCGCGGCTGCTGGGCCGGGCGCGTGCAATGGAATTGGTCATTACCGGCCGCCAGATGAAAGCCGACGAGGCGCTGCGCAGCGGGCTCGCCAATCACGTTGTGCCGGGCGGGCAATTGATGGAGAAGGGGCTCGAGATGGCGCGGCTGATCGCAGCGAAGGCGCCGGTCGCGGTGCGTGTCCTGAAGCAGGCGGTGCAGCGCGGGCTCGACCTGGATCTCGCCAGCGGCTGCGTGCTCGAAACGAGCCTGTTCGCGCTTGCGTTCGGCACCGCGGATCGCAAGGAAGGCATGACCGCGTTCCTCGAAAAACGCTCCCCCAAATTCGAAGGAAAATAAAGCCTCGCCGCCAAGGACGCAAAGGACGCCAAGGAAAAACGAGAAGGATGTAAAACCGGATAGCAATGGAATCACCGCAAATACAGATAAGAAAAAAACCTGGATATTTTCTATATTGATCCGTGGTTTCGAATTCGATATTGAATTTCCTTTGCGTCCTTCGCGTCCTTCGCGGCTAAGCTGTTGACGATTTAAAGGATAAAACATGAGCGATCAAGCGATCAGCCGTTACCCGGTGCCCAAGCTCGAGGACCTGCCGCCGGACGTGCGCGAGCGCATCCTCAAGGTGCAGGAGAAAGCGGGTTTCATTCCCAACGTGTTCGTCACGCTCGCGCACCGGCCGGCCGAATTCCGCGCGTTTTTCGATTATCACGATGCGTTGTTGTTGAAGGACGGCGTGCTCACCAAAGCCGAGCGCGAGATGATCATCGTCGCCACCAGCGCCGCCAATCAGTGTCATTACTGCGTGATCGCGCACGGCGCAATCCTGCGCGTCTACGCCAAGAACCCGCTGATCGCCGACCAGGTCGCGGTCAATTACCGCAAGGCCGACCTCACGCCGCGCCAGCACGCCATGCTTGACTTCGCGCTCAAGGTTGCCCTCAACTCGCACGCCATCAACGATGCCGATTTCGGCCGCCTGCGCGAGCACGGCTTTGCGGACGAGGATATCTGGGACATCGGCGCGATCGCCGCGCTGTTCGCGTTGTCGAACCGCATGGCCAACCTGATCAACATGCGCCCGAACGATGAGTTTTACCTGCTGGGGCGCGCTCCCAGAGCATAAAATGCCGGTGCGCTGCGGCGCGTGGATACGCGCGGATTGGCACGGCGCCGATGCTATAATTTCTCCCTAAAAGTCCGGCGCCAAGAGAGCCGGGGCCCCCACCGGGGAAGGCCCGCTTCAGCCGGGCGCCGCAAACCCCACAAAGGTGATGCCATGGACATGCAGGACATTCCTGACGCCGACCCGCAGGAAACCCAGGAGTGGCTCGAAGCGCTCGACGGCGTCCTGAAATTCGAAGGCACCGAGCGCGCCCACTACCTGATCGAGCAACTGGTGGAGAAAGCGCGCCACAGCGGCGCCTATTTCCCGTTCTCGCTCAACACGGCGTACCGCAACACCATCCCGCCGGCGCAGGAGGAGCGCTCGCCGGGCAACCACGAGCTCGAAAACCGCATCCGCGCGTACGTGCGCTGGAACGCGCTCGCCATGGTGTTGCGCGCCAACAAGCACTCCAACGTCGGCGGGCATATCGCGAGCTTTGCCTCCGCCGCCACGTTGTATGACGTCGGCTACAACCATTTCTGGCGCGCCACGAGCGAGAACTTCGGCGGCGACCTGATCTTCACGCAGGGCCATTCCGCGCCCGGCATCTACGCCCGCGCCTTCATGCTGGGGCGGTTCACCGGGGAGCAGATGGACAACTTCCGCCAGGAGGTCGACGGCAAGGGCTTGTCGTCGTATCCGCATCCGTGGCTGATGCCGGATTTCTGGCAGTTCCCGACGGTGTCGATGGGGCTGGGGCCGTTGATGGCGATCTATCAGGCGCGCTTCATGCGCTACCTGAGGGACCGCGGTCTGCGCGAGGCGGAGGGCCGCAAGGTATGGGCGTTCATGGGGGACGGCGAAATGGACGAGCCGGAATCGCTCGGGGCGATTTCGCTCGCCGGACGCGAGCAGCTCGACAACCTGATCTTTGTCGTCAACTGCAATCTGCAGCGGCTCGACGGCCCGGTGCGCGGCAACGGCAAGATCATCCAGGAACTGGAAGCCGACTTCCGCGGCGCCGGCTGGAACGTGATCAAGGTGATCTGGGGCGGCTATTGGGATCCGCTGTTCATGCGCGACACCAATGGGCTGCTGCTGAAGCGCATGGAGGAATGCGTCGACGGCGAATACCAGACGTTCAAGTCCAAAGACGGCGCGTTCGTGCGCAAGCACTTCTTCGGCAAGTACCCCGAGCTCCTGGAGATGGTCGCGACGATGTCGGACGACGACATCTGGCGGCTTAACCGCGGCGGCCACGATCCGCACAAGGTCTACGCCGCCTACGCGGCGGCCATGAAGCACACCGGGCAACCGACGGTGATTCTGGCGAAGACCATCAAGGGCTATGGCATGGGCCAGGGAGGCGAATCGCAGAACATCACCCATCAGCAGAAGAAAATGGGGATGTCTTCGATCAAGGCGTTCCGCGACCATTTCGGGATCCCGGTGCCCGACGACAAGCTCGACGAAGTCCCTTACGTCAGGTTCGAGGAAGGCTCGCCCGAACTCACCTACATGCGCGAACGGCGCATGGCGCTGGGGGGCTATCTGCCGGCGCGGCGGCGCAAGGCGGCGCCGCTCGAAGTGCCGCCGCTGTCGGCGTTCGAGTCGTTGCTCAAGGCCACCGGCGAGGGACGCGAGATGTCCACCACCATGGCATTCGTGCGCATCCTGACAACGCTGGTGCGCGACAAGAAGATCGGCAAGCTGGTGGTCCCGATCGTGCCGGACGAGTCGCGTACCTTCGGCATGGAAGGCATGTTCCGCCAGCTCGCCATCTATTCGCACGTCGGCCAGCTTTACACGCCGCAGGACGCCGAACAGCTGATGTTCTACAAGGAGGAGAAGACCGGCCAGATCCTGCAGGAAGGCATCAACGAGGCGGGCGGGATGTCGTCGTGGATTGCGGCGGCCACGTCCTATAGCACGCACGGCATCCCGATGATTCCGTTCTACATCTTCTACTCGATGTTCGGTTTCCAGCGCGTGGGCGACCTGGCGTGGGCTGCGGGCGACATGCGCGCGCGCGGCTTCCTGCTCGGCGGCACCGCCGGCCGCACCACGCTGAACGGCGAGGGGTTGCAGCACGAGGACGGCCACAGCCACATTCTCGCCTCGACCATCCCGAACTGCGTAGCGTACGATCCGACCTACGCTTACGAGCTCGCGGTGATCATCCAGGACGGCATGCGCCGCATGTACCAGGAGCAGGAGGACGTGTATTACTACATTACCGTGATGAACGAGAATTACGAGCACCCGGCGATGCCGGAGGGCGTGGAGAAGGGCATACTGAAGGGAATGTATCTGCTGCGTGAGGGCAAGACGAAGAAAAACGCGCCGAAGGTGCAGCTCCTGGGCAGCGGCACCATCCTGCGCGAGGTGATCGCCGGCGCCGCACTGCTGGAGAAGGAATTCGGCGTCGCGGCCGACATCTGGAGCGTCACCAGCTTCAACCAGCTGCGCCGTGGCGGCATCGAGACGCAGCGCTGGAACATGCTGCACCCCGAAGCCGAGCCGCGCTTGAGCCACATCGAGAGCTGCCTCAAGGAGCGTGAAGGCCCGGTGGTTGCGGCAACCGATTACATGAAGCTGTTCGCCGACCAGGTGCGCGGCTTCCTGCCGACCCGCCATTTCCATGCGCTCGGCACCGACGGCTTCGGGCGTTCCGACACGCGCGAAAAACTGCGGCGGTTTTTCGAGGTCGACCGCAACCATGTCGCGGTCGCGGCGCTGAAGGCGCTCGCCGACATGGAACTCGTGCCGCGCAAAAAAGTGGCCGAGGCGATCCGGAAATACGGCATCGATCCCGATAAGCCGAATCCGGCCACGGTTTAGAAGCGGTGAATGCGTGAAAAGGGTGAAGGGTGAAGGGTGAGGGGGCTTCGCGCATTCACCCTTCACTCATTCACCGGCGAATACCATGAGCCAAACCATCGAAATCAAAGTCCCCGACATCGGCGATTACAAGGACATCCCGGTGATCGAGGTGCTGGTTAAGCCCGGCGACAGCGTAAAGGCCGAGGACCCGCTGATCACGCTCGAGTCCGACAAGGCGACGATGGATATCCCGGCGCCTGCCGCCGGCGTGGTCAAGGCGCTCAAGGTCAAGGTCGGCGACAAAGTATCGCAAGGCACGCTGGTGCTGACGCTGGAAGCTGGTGCAGCGCAACCTGCAACCACGCCGCCGCAGCAACCCGCGGCCACTGCGACGCAGCCAGCGGCAACCAAGACGGCGGCGCCGCAACCCGCCGCGCCGCGCGCGGCACCGGCGCCCGCGCCGAGCCCGACCGCCTCACTCGAGCCGATCGACGACGCGAAAGCAAAACTTGCTCACGCCAGCCCGTCGGTACGGCGCTTTGCGCGCGAGCTCGGCGTCGAGCTATCCAGGGTTACCGGCAGCGGCCCGAAAAACCGCATCCTGCGCGAGGACGTGCGGGCCTACGTGAAAACCGAATTGACGCGACCGCGTGGCGCCGGCGGCGGTCTCGGCTTCAACCTGCCGCCGCTGCCGCAGGTCGATTTCGCCAGGTTCGGCGCGGTGCAGCCGCAACCGCTGTCGCGCATCAAGAAACTTTCGGGCGCGAACCTGCATCGCAACTGGCTCTCCGTCCCGCACGTCACGCAGCACGACGAGGCCGACATCACCGAGCTCGAGGCGTTCCGCAAGGCGCAGGCCGAGGAAGCGAAAAAAGAAGGTATCCGTTTCACGCTGCTCGCGTTCCTGATGAAAGCGGTGGTGGTCGCACTGAAACAATATCCGAACTTCAATGCGTCGTTGTCGGCGGACGGCGAAAACCTGATCCTCAAGCAGTATTTCCACATCGGCGTTGCGGTCGACACGCCGTTAGGCCTCGTGGTGCCGGTGATACGCGACGCCGACAAGAAAGGGCTGCGCGAACTGGCGAAGGAGCTCGGCGACGTGAGCGCGCGCATGCGTGACGGCAAGATCAATCCGGCCGATCTGCAGGGCGGGTGTTTTTCGATTTCGAGCCTGGGGGGCCTCGGCGGCACCCTGTTCACGCCCATCATCAATGCACCTGAAGTGGCCATACTCGGCGTCGGCAAGTCGAGCACCAAGCCGGTATGGGACGGCAGGCAGTTCGCGCCGCGGCTGCTGCTGCCGTTGTCGCTGTCGTATGATCACCGCGTGATCGACGGCGCGCAGGGCGCGCGCTTCATCGCGTTCCTGAGCACGGTGCTGTCCGACATCCGGCGCCTGGTCCTGTGACATGAGAAGAGAGGCGAGAGGCGAGAGGCGAGAGGGGCAAAAGCCGACGGCGAGGGATGCGGCAGGTTTTCCGCCTCTCTCCTCTCTCCTCTCCCCTCTTCCTCGCGGTTGAGCCGTGGCAACCGCAATCGCCCCTATCGGCATTTTCGGCGGCACTTTCGACCCGATCCACTACGGCCATTTGCGGCTGGCGCAGGAAGTTGCCGAGTCGATGCGCATCGCTGAAGTCCGGTTCGTGCCATCGGCTACGCCGCCGCACCGCGCGGCGCCGCAGGTTACTTCGCAGCAGCGGCTCGAGATGGTGCGGCTCGCGACCGCCGGCAACCCGCTGTTCACGGTCGACGACCGTGAGTTCGGGCGCAGCGGCCCCGGTTACACGGTAGACACGCTGACCGAATTGCGGCGCGAGGCGGGCGCAACGCGGCCGTTGTGCCTGCTGCTCGGTGCCGACGCCTTCCTCGAGCTTGCAACCTGGCACCGCTGGCATGAATTGTTCGGCCTCGCGCATCTGATTGTTGCGCACCGGCCGGGCTTTCCGCCTGAATCATGGCCGGCGCGCATGCCGCAGCCGCTGGCGCGGGAGTACGAAGCGCGGCTGCTGCACCAGCCGTTCGCGGTGCATCTGGCGCCGGCCGGCGGCATCGCGACGCAGGCGATCGCCGCGCTCGATATTTCAGGATCGATGATCAGGGACTCGCTCGCGCGTGGCGTAAGTCCGCGTTATTTGCTTCCCGATCCGGTTCTCGACTATATTCGCAGTCATGATCTTTACGTTACGCAGGAGGTGAATGAGAGTCGATAAAATGGTAACTGCCGCAGTCGCCGCGCTGGAAGCCATCAAGGGGCGCGACATCGTGGTACTGGACGTGCGCCGCATGACGGCGCTGTTCGACAAGCTGATCGTGGTCAGCGGCGATTCGGCGCGGCAGAGCAAGGCGCTCGCCAGCAACGTGCAGGAAAAGCTCAAAGCGCTCGGCGCCACCGTTCACGGCGTCGAGGGCGCAGACAACGGCGAATGGATACTGGTCGATCTGGGGGCCGTCGTCGTTCACATCATGCAACCCGCAATCCGGCAGTACTACAACCTCGAGGAACTGTGGGGCGATGCCGCCGCATGGCCGCGACGGCGCGCAGCCGGCAGCGCCCGGCCGTAATCCTGCCGGCACATGCTGTTCCGCATTGTCGCGGTCGGCCACAAAATGCCGGCCTGGATCAATGCCGGCTGCAACGAATATGCGCAGCGCATGCCGCGTGAATCCCGCATCGAATTCCACGAAATCAAACCGGCGGTGCGTTCCGGCGCCGGCGAAAAATCGGTTCGCCGCTGGCTCACCGCTGAAGCCGGGCGCATCCGCGCTGCGCTGCCGGGGCGCTGCTACAAGGTTGTGCTCGACGAGCGCGGCAAGTCATGCACCACCACGGACCTCGCGCGCCGTATCGAGCGCTGGAAACAGGACGGCCAGGACGTCGCGTTTGTGATCGGCGGCGCCGACGGCACCGCGCACGAACTGCGGCAGGAGGCCGACCTGCTGCTGTCGCTGTCGCCGCTGACGCTGCCGCACGGGCTGTGCCGTGTTCTGCTCGCCGAGCAGCTCTACCGTGCCGTTTCGCTGCTGGCCGGACATCCGTATCACAGAGAGTGAAAAGCAGGATCGAGGATTGAGGATCGAGGATAGAGTAAAACCCGCTCTCGTGTCTTCACCCTCAATCCTCAATCCTCGATCCTCAATCCTTGTCCGAATAACATGGCGAATCCCGAAAAACGGATCTACCTCGCTTCGCGCAGTCCGCGCCGGCGCGAGCTGCTGGACCAGATCGGGATCGCGTTCGAGGTATTGCCGATGCACGATGCCGCAGTCGACGAGACGCCGTTGGCCGGTGAAACGCCGGTCGCGTACATCATGCGAATCGCGCAGGCCAAGGCCGAACTGGGGTGGCGCCAGGTCGTGTCGGGCAGCCTGCCCGCGGGCCCGGTGCTTGCCGCCGACACCACGGTGGTCCTCGGTGGCGAAATCATCGGCAAGCCGGAGAATGCGGAACACGCGCAACAATTGCTGCGGCGCCTGGCGGGGAGAACGCACCAGGTATTGACTGCGATCGCGGTTGCGCACAGGCAGCGCATCGAAACCGCGGTGTCGAGCTCTGCGGTAGAATTCCGTGAACTCGACGACGACGAAATCCGGCGCTATGTTGCGGGCGGCGAGCCGCTCGACAAGGCCGGTGCTTACGCGATCCAGGGGCGTGCCGCGGTATTTGTGCGCGCCATCACCGGCAGCTATTCCGGGATCGTGGGGCTGCCTTTGTATGAGACCGCCGAACTGCTGCGGCGCTTCGATATCACGCCGCCATGAGCCATCCACGAGGCCAGCTTGACTCAAGAAATTCTGATTAACGTCACGCCGCAGGAAACGCGGGTTGCGGTCATCCTGCAGGGCTCGGTGCAGGAGGTGCAGGTCGAACGCGCCTCGGCGCGCGGGCTGGTCGGCAACATTTACATGGGGCGCGTGGTTCGCGTGCTGCCCGGCATGCAATCGGCGTTCGTCGACATCGGCGGCAGCCGTGCGGCGTTCCTGCACATCGCCGACATCTGGGGGCACCGCCAGGACGGCGAGGAAGCGAAGCCGATCGAAAAACTGCTGGCCGAGGGACAGAATCTGCTGGTGCAGGTGGTCAAGGATCCGATCGGCACCAAGGGTGCGCGGCTCTCCACGCAGATCAGCATCGCCGGACGGCTGCTGGTTTACCTGCCGCAGGAGTCCCGCATCGGCATTTCGCAACGCATCGAGGACGAGGAAGAGCGGCTGCAATTGCGCGGGAAACTGCTGCAATTGCTGCCGCCGGACATCACCGGCGGCTTCATCGTGCGCACCATGGCCGAGGCGGCGAGCGACCGCGAGCTGCTCGCCGACGTCGATTACCAGCGCAAGCTGTGGAAGGACATCCAGGACAAGGCGCGGGGCGCGGCGCCGGCAGCGCTGCTCTACCAGGACTTGAATCTCAGTTTGCGCGTAGTGCGCGACTTCGCCAATGACGAAACGGCGCGCATCCTGATCGATTCGCGCGAGACGTTTCAGAAGGTGCAGAGTTTTGCGCTCGAGTTCACGCCCAACGTCGCCGAGCGGCTCGCGCATTACTCCGGCGAGCGGCCGCTGTTCGATCTCTACGGGGTCGAGGACGAGATCGAGAAAGCGCTGGCGCGGCGCGTCGACCTGAAATCGGGCGGCTACCTGATCATCGACCAGACCGAGGCGCTGACCACGATCGACGTCAACACCGGCGGCTTTGTCGGCGGCCGCAACTTCGACGACACCATTTTCAAGACCAATCTCGAGGCGGCGCAGGTGATTGCGCGCCAGCTGCGGTTGAGGAATCTCGGCGGTATCATCATCATCGACTTCATCGATATGGACAACGAGGAGCACAAGAACGCCGTGCTCAACGAATTCCGCAAGGCTCTCGCGCGCGACCGCACGCGCATGACGGTGAACGGCTTCACCCAATTAGGCCTGGTCGAGATGACGCGCAAGCGCACGCGCGAGAGCCTTGCGCACGTACTGTGCGAGCCGTGCCCGGTATGCCAGGGCCGCGGCGAACTCAAGACCGCGCAGACGGCGTGCTACCAGGTCCTGCGCGAGCTGCTGCGCGAGGCGCGTCAGTTCGACGCGCGTGAATTCCGCATCCTCGCTTCACAGCAGGTGATCGACCTGTTCCTCGACGAAGAATCACAAAGTCTCGCGATGCTGTCGGACTTCATCGGCAAGCCGGTGTCGCTGCAGGTCGAATCGCAATACAACCAGGAGCAGTTCGACATCGTGCTTATGTAGTGGCGGTCAGCGTAAGGCTTGATTTGGGTCAAATGCAAAGCGAAATACCCACGTAGAGTGGGTACCTCAGGTTGAGTCCCGAATCCACCGGAGGAGGTTGCCGTTTCCGGGCGCGACGGATCTCTCGTTATGACGGAAAAAAACCGCATCATCGACGCGCTCGGCGAGCGCAAGCTCCTGTTGCCGGCGCTTGTCAACACGGCGCTCGCGGCGAACGACCAGGCCAAATACCTGTTCACGCTGCTGCAGATGGCGAAAAGCCACGCCGATCGCCCCGATGCGGCGTTCTCCGATCTGCACCAGGAGCGCCTGGTGAGCGGGCTCGACGTGGAAGATCTCGATCACGTGATCGAAGGCAGCCAGCGCGGGGCCAACGGCGACTACCAGATACCGCATGCCGCACGCATTGTCGGGCTGGTGATGCGCAACATCAAGACCATGCTCGAGCCGCTTGAGAGCGCCGACGGCGCCGGGCTTGGCGACGAAGCGCGGCAGTTCGCGCAGCGCTACGCGCAGTTTGCGCAGGGCGAGGAGCAGGCCCACGCGGACGCGATCAGCGGGCAGGCGATTGTGCAGCTGACCTCGGGCAACCGCGAGCAGGGCGACAGCCCGCACCTGCTGGTAATGGATCTGCACAAGGCGCTTAACCGGCTGCAGACGGCGATCGCCGCGGAGTCGATTGACGGCGCGCGCGTCTACGAGATCAAGGCCGCCGACCGGGCATTGGTGAAGGCATTCATGCGCGGCGTGAACCAGACCGCGCCGCTCAAGTTCGACCATCCCGGGCTCGGCACGACCGCCACGCGCACGGGCGACACGCTGGTGATCCAGAACGACATCGGCACCACCGACGCGCATGTCCTGGTGGTGCACGTTTCCGGCCAGAGCGTCGCGCTGACGTATACCGACATTCATCTGCAGCGCCTGCTGTTTTTCGAAAGCCTGTTCGAGCGCTACGACGTGCAGTGGGAAGACACGCTGTCGCGCAAGGACAAGGCGATGGAAAGCGGCGTGTATCACCTGAGCACCGGCCGCTATGCCGCGGACAGCAAGGCCGGGCTCGAGGACTACCTGGGTTTTCTCGGCTCGCGGCTGGTGTTCCTGATCGACTGGAACCGCGCGCGCAAGCGGCTGCGCAATTTCCTGCCCAAGAACGAGACGCTGCAACTGCTGAAATGGGCCGCCGACGAGAACTATGGACACATGGCGTTTCTGAAGCTTGGCGGCGAGCAACTGATCTACGACGCGCTCGAGTTCGTGGTGAAGGGGCCGCACCGCTTCGGCGAGCGGCTGAACGACATGCTCGGCAGGCGCGAGGCCGCGAAATACCTGCGCTACGTGCTCAAGGCCTGCAGCGAGGGATTGCGGGACGGGCGCCCGGAGCCGCTGATCCGCGACGAGGTCAAGGTCGAGCTGCTCAACTATTTCCGCAGCGCGCAACAGAGCCTGATCGACATCGCCGCCGACCACGCCGCGCTCGTCATCGAGCTCGCGAGCGGCATCCACGATGCGCTGCTCAAGGCGCGGCTGCCGGGCGCGCAGCAATATCTCGAGCGCAACGCGAATCGCGCCAAGGATTGGGAGAGCCAGGCGGACGCGCTCGTCGACCGCGCGCGCGCCGCGGTCAAGCTCAGCGAATCGGGCGGTTTTTTCCGCAATCTGGTCGAGGCCGCCGACGATGTCGCCGACGATCTCGAGGACGCCGCGTTCCAGCTGACGCTGCTCCCGCCCGAGGCGTGGCGCGGCGAGATCTGCCAGCCGGTGCAAACGCTGTCCGATCTCATGGTGCAGGGCGCGCAGGAGTTCCTGAAAGCGCTCGAGACCACGCGCTATCTGCATCGCGGCGGGTTGCGCGAAGACGTGCAGGACTTTCTGGAGGCGGTCCACCGCATTATTGCGGTCGAGCAGCACACCGATGAAGCGCAGCGCAACGCCAAGCGCGCGCTGGTGGACGGCAAGTTCAGCGAGAAGGAGCTGTTTGTGTATAACGGCGCGGTGAAGAGCCTCGAGGAATCCGCCGACGCGCTGATGCATGCCGCGCTGATGCTGCGCGATTACGTGCTGGGCGAGGTGATGCTCACGTGACCGCAGCCGCCGCGAATCGGCGCATTTTCCTGGTCGGCGGGCAGAACGCCGAGCCGCTCACGGGTGACGCGAACGCCATGGGCTTCAAAGCGTACAACCTGGCGCGCATGGCCGCGATCGGTTTGCCCGTGCCGCGGGCGTTCGTGCTCGGCACCGGTTATTGCCGCGATTACCTCAAAGCGGAGAAGAAGCCCGGCGGCGAGCTGCTGGCTGCCAGCATGCGGCGCATCGAGAGCGGCAGCGGCCTCACGTTCGGTGGTGCGCGCAAGCCGTTGCTGGTGTCGGTGCGCTCCGGCGCGCCGGTATCGATGCCGGGAATGATGGAGACCATCCTCAATGTCGGACTCACCGAGGCGACGTTGCGCGGGCTGTTGCGCATGACCGGCAACCCGCGCCTGGTATGGGACTCGTACCGGAGGCTGGTGCAGTCGTTTGCCACAGTGGTGCACGGTGCGCCGGCGCAGCCGTTCGAGGCGGTGCTCGAAGTCTACCTCAAGCAGGGCGGCGCGGCACGCGCCCAGGAACTCGACGCCCGGCTGCTGGCCGCGGTGGCGCGCGATTATCTCGAGCTCTATCACAAGCTGACCGGCGCCGATTTTCCACAGGACCCGCTCGAGCAGCTCGAGACGGCGGTGCGCGCGGTATTCCGCTCGTGGCTGAGCCCGCGTGCCGCCGAATATCGGCGCCTGCACCGTCTCGACGAGACGGACGGCACCGCCGTCACCGTGCAGCGCATGGTGTTCGGCAACGCCGGCGGCAGTTCCGGCTCCGGGGTTGCGTTCACGCGCAACCCGGCGACCGGCGAAAACCGGCTTTACATGGATTTCCTGTTCAATGCGCAGGGCGAGGACGTAGTGTCGGGCCGGCACGCATTGCACGACGCGGAGCAGCTGGTCGTGATCCTGCCGCAGGTGATGCAGCACATCCTGAGCGTGAGCCGCGCGCTGGAAGCGGAATTCAAGGACGTGCAGGAGTTCGAGTTCACGGTCCAGGACGGCAAGCTGTATCTGCTGCAGACGCGCACCGGCAAGCGCACGCCGTGGGCCGCGCTGCGGATCGCGGTGGAAGAGGTGCAGGAACAATTGATCACTCCCGACGAAGCGCTGGCACGGCTGCGCGGGCTGGACCTCGCGCACATCAGGGAAGTGCGGCTGGTGCCCAGCGACGATGCGCCGGTTTTGTGCCGCGCAACGGCGGCCAGCATTGGCGTCGCGATCGGCGCCATCGCGCTTGACGTCGAGAAGGCGAAACAGATGGCGCGCAAACAGCCGGTAATCCTGGTGCGGCATGAGACGACCACCGACGATATCGGCGGGCTCGCCGCCGCGAGCGGGCTGCTCACGGCGGTCGGCGGGCGCACCTCGCACGCGGCAGTGGTCGCGCGCCAGCTCGACAAGGTGTGCCTCGTCGGCTGCCATGAACTCAGCATCGAACTCGCGAACCGCAGTTGCGACATCGGCGGCCGGAAGTTCTTCGAGGGCGATGTGCTGTGTCTCGATGCCAATTCCGGGCGCGTGCTCGCCGGCCGGCCCCAGCTCGTCGTCGAGAAACCGCTCGAGTATCTGGCCGCGGTCGAGCGCTGGCGTCAAACGAACGCGACCGATCTGGTAGCCTGACGCGGCGCTCACGGCGCGTTCCGCGCATGTGCTATCCTTTTGATCGAAGTCAAACATGCTGGTGAGCGGGCGCATGAGGATAACGTCCACGTGTGCCCTGTAAGGCAGAGGGGTTCGCCGCCCCGTCAGCCTGTGAAATCGCCTACGGAGACCTGAAAAATGTTTGAATCCGCAGAACTCGGCCATAGCATTCCCGACCGCGAGTATGACCGCAAGGAGCCCAAGCTGCGCGAAGCGCTGCTGAAGGCTCAGTACGAGCTGCTCGAGAACAAGAGTTTTCCGGTGATCGTTCTGATCGGCGGCGTCGATGGCGCCGGCAAGGGCGAGACCGTCAACATCCTCAACGAGTGGATGGATCCGCGCTTCATTCACACCCACGCGTTCGGCGAAATGTCGGATGAAGAGCGCGAGCGGCCGCGCATGTGGCGCTATTGGCGCGCGCTGCCGCCCAAAGGCCGCATCGGCATTCTGTTCGGCGCGTGGCATACCGATCCCATCGTCAACCGCGTGGCGGGCACGACCGACAACGCCCAGCTCGAGCTCGCGATGGAGGAGATCGTGCGCTTCGAGCGCATGCTGGTCGACGAAGGCGCGCTGATTCTCAAGTTCTGGTTTCATCTGTCCAAGAAGGTGCAAAAAAAGCGTCTGCAAGCGCTCGCAGCCGATCCCAAGACGCGCTGGCGCGTCACCGATACCGACTGGGAGCGCTTCAAGCTCTACAACAAGTTCCGCAAGGTGTCGGAGAACGCGCTGCGCGAGACCAGCACCGGCTATGCGCCGTGGTTCGTCGTCGAAGGCACCGACCCGAACTACCGTTATCTCACGGTCGGGCGCACGCTGCTCGACGCGCTGAAAAAAAGGCTCGCCGGTAATAAGCCGGCGATGAGCCGGCCGGCGGCGCTGGCCGAGCCCGCGCTTGACGGCCGCAACGTGCTCTCCAGCCTCGACTACGAGAGGACGCTCGCGCGCAAGGCTTACAACCGCAAGCTCGAGAAATACCAGGGGGAGCTCAATCTGCTCTCGCGCCACAAAAAGTTTCGCAACAAGTCGCTGATCATCGTGATGGAAGGGGTCGACGCCGCGGGCAAGGGGGGCAGCATCCGGCGCGTCACCGGCGCACTGGATGCACGCCATTACCAGGTGACGCCGATAGCCGCGCCGACCGAGGAAGAACGCGCGCAACCTTATCTGTGGCGTTTCTGGCGCCATCTCCCGCGCCGGGGACGGGTGACGATCTTCGACCGTTCGTGGTACGGGCGTGTGCTGGTCGAACGCGTCGAGAAATTCTGCTCGGAACAGGACTGGATGCGGGCGTATCACGAGATCAACGACTTCGAAGAGCAGCTCGTGGAAGCGGGCGGCATTGTGACGAAATTCTGGGTCACCGTTACCAAGGAAGAACAATTGAGACGCTTCCGCGAGCGCGAGAAGACGCCGTTCAAGAGCTTCAAGATTACGCCCGAAGACTGGCGCAACCGCAAGAAATGGAACGACTACGAGCGCGCGGTGTGTGACATGATCGAGCGCACCAGCAACGAACTCGCGCCGTGGGTCCTGGTGGCGGCCAACGACAAGTTTTCCGCGCGGATCGAGATCCTGAAGACGCTGTGCGAGCGGGTTGAAGCGGCGTTGTAACTGGTAAGCGGCAAGCGGTGAACGGAAAACCGCGTGCCCGGACCGCTCGCCGTTCACGGCGTCACGCCACCGGCGCGGCCTCGCGCTGGGTGGCCGGCGGCGCCTCGACGATGTCTTCGCCGTCGAGATTGGCCTTGATGCGCGCGAGCACGTAGCTTTGCTGCTGCAGCGTGACCTGCAGCTTTTCCCGGTGCTTGATGCGCTCCTCGACCGAACTCAGGTTGTCGCGGATTTTCTTGAAGTTCTCGAGGCGCTTGGCGAGCACTTGCTCGTGATCCTTGATCTGCCGGTTGAGCGGCCCGAGCGCCGATTTCAGCCACGCTTCTGCGTCCATCCGCGTCATCTCGAAAATCTGGCGGGCCTCGGCGACCAGGCTGTTGTAGAACTTGGCGACCAGGAAGTGCTTCTCGGTCATGACGTTGATCGGGTCATGGCAGAACTGTTTGGCCGTCTCCTGCAGCATGGTCATCGTCAGCGTGTGCTTCTCCATGTTGAGCGCCGGTGGTGTCAGCCTCGCGAAGCCGAACTTTTCATGAAAGCGGGTATATGTCAAATCGACCAGCCCCTTGATCTGATTCGCGAAGTTGCGGATCTTGTTCGATACCCCCGTGAAGTGCTGGAACAGCAATTGCATGTTCTTCCACAGGCCGGCGGTGGTCCATGCGCCCCGGATGAACTCACGGTCCTTGTTGAGGATTTGCTCGAGCGCATCCTCATCGAGCTGCTTGAGCAGCGCCGCACCCCGGTTCATCACCGTGTTGTAGGTGGCGCGGAACGTCTGCACCGTCGCCTGATAGTTCTTGTGGTCGGCTTCGAGCCGCGTCACCATCGCCTGCGCCATGCTGCGGTTCTTGCCCGACAGCGCGGCGAGTTCCTTCAACTCGGTCCGGGTCGCGGCGAGCTGACTGGCGACCGCCGAGCGTGAGGCGTCAGCCATGCTGCCGATCTCGCGGCGCACCGCGGCGCGCATGATCTCCTGCTTGGCCGGGATGATTTCCGAAGCCAGGAGCTGCTCGAGTTGGTGGATACCGCTCCTGGCGAGCAAGGTATCGTCGCCGCGGATACGCGCGAGCAGCGCCTTTTGCGCCGAGATCGCCAGCACGTGCGTGCGCGGCAACGTCAGCAGCATCGAGGTGGATGCGAGCTGGCGCTCAACGTCGCCTGCGATCTCGTCCTCGGGTTTCAGGCCGTCCCACATCAGGTCGATCTTGTTGAGCACCGCGATGCGGCGCGTGGCGGCGGGCTGCACGTATTTCTGCCACACCTCGAGGTCGGACTTGGTGACGCCGGTGTCCATCGCGAGCAGGAACAACACCGCATGCGCGTTCGGTATCATCGACAGCGTGAGCTCGGGCTCGGTGCCGAGCGCATTGAGGCCCGGCGTGTCGAGCACCACCAGCCCGCTTTTCAGCAGCGGGTGCGGATAGCTGATCATCGCGTGGCGCCACGACGGGATCTCGACGCGATCGCCGTCCTTGATCACCATCGTCGTGATCATCGGGTTCGAGTCGTCCCACAGGCCGAGCGATTTCGCTTCCTCGATGCTGACGGTCTTGACCTCGACCAGGTTCTGCATCGACTGCGTCATTTCCTCGCGCGAATCGACGTTAAGCCGGATCTTGATCCACTCCACCGGCTGGCGCTTGAGCGCGCTCACGCTTTCCTGGCGCCTGCGCGTCTCGATCGGCAGCAGCCGCATGTACGGCTCCTCGGCGGCATCGTAAAAAATCTCGGTCGGGCACATCGTGGTGCGGCCGACATTGGACGGCAGCAGGCGCTGCTTGAAATCGGAAAAGAACATCGCATTGATGAGCTCGGTCTTGCCGCGCGAGAACTCGGCGAGAAACGCGAGCGTCATGCGGTCGTTGCGCAGGCTCTCGATCAAGTCGTAGATGCGCAGCGATTGCTGGATATCGGCGTAGCCGTGGGCGTCGAGCCAGGATTTGTAGGATTCGATCCCGGCGACCATCTGATCGCGCCACTCCTGGTAATGGGCGACTTCTGTTTCGAGTGGGCTCGTCATGTCTGGTTGGGGGCGGCGGGCAAGCTAGCGCCTGCGCGGCCAGATTCGCCAAAATCCGGATCTTTTCCGGCGGTCATGCTCGCGATGCAGCATGATAATCCGGTTCGGCCGGCGCGCAAAACCGCGCCGGGTGCGCGCCCGCCGACTGCTGCATCGAGATATCGACAGCTAGGTCGCGGTGGCCGGCTTTTCTTCGCCCGCGGCCTTGGCGGCGGCCGGTGCGCCCAGCGCGAGGTTGGCGCGCAACAGGTCGAGCTGTTCGCCCTGTTTCTTGAGCGCCAAACGCTGCTGGTCGAGCTGCTTGATGCGCTCCTGCACCGAGGTCAGGTTGTCTTTCAGGTTGCGCAAATTCTCGACGCGCTTCAGCATCAGGTTCTGCCGTTCCATGATCTGGCCGTTGAGCGGCCCGAGCGCGCCGCGCAGCCAACGCTCGGTATCGAGCCGCGTCCATTCGAACTGCTGGCGCGCTTCCTCGACCAGGCCGTCGTAGAACTTCTTCACCATGAAGTCCTTGTAGGTCGCGATATTGATCGGGTCGTGGCAGAAGCGCCTGGCGTTTTCTTCCAGCGTATGCACCGCCTCGAGGTGCTTCTCGAGCGTGAGCGGCGGCGGGGAGAGCTTGGCGAGCCCGAAGTTCTCGTGAAACTGCTGGTAGATCCCGTCCACCGACTCCTTGAGCTTGACCGCGTAATTGAGAATTTTCTCGACCTGCAGCGCGAAGTAGGCGAACAGCCCCTGCATGGCTTTCCACATGCCGGCGGTGGTCCAGGCGCCCTGGATGAACTCCTTGTCGTGGCTCAGGATGTCCTCGATGCGATCGTCGTGCAGGGTGGCGAGCAGCTCCTGGCCTTTGGCCGTCAGGTCAGCGAAGGTGACATTGAACGTAGCGACGCTTTTCTGGTAGTTCTTGCGCTCGGTTTCAAGCCGCGTCAGCATTTCCAGGGCGACGTTGCGGTTCTTGCCGGAGCTCGAAGTCAGGTCCTGCATCTCCTTGATCGTCGCGATGAAGCGCGCCGCGACCGCCTGCCGCGCTGAATGCACCAGCGGGCCGATTTCCTTGGCCACGGAAGACAGCAGCAGTGTCTGCCGTTCCGGCACCAGCTTTTCCGCATGCAGCTTTTCCACTTGCTCGATGCCCGCGGTAAGCGCGGATGATTCCTGGTGCGCGAGCCGCGCGGCGACCGCTTGCTTGACCGCCAGCGAAAACACGTTGGAGGCCGGGATGTCGAGCGTCTGCGCCACGCGCGCGGCAGCGGCGTCGTCAGCGCCGGCGCCGGTATCCAGCACCACGAATTTGTGGGCCTGGGCGTGCTGCGCATATTGCTTCCATACGTCCTGCGCCGCCGGTGTCAACTCCTTGCCGAGCACCATTAGCAGCGACTGCGCGCTCGATGTCATGCGCAACGCGATCTCCGGCTCCGCGGAAAGCATTTGCAGATTCGGGCTGAAGAGCGCGATCAGGCCGCTTTTCAGCATCGGGTGCGGCAGGTTGATCAGCGCATAGCGCCATGCCGGTATCGATACCGCATCGCCGCTGCGCTCGACGTTGGTCAGGTTGAGCGATTTCGCCTCGTCGATGCCGACCGTGCGCGATTCGATCAGGCTGTGCATCGCCTCGGCTATCGAATCGGGAGAGTCGGGATTCAACCGCATCGTGATCCACTCGATCGGGCTGCGCCGCAGCGCGGCGATGCTTTCCGGCCGCTTGCGCGTGTCCATGGGCAGCACGCGCACGAACGGCGCTTCGCTCGGGTCGTGGAAGATTTCGGTCGCGCACAGGAACTCGCTGCCGGGCCCGAGCGGCAATAGCCCGCCGGGCAGGTCGGAAAACAGCAGCGCGTTGATGAGGCCGATCTTGTCTTCCGCCGATTCACCGAGAAACGCGAGACGGATGCGGTCGTTGCGCAGGCCTTCGACCAAATCGTAAATGCGCAGTGTTTG
>JAHFRL010000168.1 GCA_023266235.1 Betaproteobacteria bacterium
CTGCATGTAACAGCATGCACGATCTGCTTTTTCGAGCCGACCGATCCGATCCAGGGAACTGCCTATTCGATCAGTTCAGGGCCCGCTCAGGGCGGAGTGGGCGACTACGTTCTGAGCGGCACGCCTGCGAACGGCGCGTTCGCCGCTAGTGGTCCGGTCCTTGCCGGCACTCCCGGAACGATTGTTTACCTGCCCTCGAGCACGCCGAGCATGCCGACCGTGCCGCCTCCGTCGATTCCGCCCAATCCGCCGAGTCCGCAGACCATTATCGCAGTCGCGTCCGGGGCCGTGACCGGGGTATTTGCCGCAAGCACGACGGTAACCGCCGTTAACGCCGACCCCAACGCGGCGACCAAGGCATTCACGGTATCAACGACTCCCACAACGCCTTTGAACCTTGCCACTATCTGCGCCGGCACCTGCGCTTTCTTTGACCACGCCTCGGCAAGGACGACATTTGCCATTGAAAAAACCGCCGGCACTGACTATTGGGCCTCGGGTTTCATGTGCCTGAGCGGGGCGGATATCACGCCCATCGCCGTCACCAGTTCCACAGTGAGCGCCAGAACCTGGACAGAAGTGGTGCAGTAGACCGCTCGCCTCACGAGCCTGCAACGCCAGCCCTCACCTCTCCCCCACCGCGGGAGGTGATATTCGAGAATGACGAAGACCGTTAATTGATCGCGGCCAAGGCCAGCAGGCAAGCGGTCCCGGCCGCCAGCAGCAGCGCGGTGAGCCGGGGACGCGCAGTATCAGCCGGTTGATGAACCCCTCTCCGGCGGACGGGAAGGACTCGATCCAACGGCTGGTTGCGGTCTTCACTGATGAAAGTTGCAAATAATCATGAGCAAAGTAGATCAATTGGCTGACTTGTTGTTTATTAAATTCCAAAAGGAGCTTCCGCATGCAGATGTGAAAGTTTCTGCAAGCAGAACGAATCTCTCAAAAAAAAATATCGAGCAAAGGCTCAACCGATTCTATGCAGAAGCCCGTGAGGAGCGGAAAAAGCATCGTCTGTGGGTGATTAGCTGGGCCCGGGTGGTCTTAAAGCTGCAACAGCGCCTGGTGCTTGCCGGCTATCCGCCTGAAATGGTATCAAAGTTGTTACTTGCCATGATGATATTTTCCTCATACAACGCCAACTGATTTTCCCTGGTCAAGTTTTGCCATGGCGCAAATAGTCGCATTATTCTGGTGCCTGCTGGGGCGATGGCTGGATTCCAAAGGCTTGGATGGGGCGGAAACCTGCTACCGCTTTGCAGGTAACGAGGGTGGCAAGCGTGGGTCCAAGGCGCTGTCGCGTCTTGGAAAAAAACTGATTGCCAACGGAGCATTACCGGAAGCACTGAAAGCTTTCGAGGAATCCGTTCAAAGCGATCCCTCAAATGCTGACGCATGGTGTGGTCTGGGAGCCGCCTATCGCCAGTCCATCCAGCTTGAAGAGGCACGTCGTTGCTATGACCGGGCGCTGGAAATTGACCCTTCGAATTTACACGCCCTGACCAATATTGGTGAATTGCATCTGGTGAAAGGGGATGCGAGGGGCGCGCTCGGCTATTTTGAACGTGTTCTTGAGCAGGCGCCCCTGTTCTATGAGGCACTGGGAAATCGCACAACTGCACTTCTTGAATGTGACAAACTGATCGAGGCTGAACAAGCTGCCAGGCAGGCCATAGAGCATTATCCTGATAGTGCGGCTTTTCAGATTAATCTGGGTATTGTGCTGGTACGTTCCGGCAAGGCGAGGCCGGGGCTGAATGCCTATAAAAGGGCGTTGGAGATCCAACCGGATAACCAGGAAGCCATCTTCAATCTGGCGATCTTGCAAAGCAATCCGATGGCGCTGCGGGCTTCTGTGGAGTTCATTCGTGGCAAAATTAAACTGCAAGGCGAGTCTGCCTATCTGCAACGGTTGCTGGCAACTGCTTTGCAGCACGCGGGGCAGATGACGGAGGCGGAAGCAACTTTCCGCAGGCTTCTTGAGCATCATCCCACAGATTTTTTAGGCTGGGCATCACTGGCTGATTGCGTCAGCGCCAGAGGCAATCCGGCCCAATCCATCGATTACATAAAAAAAGCGATGGAATTCGGGCCGGAAAAGGCCAAAATTTTCTCGTATATCGTTTGTAATTCCACCTATCTTCCCGATCTGACTCCCGAAGCGTTATTCAAACGTCATCTGGAATGGGCCGAGCGTTATGAGACGCCGTTGCTGGAAAAACAGTTCAGGCACGTGCCGGGAAAGGAGGCGGAAAATCGACTCAAGATTGGTTATGTGTCGGGTGATTTCCGCCTCCATCCTGTAGGAACTCTTCTGCGAGGTGTGCTGCAGCAGCATGACCATGGCAAATTCGAAATTCATTGCTTCGCGACGTCTTACGCTTCAGATGAGACTACGGCAATCCTGCGTGCCAATAGTGATTACTGGCACGAGGTAGCGTTGCTCTCAAATGAGGAACTGGCTGACCTGATACAGGCGCAAAGCATCGACATCCTGGTGGATCTTTCGGGCCATACTGCATTAAACCGAATGCAGGTATTCGCGCTCAGGCCTGCGCCTGTCCAGGCAACCTGGATCGGCTATTTTCATTCCACCGGCTTGAAGAGTATCGATTACTTTATTACCGACCCTTATACAACCCCTCAGCAGTCTGAACAATTGTTTTCCGAAATCCCGGCAAGGCTGCCTCATTCGCGTTTTTGCTATACCCCGCTTGAGCTTGCGCCGGAAGTTTCCGCACCTCTCTTCAATAGGACCGGTTACATTACGTTTGGAAGCTTTAACCGGTTGGACAAGCTGACCGATCCGGTCATTGAAGCATGGTCCCGTATTGTTGTGAAAGTGCCCGATGCCAGGCTGATGATCAAGGCCAGGGGAATCAATGACGCTGAAACGGCCGAGCGGCTCAAGAAAAAGTTTGAAACCTGCGGGCTCTCACCTGAACGACTGATCCTGAGGCCGGCTTCAGGTCACTTGCAGATGCTCCAGGAATATTCTGAAGTGGACATTGCGCTGGACCCTTTCCCTTTCAATGGAGGCATGACTACCCTGGACTCCCTGTGGATGGGCGTGCCAGTGGTGGCGCTGGCCGGGAATTCCGTGGTGTCGCGCCAATCAGCATCGATACTGACCAATATCGGGCATGAGGAACTGATATTTACAGATGTTGAATCCTATATCGCGGGTGCTGTGGCGCTGGCCCTCGACACCCCCCGGGTGGCAAGCTTGCACAGCATCATTCGCCGGCAGATGTCCCGTAGCCCTCTGTGTGATGCGGAGCAATTCACGCAAGATCTCGAGATGCTGTACCGGCGCATGTGGCAGGTGTGGTGCCGTGGTGAAAAACTTGGGTCCGAAATAGTATCCGGAGCCCCTGTGATCAGAAAGACCTTGCTTCACGTCGGTTGCGGCCAGGCTGATATCCGTCATTTGCCCGCATATTTCCAGAAACGATGGGCAGAAATACGTCTCGATATTGATCCTGATGCGCACCCCGATATACTCGGCACGGCGCTGGACATGTCCGCAGTTCCATCGCACTCGGTGGATGCGGTTTATTCTTCCCACACCCTTGAGCACCTTTACGCGCATGAATTGCCGCTTGCTTTGGCGGAGATGAAGCGCGTGCTGAAGCCCGGTGGAATCATGGTGGCGACCGTTCCAGACCTGCAAGCGGCGGCCCGCATGATTGCGGAAGACCGTTTGTTTGAGACAGCATACCAGTCGCCTGCCGGCCCCATTACCCCTTTCGACATGGTTTACAGCTACCGCGGTTTTGTCAGTCGCGATCGGCCGTACATGGCCCACCACGGTGGCTTTACCCTCACCACCCTGATCGATGCGCTCAAGGGAGCTGGATTTGAAGCGGTTACCGGGAAAAGACGCGAGCGGGGATTTGACCTTTGGGTGCTATCTGTCCCTGAACCGATGGCTGATGACCCATTGAAACAACTGTCTGCTGCAGTCTTGCCAGACTGACGAAGACCGTTAATTGATCGCGGCCAAGGCCAGCAGGCAAGCGATCCCGGCCGCCAGCAGCAGCAGCGCGGTGAGCCGGGGAGCGCGCAGTATCAGCCGGTTGATGCCTCTTGCAGCCGGCACGGTGGCTTTGGTGGACGCCGGAAAAGGCTCGATCCAGCGGTTGGCTGCGGCCTCCAAGTTCTTGAGCGCGCTGGGGCGGATGAACAGGAACACGCCGATGCCGAGCGCGAAGACCGCCAACGCCCAACTCGTCAGGATCACGGCGCTGACACCCAAAACCCCCAGGAACCCGGACAACGCGCCCGTCACCAGCGGATGATCGCGCAACTCCCATAGCGCCACGAGCGACACGACGGCGCCGGCAATCACGGCGGCGCCAAACCCGTAATGGTGACGATACAGGGGCCGTTCAATCGTCCGGCGCCGGTCGAGCAGCGCGACCAGATCGATTTCGAGCAACCATCGCCACAACCACGTGCGCTCACGCGGCGTTCGCGCGGACACGATCAGCAGTCCCGCGCCCGCGGCAACTCCAAGCGCTCCGGCCATGCCGCAGATTACGGCCAGGATTTGCGCAGACACACCGCGTCATGCCTATCTTTTTATCGCCACCTGGCCAAGGTTCCAGAGCGGCAGGAAAATGCCCAGCAGGAGAATCATGACGAGCACCGCCATGGCCGCGAGCAGGAGCGGTTCCAGGGTCTCGCTCAGCCGCTCCACCTCGTACTCCACTTCGTCCTGGTACATCTTCGCGATCTGCTCCAGCATTTCGTCGATCTCGCCCGTTTCCTCGCCCACCGCGATCATCTGCAGCTCGAGCGGCGTGAAAATGCCCGCGCTCTGCGCCACCCGCAGCATGCTCTCGCCGCGCTCCACCCCGTCGCGCATCTGCAGGATGCGCTGCTCGTAATAAGCGTTCTCGACCACGCGCGACACCAGGGTAAACCCCTGCATCAGCGGGATGCCGCTCTTGCTCGCAATGGCAAGGCTCAGGGCAAAGCGCGCGATCGTCCCCTTGACCAGGATGCTGCCGACAATCGGGACCTTGAGCTTGTGTTTGTCCCAGGTGTAGCGCCCGGCGCGCGTCCCGGTCCAGGCACGGAACGCATAAATCACCAGGACCACTCCCGCAACGAGCAACCACCAGTCCTTGACCACGAAATTGGAGATCGCGATGAGCAACTGCGTGACCGGGGGCAGCGCCACCTTGAAGCCGGCGTAAACCTTGGCGAACACGGGGATCACGTACAGGTTGACGATCACGATCGCGATGGCGATCGCCGTCATCACGAAGCTGGGGTAGCGCACCGCGCCCTTGACCTTCTGCTTGATGTGCCTCTGGAACTCGAGCTGGACGAACAGGCGGCGGAAGACTTCCTCCAGTTTCCCGGTGCCCTCGCCGACCTTGACCATGTTCACGTAGTACTCGTTGAAAAACTTGGAGTGACGCGCCATCGCGTTGCTCAGCTCGAGGCCCTTGTCGAGGTCGTCGCGCATCGCCTGCAGCAGCCGCACCAGGCGCGGTTTGCCGGTCGATTTCTGGATCGCGACGAGCGCCTGCATCATCGCCACGCCGGCTTTCACCATGGTGCCCATCTGCCGGGTGAAGAGCAGCAGGTCCACGTCGGTGAGCGCGCGCTCGTTGAGCTTGCGCAGCCACAGCGGCCGGGTGTCCTCCGCCAGCGCCTTGATGCTGATCGGCGTGATGCCCGCGGACATCATCCACGAGGCCACCGCCTGCGGGTTCTGCGACTCGATCCGGCCCTGCATCACCTCGCCGCGCGCGTTGCGGCCGCTGTAATCGAAGACCAGCATCGCTCAGCCCTCCGCCGAAATGACCACCTGCATCGCCTCGGCGATCGTGGTCTCGCCCGCCAGCACGAGGTCGAGCGCGCGGTGCGCGACGGTGTTGCGGCCCAGTTGCTCGCGCGCCACGCGTTCGAACTCCCTTGGATCGCTGCCATGGATGGCGGCGGCGAGCGGCGCGGTCATTTCGACCATCTCGAACACGCCGGTGCGCCCCGTGTAGCCGACGCCGTTGCACCGGGTGCAGCCTTTGCCGCGCTGAAACTTCGCCTGCGCGATCTCGCCGCCCGCATAGTAGTGCCTGACCCACTCCAGTTCATCGGGACGCGGGGAGTAGGGCTCGATGCAATAGCGGCAAATGAGCCGCATCAGGCGCTGCGACAGCACCGCGAGCACCGTGGAGGAGATCATGTAGCCGGGCACGCCCATGTCGAGCAGCCGGCCGGGCGTGCTGACGGCGTCGTTGGTGTGCAGCGTGGACAGCACCAGGTGGCCGGTCATCGCGGCGCGCACTGCGATCTGCGCGGTTTCCTGGTCGCGGATCTCGCCCACCAGCAGGATGTCGGGGTCCTGGCGCAGGAACGAGCGCAGCACGCGCGCGAAGCCGAGGTCGATCTTTTCGTTGATCTGCACCTGGATCAGGCCGGGGATGCGGTACTCGACCGGGTCCTCGCAGGTGAGGATCTTGACGCCGGGATCGTTCAACCTCTGCAGCGCGCCGTAGAGCGTGGTGGTCTTGCCGCTGCCGGTGGGCCCGGTGACGAGCACGATGCCGTGCGGCGCCTGCAGCACGCGCTCGAAACTCGCGAGCACCGCCGCCGGCATGCCGGTCTTTTCCAGGTCGATCAGCTCGCCTTCGCGCATCAGGATACGCATCACCACCGACTCGCCGTGCTGCGCGGGCATGGTGGACATGCGCACGTCCAGGCGGCGGGTGCCGGACCTGACCGCGATGCGCCCGTCCTGCGGCAGGCGTTTTTCAGCGATGTCGAGTCCCGCCATCAGCTTCAGGCGCACCACCACCGCGCCGGCGATTTTCGGGTCGGCCTCGAGCTGGGAATGCAGCACGCCGTCGATCCTGAAGCGCACGACCAGCTTTTTCTCCTGCGGCTCGATGTGAATGTCGGAGGCGCGCGCCTGCACCGCGTCGTCGAACACCGTTTGCAGCAGCCGCACCACCGGCGCGTCCTCGGCCTGGACCGAGTCGTCCAGCGCGCTCAGGTCGACGATCTGGACCTGATCGTCGCTGTCGATCTCGCGCTCCACCTCCTTGGCGAACTCGCCGATCAGCTCGGTCTTGCGGAAAACGCGGTCGATGGTCTGGACGAGCTGCTCGTTGGTGATCAGCGCGACGTCGACCGGCCGCTTGAGCAGCGCCGAGAGCTCGTCCTGCGCGCGCAGGTCGAACGGATCCACCATCCCGACGAGATAGGTGTCCTCGCGATCCTCCAGCACCAGGCCGCGGAAGCGGCGCGCCTGCATTTCGGAGAGCGCGCGCACGGTGGCGTTATTGACTTCGTAGCGCCTGAGGTCGATGTAGGGCACCTGGAGTTGCGAAGCGAGCGTGCGGGCAATTTGTTCCTCGGTGACGAAGCCGTTTTCCACCAGCACGCGCCCGAGCAGGCGCCCGCTGCGTTTCTGCTCCGTCAAGGCCTCGATGAGCCGTTCCGGCGTCAGCAGCCCCTGGCCGACCAGCAAATCGCCCAGCGCAACGGCCTTGGTTGCCGCCTTGGGTGCCGCCGCTACTGCTACTGTTGGTGTCATTGAAGGATCTCCTCGGACATCATTGCCATTCGGGCAGTTTACGGCAAGAGACAATCTTTTCCAATGGGGTAACTGCCGGCTCAACGGCCGTTCGGCAGCAATAATCCTACTGCGTCACAAAATTCAAAAGGAACTCCTTCCCCCTTGACGGGGGAAGGTTGGGATGGGGGTGAAAACGTTGCGAGTCATGGTGATTCTCACCCCTATGATTGTTACTTTTTCCCGTAGGCGCCGTCGTGATCCGGATGAAGGGCTTGAAAACGCATTGAGCGCCCTTCACGTACAACAACGGCACGATACGACTGTGACACTCGTAGCGTAAATCTTCCGGGAGAACTTTTGGGCTGTTCCCACTTCAATCCGTTGTCTCTGAAGACTTCGTTCCAGGTTGACCCCCTGATCTTCTTGAACGCCTTGAATACCTTCTTGACATCAGAAGCGTCCAACTCGAACAGTTCGGACTGAAACGCGGGATAATTCAGATCGAGCAAAACCTTATCGTCATTCCCGCTCACGCAACGGCCTTCAATCTGGCTTCAAGTTCTTCCAGTCTGGTCGCATGGACCGGATTGTTGCGCATCCACTCATCGGCGCGAGCCAGTTTTTCTTTCATTGCCGGTTCGTGCAGCCAGCGTTCGTTGGAAGGAACGACAACCGCATGCTTCAGAAGAATGTCGCCTCCAGGGAGCACCTCCATAATGAAACCCACACCTGCCATGGATTTCCCAATGGAAATTTGCCCACTTTTCCCAACGATTTTAAGGTCCATCGCCATCTCCTTCATGCCGCATGATTGCATGACGGCATGATACATGTTTATGTTCCTTTTGAAAAGCCCCATCAACATCCGCAAAACGCTGCGCAGGGCGGCCTAGTCCTGCTGCGTCACAAAATTCAAAAGGAACTCCTTCTCCCCCTCGACGGGGGAAGGAGCAATCTTTTTTAAGCTTCCTCCCCCATTGCGGGGGAGGATTGAGGTGGGGGGTCAGATACGTTGCTCCACGGCATCGGTAATCATCCCCCCATCCCGGCCTTCCCCCGCAAGTGGGGAAGGAGCAGCCTGCAACATAATCCGCGCGGCGTTGGATAAGCGCGGTGCGCGTGCCCTTCGCTACCTCAGGACATGCTTCTATACATCAGCACGAACGGACTTAATCAGAGCTTCCTTA
>JAHFRL010000169.1 GCA_023266235.1 Betaproteobacteria bacterium
ACGGCGGTAGCATTCATCTCGGACTCCCCTTTTGGTTGAGTGCTGACACCCCACACCACATGAGGCCAGCTGGCACAATGATGCCGGAATACAAGACCGGGGGGAGTCCATCCCATCACTTGAAAGGGCAACTCAAGGGCAGTTCTCTCGGACATTATGCGAAGAACTCCGACAGCACGGCCTCGAGCATAAATTTCGGTTAGGAGGTCGGAAGGCACCACCGAATCCGCGCCCAGGGCGATCTGGAGGATTTTCGCAAGACAATCTACAGTGAAAACGTAGCCTTCCAAGTCTCGACCATCGGTAAGCCAGACTCGCGCTGGCGTGGGTCGATTAAGCACGCGGTCACAATCAGCGTCAGCGAAACACTGGATATTGGCAGGCGAATTGCTCAGCAACCTCGCAAAAGCAAAGAGCCGTCCCCGTTCACCGCCCGAGATTTCTCCCGCTATATTCACAAATGCAATTTCTCGAACGGACGCGGAAGGTGCCAATGTGTCGCGCAGCGTCCACGAAAAAAAGCGCCTATCTCGGGCACCTTCGACGTACAACTCACGTCGCGACGAGTCCATGCGGTGACCCGTTCGGACATCCGCTGTGTGGATCTTTTCAATGCGACTCTTAAGATCAGCAATATCGTACGTTGCAGCTTCGGCCGTTGTTAGGCGCTCTATGATTTTGGGGAAGAGATCCGGTTCCGATGTTGCAAAAAATCTTCGATAGTTAACTTGCGCCTCGCGAACAAATTGCTGAACCCGAGCCGCCAGGGAAGTCGCCGCCCTTATCGGGCGTGCTTTCGGATTTGGAGTTGATCGCATACTCACGATGTATGCGCGCTGCCTTGGCCGCCGCGTCCAGTTCTTGGTCGCACTACTTTGACGGTTTGCCGAGTCCTTGGGCGATCAGCGATACGACAAGCATATTCAGGCTGACACCTTCCCGCGCTGCGCGCTCGACGAGCCGGGCATGCAGCGATTTGGGCACTCGCTGCACCCATTTCCCGCTGAGCTGCCCGCCCGGCTCCGGGACCGGGCGGCCCTCTTCCCTGGCCACGGTGAGCCACGCGCGCTTGGCGTCCATTCCGTTGGCGATCGCTTCTTTAACGGTTTCGCCGTCGGAAATGCAGCCCGGCAGCTCGGGGAACTCGAGCAAATAGCCTCCGCCTTCCTCCGTCGTCAGCGGGCGCACGATAAACGGATAATCGTCCCCGCCAACGTGGTAGGGCGCGACGCGTTCCCGCGCCACAGCCCGCGTCGTCCGCGCCTTGGCCGCCGGCCGGTGTTTAGCTTTCGTCTTCATGGGGCATGAGCTGTTCAATTAACGCAACGAAACGCCGCACATACACGGGCTTGATCGGACGCCGCGCCGGCACCGATAACATTTCGGAACTGGCGGGGTGGAAGAAGATCACGTGACTTCCTCCCGGCTTGCGCACTGAAATTCCATAGTGCCGCGCTAGTGTTTCCAGATCCTCTATGCGCCAATCGCGAGGATTGGCGCGCATGCGGGCGAGCAGTTTGCCGCGTGAGGGCATTCACGATAGTATCGTATTTGATACTAGAGTGCAACCGTCTTTTCGGGCACGGCTGAATGGAATGATGGGTGATGGGGCCAGCCCGAGGGATGAGGAACCCCTCCGGGGTCAGTTCTTGACTTCGCACCATCGGCAGCCGGTAAACTGCGTTCGCGGCAAGCTGCTTGAGCTAATGAATCCTTGACTGCGCGGCATTTGCCGCTGCGCCGGCAGCGCGAAACAGCTCGAGCGCCAACTCGCCGGGCCGGCGGTAGCCCGTCGTGGAATAGATGTACTCCGCAAAATACATCTGCAGGTCTGCAAGCGAAGAGAAGCGCGGGCGCTCCCATTCGCAGGAGAGCGCGAAGGCGGCTTCGTTAAGGCATCCCAAGAGACGGCGGCTCGCAGTGGGACCGAACGCGAGCTCACTCATCGCGCGCGCCTCGGCTTCAACGGCGGCATCCGGCACCCCGATACGCCTGAGATGCGCTATCGCCGCGTCCCGGAACCGCGGGGCGAGCGAATTCGAATCACGCGCGGGCACGATCACAACCAACAGCGAGCGCTCGTTCATGCACAGCACGAGCTGCTGCGGCCGCGAGTAGAAGAGGTTCGCATACCAATCGCCCAGCACGGTTGTGGGCAGCGCCGGCTCGGCTCCCGGGGAAACGTGGAGTCGACGCAGAATTGATCGGGCTCAGACCCCATTTACTACCCGTCCGACCCACATCGCCGCTGGCGGACGTTTCTGCTATTCTCCCCGCCTTGCCCCGACGGAGTATCGAGACCATGAAATTATTGTTGGCGATCTGCACGATCGTTGCCGCGACGCTCGCCGGCGCGGCTGACAAACCCGCCGCCGTTCCGCCGGCGCCGGTCAGCGTCAAGGGCGAGGTGCTCGAGGTCGTGGACGCCGCGAGTTTTACCTACCTTCGCCTCAAGACCGCGGACGGCGAGGTCTGGGCTTCGGTCCCCAGGACGCCGGTCAAAAAAGGCGCCCAGGTCACGATTGAAAACGCGATGATCATGCAGGACTTCAAGAGCAAATCGCTGAACCGGACGTTTCCGGTGATTTATCTCGGTAACCTGGCCGGCGCGGCGCGCGGCGCGCAGCATGCCGGCGGCGACATGGCAAACCCGCACTCCGGCTCCGTCAAGCCGGTGGATGCACCCGATGTCCGCATCCCCAAGGCGAAGGGCGCAAACGCGCTGACCGTTGCGGAAATCGTGACGAAGGGTGCCGCACTGAAGGACAAGCCTGTGCTGGTTCGCGGCAAGATCGTGAAGTACAACGAGGGGATCATGGGGAAAAACTGGATCCATCTGCGCGATGGCTCCGGTTCCGCCGCCGACAATACGAACGACGTTCTCGTCACGACCGTGAATCCGACGAAGCTGGGGGATGTCGTGACAGTGAAGGGCGTCGTTCACACCGACAAGGATTTCGGTGCGGGCTATTCGTACAAGGTGCTCATCGAAGACGCGACACTGCAGCAGTGACCGGTTGCGGCGGCGCTGCAACAGACAGAGCTCCGCACTTCCCGGGGTCTCTTAAATCACTGTCCATGAAATCCGGTACAGCTCAACCTGACCCGCTACTACGCGACTTCGTTCGAAGTCGGCTTTGATTATTGAATCAGCGCGAATTCACTAATCAAAATGTGACCCATTTATCCCGGTTTGTTGCAATGCGCGGGAACGAACGCGCCTGCTGTGCGAAACACGCGGAGGATGCGCTCGAGGAAGGAAGCATCTGCCGGCCGGGCGCGCCTGCCGTCTAGCGCGATCCAGGCGTCCGTGAGCGCTCCGATGATGGTCAATCCGTTGCGATCGATGACGAGCGAGTCGCCGGCGGCAAGCACGTAGTCGGTCGCGTCGCCATCCTGCGTGATCCAGAGCATGCCCTCGCAAAGGAGCATGCGTACACCCCGCGCGTCGCGCAGATGCATCGATGTGCGGCCCGCAATCCGCACCGACAGCGAGGAAGCTTCAAGTCTCAATTGTGCGCAGCGCCCGAACCCCGCGTCGTGAATGGTGGCGAGGTCTCCCCGGTATAGCCGTCTCAAGGCTCGACCGTCTGCATGATGGGAGCAAGCGCGGCTCCGATGCGCTGCAGCTGGCCCTCGGTTATCAAGCCGCCGAGTATCTGCTGGAAGCGGTCCAGCTTGACGCCCGAGACGATGTACTGCCAGCGGTAGGCGGCGAGCATCGTATCGCGCAATTTCCTGGCTTGCGGCGCGGTGAGCGGGGCCTTGCGGACGCCGTGAAAATAATCGGCGTCGGCGGTCGATTGCATTTGCAGCAGACCGTCGACGGCCGCCACCAGCTCGATCGGGTCGTCCACCGCCTTATCGCGCTCGGCGGGCGTCAGCCTGGCGTCTTCGCGCGCCCACTCCATCTCGTCCATGATCGCGTGCTGCGATTCTTCCTTCCAATGGAAGAGAAAGACGTCCTTCCACAAATCGGAAAGCTCGCTGTCGCGCTCGATGCTCTGCCGGTAATGCTCGAGGGTGAAGAGCTCGATGTGGCAGGTGAGCGCCAGCACCGCCCACGTGCTTTTTCCCAGCACCGCGCCCGCAACGTCGTTCGGCTGCGGCATGAAGCGGTAGCCGGGAAGCATGCCCGCGGCGATCATTTCCTCGATGCGGCGGAAAAGCGCCTGGTGCTTGAGTTCCTCGTCGGTGAACCGCACCAGTCCCTCCAGGGCGGTCTGGTCGCCGAAGCTGTAATCGCGGCTGACCTCGAGGATTTTGGCGCAAATGAAGCGTTCCACCAGCCCGAACATGTTGGCGTAGGTGCGCCCCTGGATCTGGCTCACGAGCCGGCGCTCATCCGCGCTGAGGAAATCGAGCTGGCGGGCGAGCGTCAGCCCGTCGGGCAGGAACTTCTTGGAAAAATCGAACTCGCGGCCGCGGATCACGTCGCGCTCGATGTCCCAGCGGATGCGCTTCGATACTTCGATGCATTTGGCGTAACGCTTGGTGTCGGCAGTGTGGTGCGCTGTTTGCATGTCTCATCTCCGGTTGGTGGCGCGGGGCTCCCATGCCCCGCATCGACCGCACAGACTACCGGCGGCGGCATGCGGCAGCATGAGGCCGGTGTCCCGGCCGGCAGGACTTATGTCGCGGGAAAATTCGCTTTGCCCGGGACCTGAGTCCCAGGGGCCGGACTTAGCGCAGCTTGCGGCCGAAGCCGCCCTCGCGCGCCAGCACAATCGCCTGCGAACGGTTTTCGACTTCGAGCTTGGCGAAGATGCTGGTGATGTGGTTGCGCACCGTCTTCTCGCTCAGTTCAAGTCGCGCCGCGATCTGCGCGTTGTCGAGGCCCTGGGCGATCAGCTCCACGAGATCGCGCTCGCGCGGGGTCAGGACGGCGAACTCCGCGTGGCCCGCGTGCCCCGGCAGGAAAGCGCGCACCTCCTCGACCCAGCGCCGCCACGCGGGCTCGTGCTCGAGCAGGATGTGGTTGCGGCTGTCGAGCGGGACGAAGCGCGCGCCGGGGATCAGGCCGGCCATCAGCCGGCCTTCATCGAAAGCGACGCGCGCATCGCCGTTCGAATGCAGCACCAGCGCCGGGCACGCCACCCGCGGCGCCAGCGCCGTGACGTCGATGTCGTTGAGCACGCGCATGAATTGCGCCGCATTTGCCGGCGACGTGGACACGCGCTCGAGCTCGTTGAACCAGCGATACTGCTCCGCGGTGCCGTCGGGCAGAAACTGGGTGGTGAAGAACTGCCGGAACGCGGGGTTTTCCTGGCCCCAGCCGAGCTCCGCGAGTCCGACCATCATCTCTGCTTCCTTGATCTGCTGCGGCGTTTCCTGCCACTTGAGACGGCCGCGCACATAGCCGCCGTACAGCACCAGGTGGCTCACCTGGTCCGGATGGCGCACCGCGTAAGCGATCGCAATCGAGGCGCCCTGCGAAATGCCGAGCAGCGCAAAGCGTTTGCGCCCCGGCTGCATCGACCACGGTTTCGAGGTCGTCCACCCAAGCGTCGAACGAAAGTCCGGGCACCTGCCAGTCGGACAGCCCGCAGCCGCGCGCGTCGTAGCGCACGAAGGTATGCGCGCGCGAGAACTCGGCGAGCCAGTGGCGCCACACCGGGCTGCCCCAGTCGAACTCCAGATGGCTAAGCCAGTTGGAAACCTTGACGAGCGGCGGGCCCGTACCCATCGTCGCGTACGCGATGCGCACGCCGTCGCCCGTGGTGCAAAAGCGGATCTGCTGCTGCATGGCCATGCACTCAGATTAAATGGGGTCTGCCATAGAAATTGCGGACGGCGGATGCCACGTTGCCGGACCCGGCCCCAGGGCTCTCGCTATCCGCTACAGCGCCTCCGCGGTCTCGATCTCTCCGCATGAGGCAACGCGCGCGTCCCGCTCGGCACCTGTCGAATCGAACGATTCGGGCCGTGGCTGAAACACTCGCGGCGGTCGCGGATTTTCCTCGGGGAACAGTTCCATGCCGTACCCGTATTCGAGCGACAGCCCGTCCGGGTCGAGAAAGAAAAGAAACGTGTTGCCGGACGGCGGATGATGACCTTGCCAGACCACGGGCACGTCATTCGCGGCGAACCGTGCCCGCGCCCGCGCGAGATCGTCTTCATCGCTCACCATGAAATTGACGTGATGCAGCGTATTTCTGTCCGCATGCGCGATACCGAACGAATGATGATATGGATTCGGGAAACAGCGCATGAGACTGATACGGCCGTCGATCTCGTCGGACGTCTTGAAGTTGAGCACCTTGTGGTAGAAATCCAGCGCTTCGCGGTAATGCGGCGTGCCGAGAACGACGTGACCGAGATGCCGCATTTTCACGACCGCGGGAATGTAGGGATCCTCCTGCTGTCCCATCGCCTTGGGATAGCAGTCCATCGTGGCGCCCGTAATCGGCTCCCTCATCCGCAGGCCCTTGCGAACGTGCACCGCGCGGCATTCGTCATCGTTCATCGCCCGCCATTTCACGCCGTGGCTGTCCAGCACTCGCGCGACCACGTCCAGTTGCGTATCGTCTTCCAGCTCCCAGCCGATACGCTTCAATCCCGGCGCTTGCGCCTCATGCAGCGCAATGCTGTGATGATCTGTCCCGGTCCTGAAGTACAGCTCACCGGTGCTGCCGGCGCCGTTGTATTGCAATCCGCAAACCTGTTCGTACCAACCGCGCGCACGAGCGAGGTTCGGCACATTGAGCGCCACGTAACCGAGCTTGCTGTACCGGATCATGGACCGCCTTTTCTCAGCGCAACAACTCAACTGCTATGGAATTGCGCCGCCTGAAATTATCTTGAAGCACCTTCATTCCGGCTTGATGCCGCCCTCGCGAATGAGCGCCTGGTAGCGGGAATATTCTCCCTGCATCATCCGCGTGAAGCCGTCCGGCGTGCTCTCGGGCGTCGACTCGGCGCCTTGGCGCACGAACAGCTCGCGCAGCGCCGCCTTGCGCAGCCCGCGCACGATGTCGCCGTGCAGCTGCTCCACCACCCGCCGCGGCGTGCCCTTGGGCGCGACGATGCCCGACCAGGTGTCGACCTGCGCCTCGGGCAGGCCGGCCTCGGCGATCGACGGCACGGCGGGCAGCGCGGGACTGCGTTGCGGCGTCATCACGGCGAGCGCGCGGATTCGTCCTTCGCGCACCGGCCCCAGCACCGCCGGCAGCGTGTAGATGGCGTAATGCACGCGCCCGAGCGCAATCTCGATGAAAGAGTCGGACAGATTCCGGTACGGCACGTGCATCGCTTTGATGCCGAGCGCGCGCGTGAATAATTCGCCGGCCAGATGCGACGCCGACCCGATGCCGAGCGAGGCATAGTTGAGCTCGCCCGCGCGTGCGCGCGCGTGTGCCACGAATTCGGGCGCGGTGCGCGCGAGGACCGAAGGCGCCACCGCCAGCACGTTGGTGATCGACGCGACGTGCGTGACGCCGATGATGTCCGCCAGCGCCCGGTACGGAGGCGGGTCGCGCATGAGCTCGGTGATGAGGCGCGTGACGTCGACCATGCCCAGCGTGTAGCCGTCGGCGTTCGCTCTCGACACCTGGGTATTGCCGATCAGCCCGCCCGCGCCCGGGCGGTTTTCGACGATGACTCTCTTCCCATAGAAGGCGCCCAGATCCTCACCGAGCGAGCGCGCGAAAATATCGCTTGCCGTGCCCGGAGAGGACGCAACGATCATGCGGATGCGCTTGACGGGATAGTCGGCGAGCGGCCCCGGTTGCTGCGCGATGCACGGGGCCGCTCCCACAAGCACGGCCAACGCGCACAGCACAACCCGCAAGGCGGCGGGCGCCATGAACTGCAGGAGACCGGCTGCAACCCTGTTCGCCCCGTTTTGTCCGGGCTTGATGCGCGTTCTCCTGATGGCGAAGCGCTCCATATCCGTTCACGATAGCGTGCCCGCTGCCGGGCATCAAGCCCCCATCAGCCATCTGCGCGACTGGAAACATATACCGGGGGCAGCCCGAGAGCCGGTAACTTTCTCTTGCGCGGCCAAGAGTAAAGTAACCAAAGAGGAGCGCTCCGGACTCGGCGGGCGTAGCCTGGGGCGGGCAGGAGCGCAGAGTGGCTGCACGGAGAGCCTCAACAAAATCGATACACCTCTATTGCCGTCATTGAACGCAAAATCTAATTGCAGCCACACACCCTGGTGAGCCGCGCCTGACGGCGTTCCCTGTGTTACTCGACGAGCCGGGCGGCTGTGGAACTCGCGCGATGATGTCGGGACCGGTACGCCGTGGGCGCGAACTGTCAGTGGAATGTACATGGTCACGCGGCTCGCCCAGTCCTCGCCGACGGCCCCTTCCCCGGCTGCGACTGCTCGGCGGTTCTCAGGGGACCCCAAAAGCAAAATCAACAGCGAAGCTTCCGCCTCACTCCTCACGCCTAACGCCTCACGCCTCTCGGCGCAGCGCGCCGGAGACCTTCGAGCGGGGATTCTCGCTGGAGGAAACCGTGGACTGCTTGCTACTATGCTGCGGCTTTGAATTCCTCGTACCTCAACGCGAGGCGATCTCGATCCGGGCGATCTTTGATCCTCGTTGGAAGATGCAATTCCCCTTTATCCAGCCTCTTCAAAGCTTGCAGCATTGGACCATCCCGTTTGACCAAGAGCCGATTTGAAATGTGAATCCTGAAATCTGGATCGATACCAATTAGGTGAGCGTCAAATGCCGCATGGTGAATCTTTGAAA
>JAHFRL010000046.1:0-3090 GCA_023266235.1 Betaproteobacteria bacterium
GCCGACATCGTATTCGAAAACCGCGAAGCGTTCCCGATACCGATCAGCGTGTTCCGGCGGTAGTACTAAAAATACCCGGGGGCAGCCCGGGAGCTGGTAACTTTCTCTTGCGCGGCCAAGGGAGAAGTCACCAAAGAGACCCCATTTGTTTTCCGCTAGAGAATGTTCAGCGCTTCGTGCGAGCTGGGTAAACTCGAATACTCGCCTTCGCGCAACCCTATGCGGCGAACCCAATCCTGCCCCCGTTCGATGTGACAAGCGTCGCCATCATCGCCTGGACTTCTCTGCCGTAAAGATACCCAGAAAGATCAGCACGATCCCAACCAGATGATAGAAATACATGGATTCGCCCAAAAAAAGAAAGGCAAGCATAGGAGTGAAAACCGGCATCAGGTACATGAACGGTCCGGCCCGGGCCGGACCGACTTCCCTTACCGCACGATTCCAGAAGATGTACGCGGCGACGGTGGAAACCAGTCCCATGTAGGCGATCCCGAAAAGTGACGCTGCGTTCAGCGTCAGGTGCCGGCCGCTGGAAACTTCCCAAGCGTAAAGGGGCGCCATAGCGACAACGCCCACCGCAGAGATCACAAAGAGGAATTCCAGTGGATGAAGGAATTCCGGTCGTTTCTTTAGGAAGGCCGTGTAAGCTGCCCACGCCAGCGTCCCCGACAGCACCCATAGGTCGCCAACGTTGAGATTGAGCGTCTGCAGGACGGTACGGTCCCCGCGCGTGACAATGACGATCACTCCTACAAACGAAACCAGGGCGCCGAGGATCCCGACCAGCCCCGGTTTGTGCCGGAAGAAAATCCAGGAAATGCCCAGGATCATGATGGGCGTGGAAGCGTAAAGCAAGGCGCCGTTTGTGGCTGTGGTTTCCCGCAGGCCGATGTATATCGGTATGTGATTAGCCGCGGTAGTCAGTACGCCGAGCAAGCAAAGAGCCTTCCAGCGGCCGAGCACTGCTTTCCAGTGGACCCGCAGGCGGGGGTAGGCCGCCGGCAGCAATACGATGGCTGCGAGCAACCAGCGCCAGAAAGCCATGGCAATGGGCGGGGCGTCAAAGCGCAAGCCCCTCGCCATGACCCAGTTGCCCGCCCAGGCGAGCACCGCCAGGGCAAGAAGCAGATAGGGTGCGGTCCATACGGAGTTTTTTCGATGGGAGATCGCATGCTCCGTTTTCACGGACGCGGGCATACCCGCCGCACCGGGCGCGACCGACGCTCCCGGCGATCCGTGATTTGCTATTGATCGTGTCACGCAACCTCCTGTCGGTTTTAGCTGAATCAAGGTAGTCGCCTTCAGATATTCATTGAAATGATTTATACAAATAACCTATATTTGCCAAATGAATATAAACAGGATCGATCTGAATCTCCTCATCACTCTCGAAGCGTTGATCGCGGAGAGAAGCGTGGGCCGCGCGGCGCTGCGTCTGCACTTGAGTCAGCCTGCGGTGAGCAACGCACTGGCGCGGCTTCGGCGGGCGTTTGGCGATCCTCTGCTGATCAAAACCGGACGCGGGATGACACCCACCCCGCGCGCCCTCGAACTCGCCATGCCTATCCGGGATGCTCTGGCCCGGATCGAACGCAGTCTCAGCGCGAAAATCTTCGATCCTCAAAGTGCCGCCGAAACCATTACCATTGGCGCCACGGACTACGTTGAATTTGTGCTGCTGCCGCGATTGCTTTCCGTGGTGCGACAAGAGGCGCCCAATCTGCGGATCTCCGTATTAAGCCTCTCAGAAACGAATCTGCAGGAGGCCCTGGATTCGGGAAGGATGGACTTGGCCATCGGATACTTTCCGTCGGCATCGGGAAATATGCACCTGAAACGGATATTCGACGAAAAGTACGTGTGCGTGGTGCGTAAGGATTACCTTGGGTTCAAGCGCCGGCTGACACTGAAGGAATTCGCCGATGCAAGCCACTTGGTTGTTTCGCCTCAGGGCGGCGGTTTCATCGGTCCCGTGGATACAGCGTTGGCGCGCCACGGATTGAAACGCCGGGTCGCCGTTTCCATTCCCCACTTCATGACGGTGCCCCACGTGATCGCCCAGTCCGACCTGGTGGTCACTCTCACGGAACGGGTGGCGCGGGAATTCTGCGCGCTTATGCCGCTGAAAATGTTCAAGCCGCCGGTAGCGGTGCCGGGGTTCGGCATTTCTGCGTTATGGCATGAGCGCACCCATAACGACCTTGCCAACCGCTGGCTGAGGGAGCGGGTTATCCGGCTGGGCGCAGAACTTTAGCCTGATAGCCCTTTTTGAATTTGTCGGAAATAACGGGGCCAGGCCCGAATGATGTCGAATAATTTCAAACTGACCTGACGCGCGAACAGATCAAGCCGCTGGCACAACTGATGGAGGACATCAAAAATGGATAAGCGGCATTTCGACCGACTGGTCAAAGGCGTACGCGAAATGAAGCGCCATATGGCAGGCAAGCGCGTGCGTGGCGCAAAGACAACCGAACTGCTCGCGTCCGATGTGCGCACCATCCGCGAGGCGAGAAGGTACACAAATCCGGGGGAACCATGAAAAAAGCCCGTGTCATCGCATTGTTTCTGCTCGGTGGAATCGCGACGGGATCGCTCGCCGCAGAGACCTCGCTTGGAAAGTTCACGCTGGCCGCCGGTGAAAAACGCACGGTCACCGTGGAATCGAAGACGCCCCTCAAAGCCGGTTTCACCAACGAATCGACACCAGAGCAGATCAAGAGCTGCAAAAAGATGTGCATCGGGATGAGCGTTGTCGGCGATCCGTTTTCCGTGGTCGCGGCGTCGGTCGGCACGACGATCGATGTGGAACCGAAGGGCGGGAAGGCCGACATCGTATTCGAAAACCGCGAAGCGTTCCCGATACCGATCAGCGTGTTCCGGCGGTAGTACTAAAAATACCCGGGGGCAGCCCGGGAGCTGGTAACTTTCTCTTGCGCGGCCAAGAGAGAAGTCACCAAAGAGAAGGCCGCCCCGGTTCACCGCCACTGCGTGGTGTCCCTGTGCTGCTCGCCGCGGAAGGCGGCTGTGGAACTCGCTCTCGTCATAAGAACAAGGCGAGAGCTCAGACAGTCCTCGCCGAAATCC
>JAHFRL010000046.1:3100-31573 GCA_023266235.1 Betaproteobacteria bacterium
GGCCGCCCCGGTTCACCGCCACTGCGTGGTGTCCCTGTGCTGCTCGCCGCGGAAGGCGGCTGTGGAACTCGCTCTCGTCATAAGAACAAGGCGAGAGCTCAGACAGTCCTCGCCGAAATCCCCTTCCCCGGCTGCGACTGCTCGGCGGTTCGCAGGGGAGATCGGGTCGACCGGCGTCGCGAAACGATGCGGTGTCGAGAGTGGATATCGGGAAAACAGGGATGGAGCGCGGTTTTTTTGGGCGGGCCAAAACGAAACCGGGCTACGTCCCCGTTTTGTTCTAACGGAAGAAAAGGCCGCCCCGGTTCACCGCCACTGCGTGGTGTCCCTGTGCTGCTCGCCGCGGAAGGCGGCTGTGGAACTCGCTCTCGTCATAAGAACAAGGCGAGAGCTCAGACAGTCCTCGCCGAAATCCTCTTCCTCGGCTGCGACTGCTCGGCGGTTCTCAGGGGAGCTCAGGTCGATCGGCGTCGCGAAGCGATGCGGTGTCGAGAGTGGATATCGGGAAAACAGGAATGGAGCCTGACTTTTTTGGGCGGACCGAAACGAAACTGGGCTACGTCCCCATTTTGATCCCCATTTTGAAAAGAAATTCCTTCCCCCTTGACGGGGGAAGGCTAGGATGGGGGTGAAGACGTTGCGAGGCACTTGGACTTTCGCGGTGAGCCGCGGCCGCGCGCCCGCGGATTGCCACACGTTCCAGAAGTTTTCCCTCCTTTAGGAGATGCAATGAACAAGACAGCGATTCTCGTCGGAACCGGCAAGGCAGCCCTCCTGGCAGGCCTCTGCTTTTCGGCGCTATTGGCCAATGCGGCAACGGTTTCCGTCGATTGTGATGCGGGAAACACCATCATGGCCGCCTTGGGCAGCGTCAAGCCGGGCGACACCGTGCTGGTGAGCGGAACCTGCAAGGAGCAGGTCACCATCGCGCCGGAAGTCGTGAGGATCACACTCGACGGACAGAAGAAAACGACGATTCAGCACCCGGGCGGCCCCGCAGCATCTCCGCATGCCCTCTATAACCGCGGGAAAGAAATCATCATTAAGGGATTCACGGTAACGGGTGGCTTGGACGGCATACATCTTTCCGGCCCCGCTTCTGCACTGATCGATGGCAATGTCGTCGTCAAAAACACTGGGCGCGGGATACATATCGACAAGGGCAGCGTTGCGCGGATCCTCAACACCACGGTCGAGCAGAGCGGTGGCATTGGCATCGACGTGACAGGAGCCTCCTACGCCTATATCGGGGTTTTCATTCCACGCGTGCCGGCGCTGGCGCCCAACACGATCCGGAACAACGGCGGACCCGGCATCAACATCGAACGGACTTCAGGCGCATGGATCGTGGGCAACACCATCAGCAACAACAAGGAGAGCGGCATTGCCGTCCATCGGAATTCCCAGGCCGACGTCATCGCCAACGTGATCAATGCCAATGGCGGAGACGCCATCACGGTCAGCCACAATAGCGGCGTGAACCTGAGCAGCGAGACCCGCCGCGACGGACCGAACCAGACGGCCGCGGGACAGAACAACGGCGGCGCTGGAATCAAATGCATGATCGGCGGCTATGTTGACGGGCCTATTGGGACGCTCACAGGGGCGAAGGGCGCGAAGGATTTTGACAAGAGTTGTGTGGATCGCACGGCTGCGCCTTGAATTAGCGTGGGCATGCTACGTTGCAAGACCCCTGTCCCATTTGGCATCGGGCCGTCGAGCATGACGTGCGGCCAGTCGGTTCCCCACACGAGTTGATCCGGCGCCGCCGAGACGAGCGCGTGCGCGAAACGCGGCGCGCGGTGCTTGAACTGGCCGGGGAAGTTCTGGTGGACGAAGATGAGCTTCACCGCTTGCGCCGCCGCCGCGGCGCTTTGCGGGCGCGTGGCTTGGCGTCGGTGAACTGCACTGCAATGCTGACCGTGGCGTCGTGGCGCTCGACGCGCACGATCCTACCGCGGCAGTCGCACTTCGCCTTGCCCCAGGGCGTGTCGAGGACGAGCTCGAAATGGATCCGGCTGCCGACCGGGTAGTGGGCGTCGATCTCGAAGAAAACGCCCGAGGCGCTCACGTCGCGCGTCAGGCCCGATTTCTTGCCCAGGTTCACGGCGAGCGCCGCGCCCAGCCGTTCCCCGTTGCGTCTTTCCTTGGGTTTTCGTTTCACGCCGCCCGTTGCCTCGTTGATCGGTCGCTCGCCCCCGGTCTCGTCTTGCCCCAAAAAAACCGGGGCACCAGCCACCCCGGCAGCATAGCACGAGCCGGGTTTCGCCCAGGCGTACCAGGCGCGCATGTCGTCAGACCGTTCGCGGGTCAGAACCGCCAGGTGAACACGGTGGTCGAGGCGCCGGGCCCCTGCATTTCCCACAGCAGCATGGTGACGTCGGCGCGGGCGCGCCTGAACTGCGCTTGCCCTGGCGATACCACACCGTGCTGAATGAGATGTCCTGGCGCTGCAGGTCGAGACGAGCTTCCATAATTCAGCGCCCACAGGCTTGCCCGGCTTAAGAAACCACTCGGGGCAGGTAGCTCCACCTAAGAAACCGGAAAAACTGTCCGAGCAGACGGAGCCATCTCTTGGCTGCTGTTTAAGGATAAAATAGGCACCAGCTTCGCACAACCGGTTGAACGTGCCGGACGATAGGAGGCGTTTATGGGGTTACTGGATGACTTGAAACAACAGGCTGAACGCCAGAAGCAGCAACAGGAATCCGGCCAAGCCGTAAGAGACCAGAATTTGGCAAAGGTACACGCCGCATTGGGGGAAGCCTATCGCTATCTTAACGAACTCGCCAAGACATTTAATGCTGTTAAACCGCAGGTCCACCGCTCTTTTTTCGTGGACCTCTCGGGCAAACTGGACCAGCTCGCACAGTGCGATTACACGGTGCGCGACAAGCGGAAAACGCTCGACCACAAGGATTACCTGGAAGAAGTGAAATTGCTGTTTCGCAGTGTCGGCAATCAGAACTTGATAATAGAAAAAGACTCGCCGCAGAACGTTGAGCGGCTGCGCGAGCAACTGTGGTCGTATAATTTCAAGTTCGAGTGCAAGGAATTCAAGAACGAACGCGCAATGATCCAGCGCGGGATGTTTACCGTGTTCGCCGATGTGCCGGCGTCTGCGACCTTCGCCGGGGACCTGGATACCGGCAAAATCAAGCTGACACTCAAGAACATTGAAAAGGCCGGCGATGTGGATTATTTCTACGAGGCAGCAGAAGTGAAGGAAGCGCTGCTCGAAGAGTTCGCCAAACTCCTCCTCGGCAAACCGAACAACTTGCGGAATCTCGGCAACTATCAGGAAATGATGCGCACCACGACGGTGCGCCGTCCGACCGCGTAATCGGGTCGCTGTCCGAGCGAAGGCGGCCGTCGATTTACTTGAAGCCGTAGAGTCGCGCGGGATTGTCGACGAGGATGCGCTTGCGCACGGCCGCGTCAGGCACCCATGCCGCAAGCAGGTCAGCGAGGTCACCGTCGTTCGGCATCGGGCCGTCGAGCATGACATGCGGCCAGTCGTTTCCCCACACGAGTTGATCCGGCGCCGCCGCGACAAGCGCGTGCGCAAACGGCGTGATGTCGTCATACGGCGGCTGCTGCAGCGAGGTGCGGTACGGCGCCGACAGCTTGGACCAGCCGCGCCCGCTTTTCAGCAGCCCGATCAGCGCCTGAAAACCCGGCGCGCCGACGCCGCGCCGCGGGTCGGGCCGGCCCATGTGGTCGATCACGACTTCCACCGGAAAATCAGCGAGCACGCGGTCGAGATCCGGAAAGTTTTCGATGTCGAGCAGGAACTGCACGTGCCAGCCGAGGCGCTTGACGCGCTGCGCAAGTCTTCTCGCGCCGTCGAACTGCACGCCGGTTTTCGCCACCAGGTTGGAGCGGAAGCCGCGCACACCGGCGGCGGCGAGCTCAGCGAGCCCGGCGTCGGTGATTTTCTCGTCGATCAGCGCAATGCCTTTCAGGCGGCCCCCGGATTGCGCGATCGCGTCGACGATCACGCTGTTATGCGTGCCGTGCACGCCGGACTGCACGATTACTGCGCGCTGGATGCCGAGCGCGTCGAGCATGCCGAGATAGTCCTGCAGGAATACCGGCGGCGGGGTGTAGAGCCGGTCGGCGGCATAGCCGTAGCGGCCCCGCGGTCCGAACACATGCGCGTGACAATCGGTCGCGCCCGGCGGCAGCGCGAACGAAGGCTTTCTGGTCTTGAGGTCAGGCCCGGCGCACACCGGCGGCCCGGATGGTTTCTTCTCATGGCTGGACGACATATTCGGGATTCAGTGATTCGGTGACTAGGTGATTCAATGATTCAATCACTCAATCACGAGTGCAATGCGGCCGGCAGTGGCGTTGGCGCGGATCAATTCGTGCGCTTCCTCCACCTGCACCAGCGGGAAGGTCCGCGTGACGACCGGCTTGATGCGCTTCTGGCGCACCAGTTCCAGCGTCTGCGCGATCTCGGCGGCGGTGACGTAGCGCGAGGAGTGCAGCTCCAGACCTCGGTGCAGGAAGTAGAGCGGGTCGACCAGGAAGCTCGGGTCTTCGCCGTACACGGCCTGCGGCTGGGCGCCGATGATCACCAGCTTGCCGCCGACGGCCAGCGCCCGAATTCCGGCCGCGAGCGTTTGGCGGCTGCCGACGACGTCGATCACTGCGTCGGCGCCGCTGCCGTCGGTCAGCGTCTTGACCTGCTGCGCGAGTTCGCCGCGCCGCGCATCGATGACTTCGTCCGCGCCCCATTTTTCCGCGAGCGCGAGCTTGTCGTCGCCGATGTCCGCAGCGAGCACGCGCCCGCCGCACAGCCGCGCCATCTGCACCATGTGGATGCCGACGCCGCCGCCCGCGCCGATGATGAGCACGTTGTCGCCGGGACCGACGCGCGCCTCCTTGTGGCACGCGTGATATGGCGTCGCGATCGCATCCGATGCGACTGCCGCATCGACATCGGAGACGCCGTTGGGAATCGGCACGATGTTGCGCTCGGGCAGCACGATGTATTCGGCGTAGCCGCCGTCGCACGCCGCGCCGACGTTGCCGCGCGGATCCAGGCACAGCGTCTCGCGCCCGCTGCGGCAGTTGCGGCATAGTCCGCAGGTCAGATAGAAATGGTTGGTGACGCGCTGGCCGGCTTTCACGTTGCGCACTTCGGCACCGGTCGCCACCACCTCGCCGGCGACTTCATGCCCCGGAATGCGCGGATACGACGTGACGCGGCCGGGGGTCGCGATCAGGTTGACCACCGTGAGCCCGACGCCGCACGCGCGCACGCGGATCAGCACGTCGTTCGGTCCGGGTTTCGGCACCGGGACTTCCGCGAGCTTGAGCGGTTGGCCCAAGCCGTGAAGAACCATGGCTTTCATGGGTTAGTGAATGGTGAATCGGGAATAGTGAATGGTAAGACGCCGTTCAGCCATTTCCCATTTCCCATTTCCCGCTTCGTCAGTCGAGCTTGACGCCGATGCGCTTGCCGATCGCGCCCCACTTATCCGCGTCGGCCTTGATGACCCTGGCGAACTCCGCCGGCGTGTTGGCGACCGGGTCGTTGCCCTGCGCGATGAAATACTGCCGCACCTCGGGCGTGTTGACGATGGCGGCGATTTCCCGGTAGAGCTTGTCGACGATGGGCCGCGGCGTCCTGGCCGGGGCCAGGTAGCCGTACCAGATCAGCGCTTCATATCCGGGCAGCGTTTCGGCTATGGTGGGCACGTCCGGGATCGCCTGGGAGCGCGCCGGGCCGGACACGGCGATCAGCCGCAGGCGCCCGGACTTCCAGTGCGGCATCGTGCTGAACATGTTGGCATACGAAAGCTGCACCTCGTTGCCGAGCTCCGCGGTAATGTACGGCGCCACGCCCTTGTACGGTATGTGCGTCATCTTGATGCCGGCCATCGAGGCGAAAAGTTCGGCCGCCAGGTGCGGCGAGCTGCCGGGGCCCGAGGTCCCGTAATTGAGCTTGCCCGGAATGGCTTTCGCGTGGGCGATGAATTCCGGCACCGTCTTCGCCGGCACCGACGGGTTTATCAACATGACGAGCGGCGTCGAGATCACCTCGGTCACCGGCGCGAAATCCTTGATCGGGTCGTACGGCAGCTTGGTGAAGAGCTGCGCGCTCTGCGCGTGCGTCGAGAACACCAGCAACAGCGTGTAGCCGTCGGCTACGGCGTTGGCGACGATTTCGGTGCCGACGATGCCGGAGGCGGCGGGCCGGTTGTCGATCACTACTGGCTGGCCGAACTTGTCCGAGAGCCGCTGCCCTACGTAGCGCGCCGTCAGGTCGCTGCCGCCGCCCGCCGCAAACGGCACGATCACGCGGATCGGGCGGCTGGGGTAGTCCGCCTGCCCGCAAACCGCGCCGGTCCACGCCAGACACAGCACGCCGGCAACAAAACCCGCGCGTCCCCGTGCTTTGGTCATCATGGACTTTCTCCTATGCGTGATTGTTGTATGAGAGGGTGATAGTGCACCAAACCGCGGGGGGGCGACAAGCGAAGCTGCCATTCCCCAACCCTTCCTGCGCGTGCGGAGGAAGGCCGCATGGGCGTCAGCTCCCGTACTTCAGGTGCCTTTTGATGTCCTGCAGGCTGGGATTGTTGAGCAGCAGCTCGCCGTTGACGAGGAGCGTCGGCGTGCCGATGCCGCCCGGCGTGACTTAGGGCACGACCGGATGCCGCCACGTCGCAAGTCTGCGCCAGATTGCTTAACAAAATGTAACAGCTGTAAACCTTTGTAGCAGCGGTGGACGCATGGCCCCTTGCATCGTTAGATTCAGCGCAGAAGTGCTGAATTTAATGATGGAGGTATGCCATGGCTACGGTTTTCCACTATTTGCCCTACATTCTGGGCGCGGGATTCGCGGTGCTTGCGCTGCTGGCGATTCTCGGCGGAGGCGATGCGAAAAAAGCCGCTTACCACCGGCAGCGCAAGCAGGTTTACTATCGCTGGGACGATCGCTCGGCGCACCGCGATTAGGCGGGCGCGCACGAATAGCCGCTAAGCGCTGCGCTCGGCGAGAAAGCCCGCGAGCACGCGCGTCGTGTGCGAGCGGTTCTTGTCCTTGACGATCGCGGTCGGCGCGCCTTGCGCGACGATGCGGCCGCCGGCATCACCCCCTTCGGGCCCGAGGTCGATGATCCAGTCCGCATCGGCCATGACGTCGAGGTTATGCTCGATCACGACGACGGTGTTGCCGGCATCGACCAGGCGATGCAGCACACGGATCAGCTTCTCGACGTCGGCCATGTGCAGGCCGACGGTCGGTTCGTCCAGTACATACAACGTGAGACGCGAGGTGGGAGGCGCGAGGCGGGAGCCATCGCGTACTTTTGCGAGCTCGGTGACGAGCTTGATGCGCTGCGCTTCGCCGCCGGACAGCGTCGGGCTTTGCTGGCCGAGCGTGAGGTAGCCGAGGCCGACGTCTTGCAAGAGCCGCAGCGCGTGATGGATAGCCGCATGCGCGCTGAAAAACTCGACCGCTTCGTCGACGTTCAGCGCCAGCACTTCGCCGATCGATTTGCCTTTGAAGCGCACCGCGAGCGTCTCGGGGCTGAAGCGCGCGCCACTGCATACCTCGCACATGACTTTGACATCGGGCAGGAAACTCATCTCGATCGTCTTGATGCCCTGGCCCTCGCACGCTTCGCAGCGCCCGCCCTTGGTGTTGAACGAGAAGCGGCTCGCGGTGTAGCCGCGCATGCGCGCCTCACTCACTCCGGCGAACAGGCGCCGGATCGCGTCCCAGAAACCGACGTAAGTCGCCGGGCACGAGCGCGGCGTCTTGCCGATTGGCGTCTGGTCGACTTCGAGCACGCGCCCGACCTGCTGCCAGCCCTTGATTTCCTTGCAGCTGGCGAGCGCTTCCACTTTTTTTCCGGTTTTCGGTTGGAGAGGGGGTACGGGGGATCCGTAGGGTTCCCGCGTGCGTTTTCCGGGTCTGCGCGCGACAAGGCGCACGACGTTCTCGTAGAGAATGTCGCGCGCAAGCGTCGATTTGCCCGAGCCCGACACGCCGGTGACGACCGACAGCCGTCCGAGCGGCACGCGCAGGTTGACGTGCTTCAGGTTATGTAGGCTCGCGCCGACGATTTCGAGCGCCGGCGTTTGCCTGCCGACCGGCCGCGGCGAATGCAGCGGATGCTTGAGCGGGTGCGCGAGAAACCTACCGGTGATCGATGCGGGATTCTGCATCAGCTCAGCGGCCGAGCCCTCGGCGATCACCTGGCCGCCGAGCTTGCCGGCCCCAGGGCCGAGGTCGATCACGTGCGCGGCGCGGCGGATGGTGTCCTCGTCGTGCTCGACGACCAGCAGCGTGTTGCCTTTGGCCTCGAGCTTCTCGAGCGTACCGAGCAGCACCTCGTTGTCGCGGTGGTGCAGGCCGATCGTCGGCTCGTCAAGGATGTAGCACACGCCGCGCAGATTCGAGCCGAGCTGGGAGGCAAGCCGAATGCGCTGCGCTTCGCCGCCGGAGAGCGTCGGCGCGGAGCGGTCGAGCGCGAGATACGACAACCCGACCTGGTTCAGGAAGTCGAGGCGCGATTTGAGTTCGGCGACGAGATCGCGCGCGATTTCCGCCTCACGGCCCTTGAGTTCGATATTGCGGAACAGGGCTTCGACTTTGCCGACCGCCAGCGCGGTGATGTCGGCGATCGAATGGTTGCGGTAGCGCACCGCGAGCGCTTCGCGGTTCAGCCGCTTGCCGTTGCACGCGGGGCAGGTTTCGTCGACTGCCAGCCATTCGATCCACGAGTCGAGCACGTGGTCTTCCGTGCCGGTTTTCGCGCGCTCGTCGTCCCAGCCGACGTCCGTGAGCTTCAAGCCCGTGCCGTAGCATTCGCCGCACCAGCCGTGCTTGGAGTTGAACGAGAACAGCCGCGGGTCGAGCTCGGGGAAGCTGCGGCCGCACGACGGGCACGCGCGCTTCACCGAGAACACGGTCTCGTCCATCTGCGCGAGCGCCGGATCGCTCTTCGTCATCGCCCGCTCGAGCGCTTCGAGCGGCGCGAGCACGTGCACCACGCCTTTGCCGAGGTCGATCGCGCGCGCAAGCTCGGCGCGCAGCACGCTCTCGTTGTCGGCGGCAACCCGCACGTCGGCGACCGGCAGCTCGATCGAGTGCTCGCGGAAGCGGTCGAGCCGCGGCCACCGGCCGGTGGGAATGAACTCGCCGTCGACACGCAGATGCGTGCAGCCGCGGCCAGCCGCCCATTTCGCGAGGTCGGTGTAATAACCCTTGCGCGCGACGACGAGCGGCGCGAGGAGCCCGATGCGGCTGCCGCGGTAGTGTTTCAGGATGCGCGCCGCAATGATGTCAACCGACTGCGGCTCGATCGCCGCGTCGCAGTCGGGGCAGTGCTGCGTGCCGAGCTTGACGAACAGCAGGCGCAGGAAGTGGTAGATCTCGGTCAGCGTCGCGACCGTGCTCTTGCGCCCGCCGCGGCTCACGCGCTGCTCGATCGCGACCGTCGGTGGGATGCCGAAGATCGCGTCGACGTCGGGCTTGGAGGCCGGCTGCACGAACTGGCGCGCGTAGGCGTTCAGCGATTCGAGATAGCGGCGCTGGCCTTCGGCGAACACGATGTCGAACGCAAACGTGCTCTTGCCGCTGCCCGAGACGCCGGTGATCACGGTGAACTGGCCGCGCGGGATCGCGACGTCGATGTTCTTGAGATTGTGCTCGCGGGCGTGGTGGATGCGGATCACCTGCTCGCCCACGCGCGGCAATAAAGATTCCCTCCCCCTCAATGGGGGCGGGCCGGGGTGGGGGTGAGCAGGTGCCACTTGCGATGTTGCACCCCCATCCCAACCTTCCCCCGTCAAGGGGGAAGGAGTCGTTATCCCTCTGCCTAGCGCGGCTTCGTATTCGCGCAGCGCCTTGCCGGTATGCGAACCCGCGTGGTGCATCACGTCTTTGGGCCTGCCCGTGCACACGACTGCGCCACCGGCGTCGCCGCCTTCGGGGCCGAGATCGATGATCCAGTCGCACGCGGCGATCACGTCGAGGTTGTGCTCGATCACGACCAGCGAATTGCCCGCCGCGATCAGCTGGCGGAAGGCGCGCAGCAGCTTGGCAACGTCGTCGAAGTGAAGGCCGGTGGTGGGTTCGTCAAACAAAAACAGAGAGGCGAGAGGCGAGAGGCGGGAGGCGGATTTCAAACGTCCCGTGGGCGGCTTCGCCGCCGCCTGTGCAAGATGGCCGGCGAGCTTGAGCCGCTGCGCTTCGCCGCCGGAGAGCGTCGGCACCGGCTGGCCGAGGCGCAGGTATTCGAGCCCGACGTCGGCGAGCGGCTTCAGCGCGGTCTGCACGCTTGCATGTGCCGGGAAAAACGCGAGCGCTTCGCTGACCGTCAGTGCGAGGACGTCTGCAATCGATTTACCTTCGACTGCGACTTCGAGCACTTCGGAACGGAAGCGCGTGCCGTCGCAATCGGGGCAGCGCAGGTAGACGTCGGACAGGAACTGCATCTCGACGTGCTCGAAGCCGTTGCCACCACACGTCGGGCAGCGGCCGTTGCCGGAGTTGAAGCTGAATGTGCCCTGCGTATACCTGCGCTCTTTCGCGAGCGGCGCCTGCGCGAACAGCGCGCGGATCGCATCGAATGCGCCGACGTAGCTCGCGGGGTTGGAGCGCGTAGTGCGGCCAATCGGCGACTGGTCGACCATCACCACGTCGCCGATCGACTCGAAACCGCGCAGCGCGCGATGCGCGCCGGGCGTTTCGGTCGGCTTGCCCTGGCGCTTCAACAGCGCGGCGTACAGCACGTCCTGCACCAGCGTCGACTTGCCGGAGCCCGAGACGCCGGTCACGCAGACCAGGCGATGCAATGGAATCGCGACGTCGATATGCTTGAGGTTGTGCTCGGAGGCTCCCAAGACTTCGAGCGTGCCGCGCCTCTCTCCTCTCTCCTCTCGCCTCTCGGACTCATGGGCCCGCTTGCGGCCCGACAAATAATCGCCGGTCAGCGAGCGCGGATCGTTCTTTACCCTGGCAGGCGTGTCGAAGCATACGATCTCCCCGCCGCGCTCGCCGGGGCCGGGGCCCAGGTCGAGGATGCGGTCGGCGGCAAACATGATCTGCGGCTCGTGCTCGACCACGACCAGCGAATTGCCGGCGTCGCGCAGCCGCTGCATCACTCCGATCACGCGCCCCATGTCGCGCGGATGCAGGCCGATCGACGGCTCGTCGAGCACGAACAGCGTGTTGACCAGCGACGTGCCTAACGCGGTGGTGAGGTTGATGCGCTGTACCTCGCCGCCGGAGAGCGTGCGCGACTGGCGGTCGAGCGTCAGATAACCGAGGCCGACCTGGGTCAGATACGACAGCCGCGCGCGGATTTCGGTCAGCAGCAAGTCGGTGGCTTCATCGAGCGGAACGTCGGAGGGCGGAGCAGGGGCCCCATTTTCTGGGGATGCGACCCCGGAGGCGTTCGGGGCGCCCGCATTCGCTGACTCGTGCGTTTGCGATGTCTTCCGTGCGGGCGCCCAGGGCAGATGAAGATGCTCGATAAAGTCGCGCGTGCGATCGATCGGCTGCAGCATCAGGTCGTGCACCGTGAGCCCGGGCAGCGCGGCGAGCTTGTCGTCACCGAACTTGATGCCCTTGGCGCGGTGGCGTTGAGCGGCGGGCAGCACGCGGTCGGCGTCTTCCTTGGTGCCGAGCCGCCATGCAAGCGCATCCGGCTTGAGCCGCGCGCCGTCGCAGGCTTCGCACGGCGTGTAGGCGCGGTATTTCGACAGCAGCACGCGGATGTGCATCTTGTAGGCTTTGGTCTCGAGCCACTTGAAGAAGACACGTACGCCGTACCAGGTGCCGGGCCACGACTTGCGCCAGCTCACCCATTTGGGCTCGCCCTCGAGCACCCACTCGCGTTGCCCGGGCGTCAATTCGCGCCACGGCGTGTCGAGCGGGATGCCGCGCTTCCTCGCGTATTTCTCGAGATCGTCCTGGCATTCGTGGAAGCTCGGCGTCTGCCACGGCCGCACCGCGCCCGCGCGCAGCGTTTTCGATTCGTCGGGGACGATGAGGCCGAAGTCGATGCCGATCACGCGCCCGAAGCCGCGGCACGTCTCGCATGCGCCGACCGGCGAGTTGAACGAGAACAGGCTCGGGGTCGGCTCGGAGTAGTGAATGTCACAATCGGGACAATGCAGGTCGGACGAGAAGCGCCACACGGCTTTGCCCGAGAGGCGAGAGACGAGAGGCGAGAGGCGGGATTCATCTTCGGCGACTACGTACACGTTCACGCGGCACTGGCCGATCCCGAGCGCCGCTTCGAGGCCTTCGATCACGCGCCCGCGCCCGGCGGAGGACATGCGCAGCCGGTCCTGCACCATCTCGAGCGCGTTTTTGCTTTTCCGGTGGATGCGCGAGTAGCCTTGTGCCTCGAGCAGCTGCAGCACTTCCTTCTCGGAAAAGTTCTTCGGCACCGTGACCGGGAAGGTGACGATCAGGCGCGGATCGCCGGCGGCCTGGGCGAGAGCGGTGAGCGCGGCGCAGATGGTGTCCGGCGTGTCGCGCGTGACCTGCCGCCCGCAGCCGCGGCAGTAGAGCCGGGCGGCGCGCGCGAACAGCAGCTTCAGGTGATCGTTCAACTCCGTCATGGTGCCGACGGTCGAGCGCGAGGTGCGCACCGGGTTGGTCTGGTCGATCGCGATCGCGGGCGGGATGCCGTGGATCGCGTCGACCTGCGGCTTGTCCATGCGGTCGAGGAACTGCCGCGCGTACGGCGAGAACGTCTCGACGTAGCGCCGCTGGCCTTCGGCGTAGAGCGTGTCGAACACCAGCGACGATTTGCCCGACCCCGACACGCCGGTGACGACGATCAGCTCGTTCAACGGCAGCGCGAGCGTGAGATTCTTGAGGTTGTTCTGGCGCGCGCCGATTATTACGATGGCGTCGTCGCTGACAGGCAGATTTTCGCGGGGTTTCAAAGGACGAGTGATTGAGTGATTAAGCAACCGAGTGATTAAGTAATTGAATGACTGAACGATTGAACCACTCGATCGCCGAATCACCCGCTCACCTGATCCCCCTCATTGTAAAGGGTGTGTCAAGTCCTGGCCGGTCGCGCCGCCGAAAGTCATTGGCGCCGCCTTCCGCGTCAAGGTAGAGTTATGCGTGAGCCGGGGTCCGGCGCGCCGTTCTTTCCACTGATCATGCTGACGAGACAACCCATGCGCCCAACCCAGTGGCATTACGCGTTCGCCGTAACCATCGTCGCCGGCACGTATTGCGCACCGGCCATCGCCGCCGACGGTTATCCGACCAAGCCGATTCGGATGATTGTTCCCTACGCGCCAGGCGGCGGCTCGGACATCGTCGCTCGCATCGTCGGCCAGAAGATGACCGATACCCTCGGCCAGGCGATCGTCGTCGACAATCGTCCGGGCGCCGCCGGCATGCTCGGCGCCGAGCTCGCCGCGAATGCGCCCGCCGACGGTTACACGCTGCTGCTCGCCGACTCGTCGTTCACCATCAACAGCTCGTACTACACGAAGCAGGTGCGCTACGACGCGCAGAAGAATTTCGTGCCCGTGGCGCTGGTCGCCGACACGCCGTACCTGCTGGTCGTGCATCCGTCCGTGCCGGCCGCGACGCTCAAGGACTTCATCGCGCTCGCCAAGGCGCAACCGGGCAAGCTCAATGTCGGCTCCGCGGGCAACGGCAGCGGCAGCCACCTGACGGGCGAGCTCTTCAAGCTCAAAGCCGGCGTCAACCTCAATCACATTCCGTACAAGGGCTCCGGGCCCTCGACCGCCGACGTGGTGGCGGGACAGATCCAAGCGACGTTCGCGACCGCGCCCGGCGCGGTGCCGTTCATCAAGGCCGGCCGCCTGAAGGCGCTGGTGGTCGCCTCGCCGAAACGCAGCGCGACGCTGCCCGAGGTGCCGACGTTCGTCGAGCTCGGCTTCACCGACATCGTGGTCACCAACTGGTACGGCGTCACCGCGCCCGCCGGCACGCCGCAGGCGGTCGTCAGGCGGCTGTATGACGAAGTGGGGCGCGCGATCGCGCTGCCGGAGGTGCGCGACCGGCTCGCGAGCGCCGCGCTCGAGCCGCTGACGCCGTCGCCCGCTCAGTTCCGCCAGTTGATCGCGCTGGAATTGAAGCGCTGGGCGCAGGTCGTCAAAGACGCGAACATCCAGACCGAATAACCCATAATTACTTTTTCGCAGGGAGGCAGGACCATGCGTTACTTCATTGCGCTGCTCGCCGCGCTCGCTGCAGCGCCGGCGCCCGCGCAGCAGTTCCCGAGCAAGCCGATGCGCATCATCGTGCCATTCGTGGCCGGCGGCTCGGCCGACGTGCTGTCGCGCATACTCGGGCAGCGGCTGGCGCAGCAGTACGGCCAGCAGGTGGTCGTCGAGAACCGCCCCGGCTCGGGCGGGCACGTTGGCGCCGAGGCCGCCGCGCGCGCCGCGCCCGACGGCTACACCATCGTGTTCGGCACCATCGGCATCCACGCCGCGTACATGATCTACTCGAAGCTCAACTACGATCCGGCGCGCGACCTGCAGCCGGTCGCCATGTATGCCGACGTGCCGTGCGTGCTGATCGTGCATCCGTCGGTGCCGGCGATGAACGTGCGGGAGTTCGTCGCGCTCGCGAAGAAAAATCCCGGCCGGCTCAACTTCGGCTCCGCGGGCAGCGGCTCGTCGACGCACATGGTGGGCGAGTGGTTCAAGCTCGTGGCGGGCACCAACCTCACGCACATCCCGTACAAGGGCAGCGCGCAGGCGCTGCAGGACCTGATGGGCGGGCAGATCGAGCTGATGTTCGAGAACCTGCCGACCGCGATCGCGCAGATCAAGGCCGGCAAGGTGCGCGCGCTCGGCGTCACCAGCAAGGCGCGCAGCCCGAGCATGCCGGACCTCGTCACGATCGCCGAGGCCGGCGTGCCCGACTATGAGGCGACGGCGTGGTTCACGATCGCCGCGCCCGCCAAGGTGCCGGCCGACATCATCCGCAAGCTGAACGCCGACATGAACGCGTTCCTCAAGGCGCCGGAGATGCAGCAGCGCTGGGTCGAGATGGGCGTGGTGCCGCTCGGCGGCACGCCGGCGGACGCCGAGAAATTCTTCGTCACCGAGCGCGAAAAATGGAACAAGGTGATCAAGGCCGCCGGCATCCGCGGCGATTGAGCAACCGTTTTTTCGCGGAGATGCAGCATGACTAAACGAAAGTATTGTTACAGCGCCGCGGTGGCGATGCTGGCGGGAGCGACGCTTTGCGCATCCGCATTGGCGCAAACCTATCCGACGAAACCGATCCGCTTGATCGTGCCTTATCCGCCGGGCGGCGGGACCGATTTCGTGGCGCGCATCGTCGCGTTGAAACTGCCCGAAGTCATCGGCGAGAACGTGGTCGTCGACAATCGCGCCGGCGCGGCAGGCCTGATCGGTACCGAACTTGCCGCGCGCGCGCCCGCCGATGGTTACACCTTGTTGCTGGCCGACTCGTCGCTGACGATCAACGTGTCGTACTACAAGAACGCCAAGTACGATGCGCTTAAGGATTTCGCGCCGATCACCGATGTGGCCGACACGCCTTATCTGCTGGCGGCGCAACCGGGTTCCCCTTATCAAAGCGTGCGTGACGTGATCAACGCGGCGAAAGCGCAGCCGGGCAAGATCAATTTCGGCTCGGGCGGCAATGGCAGCGGCAGCCACCTGACGGGCGAATTTTTTCAACTGCGCGCGGGCGTCAAGCTCACGCACATACCTTATAAAGGCGTTGGGCTCGCGTTGTCCGACGTCATCGCCGGTCAGATCCAGACGACGTTTACAAGCGCGCCGCCGGCGATGGGGCTGATCAGATCGGGGCGCATCAAGGCGCTCGCGGTCGCGACCGGGAAGCGCATTGCGGCGCTGCCCGATGTGCCGACCTTCGGCGAGCAGGGCGTGAAGGATGTCGTTGTTGTCAATTGGTTCGGGATTGCGAGCATTGGCGGCACGCCCAAGCCCGTGCTCGACAAGCTGCATGCCGCATTGCTGCGCGTCATTGCGATGCCTGACGTGAAGGAGCGTTTGGCGTCCGGCGCGCTCGAACCTGCGCCGATGGCGCAGGACGCGTTTCGCAAGCTCATTGCCGAAGAACTCACGCGCTGGGCGGCAGTGGTCAAGAACGCCGGCATCAAACCCGAGTGAGACTTCGAGAAAGGCCGCGATGAAGACGACGATCAAGTGGCTGGGCGCGGCTATTGCGCTCGGTTTTGCCTGCAATTGCGGCGCGCAGCCCGCGGCGTATCCGAACAAGCCAATCCGGCTCATCGTGCCGTATGCGCCCGGTGGCGTCGCGGATCTGCTGAGCCGCATCGTGGCCCAGCGCCTCGGGCCCCTCTACAACCAGCAGATCATCATCGACAACCGCCCCGGGTCGGGCGGTCATGTCGGCGGGGACATTGCGGCAAAATCCGCACCCGACGGCTATACGATAGTCCTCGCTACCATTGCGCATAACGCCGCCTACGCCATGTACTCGAAGCTGTCGTACGATCCCGCGAGGGACCTCCAGCCGGTGGTTTTGCTCGCCGAGTCGCAGGGCGTGCTGGTGGTGCACCCATCGCTTCCGGTCAGATCGGTCAAAGAGTTTCTGGCGCTCGCCCGGGCGCGGCCCGGCGACCTCAACTACGGATCGGCGGGTCCCGGCTCGGCGACGCACATGGCGGCTGAATTGTTCAAGATGGTCGCCAAAGTGAATCTGACGCATATCCCGTACAAAGGCAGCGGCCCCGCGATGACGGACCTGATCGGCGGGCAGATCCATCTGATGTTCGAAAATGTCTCGACTGCGCTCCCGCACGTCAAGGCCCGAAAAATCCGCGCGCTGGGCGTCACCAGCCGGCAACGCATGGCGAGCCTCCCCGAGGTCCCGCCGATCTCGGAGAGCGGCGTACCCGGCTACGAGGCGGTTCCGTATTACACGATTTCGACGGCAAGCAAAGTGCCGATGGACATCGTGCGCAAGCTCAACGCGGATATCGACAACATCGTGAGGCACCCTGACCTGGCGCCGCGCTGGAACGAGCTTGGCATCACGCCGCTCGGCGGATCGCCGGAAGCCGCGGTCAAACGCAACGCGGCCGAAACCGCGGTATGGACCCGGGTGATCAAAACCGCCGGCATCCGCGCCGACTAGCATCGCCGCAATGGAGCCCGCGGCGTGCGCTCAACGCCCGCTGCGAATGCGCGTGACCCGCGCTAGCTCACGCCAGTCGCATGCGTGACGGCCGCGACTTTTTCTTCCGCCGGCAATTCGAATAAGCGCCCCGCGCGCAGGCCTTGCGTGCGCACCCCGAGAAATTTGAGCGCGGCCAGCAGCGTGGCCTGGTTCGAAGTCACGACGCTGCGGTCGAGCTCGCTTTCAATGGGCTCGATCTGATCCATCGTAAGAAGCTGCGTGCAGCTGATGAAAAGACCGTCGCACTGCGTGATTTCACGGCGGTGCTTGCGCGCGAGTTCCGCCACCGCCGCGGAGGATACCGCCGCCGTGAGCTCGGTGACCTCACAGCGGAAAGAGTCATAGCCCGTCACTTCCACGCCATAGTGCGCGAGGAATTGAACTTCCTCGTCGTTGATGTCGTCAGGATACGGCGTGATCATGTAAATGCGCTTCAATCGCAGCGCGCTTAATGCAGCCACCACCGCCATCGACGTCGTAATTGCCGGGATGCCGGTGTACTCCCGGATGCGCCGGGCAAGCTCGTCTTCCTTGCCGCGGCCCTCGAGAAAGCTCCCGCTCGTGCACGCGAACAGAATCACCTCGGGATGAGCCTGCGCGAGGTCGCGCGCCGCGCGTTCGAGCGAGGGCACCATCGAGAGCAGCGAGCTCTTGGTGGAAATCGAGAACGGGCGTGACAGCCGGTTGTAGTTGAGCGCGACGTTATCCGGCGCAAAACGGGAAAACTCGCGCTCCACGCTCACATTGCCCGGGGGCAGCAACACCCCGATCCGACGTTGGCTATTGTCCAATATTGCCCCGCATCCGTAACGCGCTCCTGGCGCCGCGCAAACCGCCTGCAGGCCCTGATCCGGGCTAGGCAGCCAAGCCCTGACTGTGCGCTCGCCCGAGCTTGAACAAGCGGCCGGGACCGGTCGCGTTCGCGTCTACGCCCATGTGGCGCAACGCGACCCACAGCGAGCATTGGTTCGAAGATACGACCGGCACACCGAGTTCGCGCTCGAGCAGATCGATCTGGTCCATCGTCAGCAGGTTGGTGCAGCTGATAAATACCGCGTCGCTGCCGCGCGCGGTCGCGGCCTGCGCGAGCACGAGCCGGGCCACCTGTTCCGACGCGATCTTCGCAATATCGCGCGTATCCAGGCAGTCAAACGATGCGCACGCGTCGACCTTGAAACCCCGGTGTTCAAGGAACGCAATTTCGTGCGCGTTCACCTCGTCGATGTACGGCGTGACCAGATAGACCAGGCGGGCGCCGAGCGCTTTGAGCGCCATGATGACCGCGCTGGAAGTCGTGTAGGCTGGAATATCGGTGTACTGCGTGATCCGGGCGGCAAGCTCGTCCTCGCGTCCGGGGCCGCTGACAAAACTGCCGCTCGTGCAGCCGTAAATGATGACTTCGGGTCTGGGCCAGGCCATGGCGAGGTCGCGCGAGGCTTGTTCCAGCGAGGCGATCATCGCGATCAGCGATTCCCGGGTGACCTCGGGCGTCGGCCGCGACAAACGGTTATGACTCGTCACGATGCCCGGCGGCAAATAGCGCGGCAGCTCGCGCTCCATGGCGACATTCCCGGGCGGCGCGAGGATGCCGATGCGCCTGACGTTATTGTCCATGAGGAGCGGCTCAATCGAGCTTGATGTTGGCCATCTGCGCGACCTTCTGCCACTTGGCAATGTCGTTGCGCATGAACTGCGCGAACTCCTGCGGCGTCGTGGTTTTCGGGTCCGCCGCGAGCTCTTTGAAGCGCTCCGTCACGGCCGGCATCCGCGCCGCCTTGACGACGGCCGCATGCAGGCGATCGAGTACCGGCTGCGGCGTGCCCGCCGGGGCCAACACCCCGGTAAACGACGCCGCCTCATAACCCTTGATTCCGCTTTCATCGAGAGTCGGAATGCTGGGCAGGACGGTCGAGCGATGCAGGCTCGTCACGCCCAGCGCGCGCAGTTTACCGCCCTGGATATGGCCGATCGAAGAAGCGATCTGGTCGAACATCGCTTGCACCTGTCCCCCGATCAGATCGGTGTAGACCGCGCCGGTTCCTTTATAAGGCACGTGCAGAAGTTTGACGCCTGCCATACTCTGAAAGAGTTCCAGCGCGAGATGATTCGAGCTGCCAATCCCGGCCGAACCCACGGTGATTTTGCCTGGCTGCGAGCGCGCCAGCTCGACCAGGTCCCGGATCGAAGTCACCGGCAAGCCGGGATACGTGACGACGACCATGGGCGTCACGTTGATCATGCTGATCGGCGCGAAATCGCGCAGTGAATCGTAAGGCAGCCTGGAATAGATCGCCCGGTTTGCCGTGACCGAACCGCTGGACCCCGCGAGCAAAGTGTAGCCGTCGGGCGCCGCCTTGGCGACCATGTTGGCGCCGATGCTGCCGCTCGCGCCGGCACGATTGTCGACCACGATCTGCTGCCCGAGGATTTCGGTCAGCGGCCCCGCGAGGATGCGCGAGGAAATGTCCACGCTCCCGCCGGTTGCGAACGGCACGATAAGCCTGACCGGACGCGCCGGATAATCCAGCCTTTGCGCCGCCTGTGCCGCGGCGGCCACGCAGGATGCCGCTACGACAGTTGCCGCACAGAGCACGTTACGCATGTTTGTCACTCCTTCGTGCGTCGCGCATCGTGATTGAAGCGCGCATCCCGATCAGGGCGCGACCGGTCAGAAACCTGAGGCGTGCCTTATCACCCGTGACGATTGCAATGGCGGTGCGGGATCAAGGCCCGCTTGCCTCGCGCTGCGAGCGCATCTTGCGCCACGCTCGACATAATCATTATACTCGACGCTATCAACCGGTGGCGCAATTGCAGACACGTCCGGTCAGATCGTTGTCAAAACACAAAGCGGATTTCGAATGGTGTGTTCATGAGCAGCTCGAGCTTTAACGCGGTCACGCTCGAAATGCTGTGGACGCGGCTGATCTCGATCACGGACGAGGCCGCGGCGGCGCTGGTGCGCACTTCGTTCTCCACCGTGGTGCGCGAGTCGAACGACTTCGCGTGCGTGCTGACCGATGCGCACGGTTGGTCGCTCGCGCAGGCGACCGACAGCATCCCGTCGTTCATCGGCACGGTGCCGCGCACCATCACGCATTTCCTCAGGGAATATCCGCCCGCTCAGCTCAAGCCGGGCGACATCCTGATCACCAACGATATCTGGCTCGGCACCGGCCACCTGCCCGACATCACCGTCGCCAAGCCGATTTTTCACCGCGGCAAACTGGCCGGATTCGCGGGTTCGGTCGCGCACTCGCCCGACATCGGCGGCAGGATCCGCTCGCCGGATGCGCGCGACGTCTACGAGGAAGGCCTGCAGATCCCGATCATGAAGGCATTGCACGCCGGGAAAATCGATCCGGCGTTCGAGCGCATCCTGCGCAAGAACGTGCGCGTGCCGGACCAGGTGATGGGCGATCTTTACGCGCAGTTCACCGCGCTGACGCTGATGGAGCATCGCGTGATGGCGCTGCTCAGGGAACAAAAACTCAAATCGCTCGCCGAGCTCGGGCGCGAAATTCACGCGCGCTCGGAGCAGGCGATGCGCGCGGCGATCCGCAAGGTGCCGAACGGAGTCTATCGCCAGACCGCGCTCAGCGACGGCATCGCCGAGCCGATCAAGCTCGAGATGGCGCTGACGGTAAAGGACGACGCGATCGAAATCGATTTCGCAGGCACCGCGCCGCAGGTTATGCGCGCGATCAACGTGTGCATGGCCTACACCATCGCGTATACGTCGTTTGGCGTAAAGGCGGTGCTCGCGCCGCACATTCCGAACAACGAAGGCGTGCTGCGGCCGATCAGGATCAAGGCGCCGCCGGGCTCGATCGCCAATTCGAAGCCGCCTGCCGCCGGCGGCGCGCGCGCGCTGATCGGGCATTTTTTCCCGATGATGGTGATCCAGGCGCTCTCGAAGGCGCTGCCCGAGCGGGTGATCGCCACCGTCGGCTCGCCGCTGTGGTGCATTAATGCGACGGGGCATCGCGAGGACGGATCGCCCTTCGCCAACATGTTCTTCACCAACGGCGGCTATGGCGCCGCGAACGGACGCGACGGCGCGCACGTGCTGTCGTGGCCGAGCAATGTGTCCTCGACGCCGGTGGAGATGATCGAACAGCTGGTGCCGCTGAAAGTGCACTATCGCCGCTTCCGCGTCGGCACCGGCGGCGCCGGCGAATTCCGCGGCGGCAACGGGCAGGAAGTGCTGTTCGAAAGCCGCGCGCCGGGACCGGTCACCGTCGCGTTTCTCGCCGAGCGCACGCGCCCGGAAACCGCGCCGGCGGGGGCTGCCGGCGGCGAGGCGGGCGCGTGCGGCGAGCTGATCATCGATGGCAAGCGCGTCGATCCCAAGTCGCAGCACATCGTCGATCCCGGCGGCACGGTGCTGATGCGCTCGCCGGCCGGCGGCGGTTTCGGCCGGCCTGACAAGCGCGCGCCGGAGCGTATCGTGGCCGATCGCAGCGACGGCTACATCGCGGGTTAGCCCCGCGCTCGACCGCCCGGCCCGGGCGCAACGACACGCATCAGGAAAGACGGAGCATGGCGGAATACGCATTAGGCATCGATATCGGCGGCACTTTCACGGACATCGTGGTCTACGACCAGAGCGGCGCGGTTTCCTACAGCCACAAGGAACTCACCACGCCGGATGCGCCGCACCGCGGCGTGGTGAGCGGCATCCGCCGGCTGTTCGACGCCGAGCGCCTCGCCTGCCGCGACGTGACGCGCATGGTGCATGCCACAACGCTCTTCAGCAACGCGTTGATCGAGCGCAAGGGCGCGTCGACTGGCCTCATCACCACCGCAGGGTTTCGCGATACGCTCGAAATGCGGCGCGAGCACAAGTACGAGCTCTACGATCTTTTCATCGAGCTGCCCGAGCCGATCGTGAGGCGGCGGCTGCGGCTCGAAGTGCCCGAGCGAATCAGCGCCGACGGCACGGTCGAGCAACCGCTCGACGAAGCGGCGCTGCTCGCGCGCGCGCGCGAGCTCGTGGAACAGGACGTGGAGTCGCTCGCCATCGCGTTTTTGCACGCCTACGCGAACCCCGTGCACGAGCGGCGGGCGCGTGACCTGATCGCGCGGAAGTTTCCGCGGTTATTTGTCTCGCTGTCGTCGGATATCGCGCCGCAGATTCGCGAGTACGAGCGCATGTCCACAACGGCGGTCAACGCCTACATCAAGCCGCTCGCTGAAAGTTATCTTGCCCAGCTTGCGGCCGAGACCGCGAGGCTCGGCATCAAGGCGCCGCTTTTCATGATGTTGTCCAACGGCGGGCTCACCCACATCGCCGAAGCGAAACGCGTGCCGGTCCAGCTGCTCGAATCGGGACCCGCGGCGGGCGCGCTGGCCGGCGCGCTCTTCGGGCGCCGCTCCCACGTTGACGACGTGCTGGCATTCGACATGGGCGGCACCACCGCCAAGCTCGCGATGGTCGAGGACGGCGCGCCGCTGATCGCGTATCAGTTCGAAGCGAGCCGCGCCAAGCGCTTTGCCGAGGGCAGCGGCCTGCCGATCAACATCTCGACCATCGAGTTGATCGAAATCGGTGCCGGCGGCGGCTCGATCGCCGAGATCGACGCGCTGGGATTGCTCAAGGTCGGGCCGCGCAGCGCGGGCGCGGCGCCCGGGCCGGCGTGCTACGGCCGCGGCGGCACGCATGCGACGGTCACCGACGCCAACCTGGTGCTGGGCTTTCTCGACCCGTCGACCTTCGCCGGCGGCACCATGAGCATCGATCGCGCCCGGGCCGAAGCGGCGATCAAGCCGCTCGCGGAAAAATCCGGCTTGTCCGTCGCTAACGTGGCGTGGGGCATACACTCGGTCGTGAACGAAAACATGGCGGCCGCGGCGCGCGTGCACGTCGCGGAACGCGGCCGCCATGCGAGCGAGTTTGCGCTGCTCGCGACCGGCGGCGGCGGGCCGCTGCATGCGTGCGAGGTTGCGAAGCGGCTCGGCATCGCCAAAGTGATCTGCCCGCCGAGCGCGGGTGTCGCGTCGGCACTCGGCTTGCTGATGGCGCCGGCGCGCGTCGACCGCGTCGCGACGCTCGCGCGGCGCCTGGGCGCGCTCGACTGGAGCGCGTTCGAGCGCGCATTCCGCGCTCTCGAGCACGACGCGCGCAGCGTGATCGACGCCACCCTGATCGGCAAATCCAGGGTCGTGGCGGAGCGCGCCGCCGACCTGCGTTTCGTCGGCCAGGGCTTCGAGCTGGTGACGCCATTGCCGCGCGGACCGTACGCGCCCAGGTCGCTCGCTGCGATCCGGCAGGCGTTTCTGCACGAGTACCGGCGCATTTTCCAGCAGGTGCCGCCGGCCGGCGATATCGAGATCATCAATATCCGCGTTGCGCTCACCGCGCCGCTCGGGCGCGCGACACTGAAGGTCGCGGGTGGCAAGGGCACGGCGGCGAAGGCGCTCAAAGGCAAACGCAAGGCGTGGCTCGCCGGCCGCGGCAAGTATGCCGGGATGCCGGTCTATGACCGCTACGCGTTGCCCGTCGGCGCCGGCATCCGGGGACCGGCGATCGTCGAGGAGGCGTCCTCGACGCTGATCGTGCCGCCGCGCGCGCGCGCCCACGTCGACCGCGCCGGCAACCTCATCGTCGACCTCGGCAAGTGAGCGCCGCGCCGCCGCCATCCGGACGCATCGTCGCGCGCAGGGACGGTGCGGTCGGCTGGATGATTTTCAGCAATCCCGCCAAGCACAACGCGATCTCCATGGCGATGGCCGAAGCCGTGCCGGAAATCATGCGCGACTTCGCGAGCGACTCCGCGATCCGCGTGGTGGTCGTCACCGGCGCCGGCGAAAAGGCGTTCGCCGCCGGCTCGGACATCGCGGGTTTCGAGGACACGCGTTCCGACCCGCAGCAGAATCGTCGCTACAACGAAGTCAACGAGCGCGCGTACAACGCGGTCTACGAGTGCGCGAAACCGACGCTCGCGATGATCCACGGCTACTGCATCGGCGGCGGGCTCGATTTCGCAGCGAGCTGCGACGTGCGCTTCTGCGCGGGCACCGCGACTTTCGCGGTGCCCGCGGGCAGGCTCGGCCTCGGCTACGGCCACGAAGGCATCCTGCGCTTCGGCCGCGTGATGGGGCTGATGCGCGCGCGCGACCTGTTTTTGTCAGGGCGCCGCGTCGGCGCCGAGGAAGCGCTGCGGCTCGGGCTCGTGCACCGCGTGGTGGCGGCCGCGACGCTCGAAAGCGAGGCCACGGCGTACGCGCAAACGCTCGCCGACAACGCGCCGCTCACGCTCGCCGCGATCAAGCGCGCGTTCCTCGAGTACGAAAAGGACCCGGCCGCACGCGACCTCGCGCGCGCGCAGGCGCTGATCGACGCGTGCTTCCGCAGCGAGGATTACAGCGAGGGCCGCAAGGCGTTCGCCGGGAAGCGCAAACCGCAGTTCAGGGGGCGCTGAGAATTGCCCATTCAGCATTCATCATTCCGCATTTCCTTCATCTTTCATCCTTCGCCGACTTTGCGTTTTTGCTGACCGCCAGGGAGAAATTGGAAGTGGTCACAAATTGTGACCACCTCGCCCGGTTGAAGTTTTCCCCGACGTTGCCAATGGCCTTCACGGAACACGGCGCCCTGATGGCTGCGCGCGTTGATTCTCAGCAATCGAGTGTGAGAAACGAGGCCGGGAGGGAGGAGCTTCCCCGAGAGGCGAGAGGCCGCGCGAAGACATATTTCTGAACGATGCCGATCGAGTCGGGCTTGGGGAGTCAATGCAGAAATTCTTCAACGGCCTGCACAAAAACTTCAGGCTTTTCGAGTTGCGGGCAATGCCCGCAGTCGGCGATCTCCAGGAATTTTGCGCCCGGGATTCCATTCGCAAGCTCGCGCGCGAGCGGCGCGGGTGTTGCGGCGTCGAGCGCGCCGGCCATCACCAGCGTCGGCTTGCGGATGCCGGCAAGCAGCGGCGCGAGGTCGACTTGCGCGAGGGCCGCGCACGCGCGGGCGAAGCACTCCGGATCGGCTTTCGCCAGCGCTGCTTTGCGTTCCGCGACGATGTCGGGGTTCGCGGCGACGAACGCCGGCGGGAACATGCGGTTGATCGCGGCGTCGAGCACCGCGCTCATCCCGTGCTCGCGCACGCGCCCGGCCATCAAGCGCAGCGGTTCCTTGCCCGCCGGCGGAAATCCAGCCAACGAATCGGCGACGATCAGCCGGCCGAATGAATCGCCATGCCGGATGGCGAGCGCGACCGCGATGAAGCCGCCGAGGCCGTTGCCGAGCACGGCGGTTTCCCCGGGCAGCTTCAGCGCGCGCAGCAATTCCGTGATGTGGTCTGCGTAGTCTTCGACACTCGCACCGGACGCTGTTGATGCGCCATACCCCGGCAGGTTGACCAGCGTTACCTTGTGTTGCTTCGCGAACGCCGGGACGACGCGGTCGAATGCGGAGCGGTCGGCGAGCAGCGAATGCAGCAGCACGAGGTCGCGGCCCGTGCCGGTTTGCGCATAGTCGACGCCGGCGCCGTTGACGGTGATGATGGGCACAAGAAAATCAGTGAAGGGTGAAGGGTGACGCGAAAACTTCTCGCTCCCATTGCAGCCTTCCCCCGCGGGCGGGGGAAGGGTTGCCCGGCGTTATTCGAGAAACTTCGCGGCCGGCACTTCGCGTCCGTATTGCGGGCCCGCGATGAACTGTTTTGGATCGTAGGTCCAGAACTGGGTGACCTCGCGCACGGTATCGACGGTGGTGTTCACGAGCTGGCCGTTCTTCCTCTCGACCTTGCGGATGTAGATATTCAGGACCGGCTTGCCGTAATCATCGAGCTTGATCGGCCCCATCGGCCCGTGATTCAGTCGCACATTGTGCAGGGCCTTGACGAACTCGGCCTTGTCCTCGAAGCGGCCCTTGATCATCATCATTGCCTCTTCGAGCCACAATCCCGCCGTATACGTGCCCGCCGTGTAAAAGCCCGGGGTCACCTTGAACTCGCGCTGGATGGCCTCGACGAAGCGCTTGTTATCCGGCGCGTCACGGTCGGTCGCGTACCAGCTCGCCGAGTACACGCCGAGCGCCTCGTCGCCCATGTTCCTGAGGACGCCCTCGTCGACGCAGGTCGGGTTGCCGAACACCGGCATTTTGAGGCCGTATTCCTTGTAGGCGCGCAGGAAGCGCAGCGGATTGCTCCCGGCAAAGCCGGCATAGATCCCGTCCACGTTGGTCTTGAGCTGGCCGACGAAGGAGCCGTAGTCGGGGGCATTGAGCGCCGGCCAGAGCTTCTGCACGATGCGGCCGCCGTTGTCCTCGAAGACGCGGTGAAAGCCCGCCGCGCCCTCATGCCCGTAGGTGAAGTCGTCGGCGATCATGGCGATTCTTTTGTAGCCGAGCTTCTTCGCCGCATAATTGCCGAGCGCGTGCATGGGTTGCGCGGCGGTGCCGTAGACGTGGATCACGTAGTCGCTCTTTTTCTGCTGCGCGAGATCGTTCTGCGCCGCCGAGGTCGGCGTAATCAGCGGCACTTTCGACTGCAGCATGTAGTCGTCGATCGCGAGCGCCTCGAACGTCGCGAGCGGCCCGATGATGACATGCACCTTGTCGCGCTCGACGAGTTCCTGGGTCTTGGATTTGGCCTGCGCGGGCTGGCCGGCGGTGTCGGCGAAAAAGATTTCAACCTTGCGGCCCGCGAACAGGTTGCTCCTCTCCTTGAGCAGCAGGTTGATGCCGTCTTCCATCTGCTTGCCGCCCGCGGCAAGCGGGCCGGTTCTCACGGTGAGAAAGCCGACCCGCAGCGGCTCGGTCTGGGCGGGCGCTGGAGCCGACAGCGCCGAGAGGACAACCGGGACGACCGCGCACAGGACCGACGAAAGCTTTACCCTTGCCATGATCCCCTCCGGGAAGAATGTCCGAAAATTCGTGGTATTTTTATCGCGGCCGGGATCGGCTCGGCGAGTCTCCCCCGCGCGCGGCACCATGTTGGATGCCGAATACATAATAGCATCAACTGATGGGTTGGTTTGCCGGCCATGCGCGCGCGCAACTACGGCATGCTGCCTAAAGTATGGCGCGAGGCCGAAAGATAAAGAGCAAACGCGGACGCGCGCAATGTGCGCTCATCACCGCCCGCCGCGTTGTCCCCCACGGGCCGGACCTCGCCAAGTCCCGATAACTTTGGCAGAATAAAACAGGTCAGTGTAACTTGCCCGTGGGAAATGCGCGGATCGGGGTCCGGGAAGGCGGAGTAAGGCGTCGAGATTCCTTCCCCGGTCGAGCGGAAAGGAGTTATCCAAACAGCATGCACAGCATGACTGGCGGAAACACCAACAGGGATACCAATCCTGCACGTCGCGGGCCGCTTGCGCGTTACCGGGTCGTCGATCTGACGCGCGTGCGCTCCGGTCCGACCGCGGTGCGCCAGCTCGCGGACTGGGGCGCCGACGTGATCAGGATCGAGTCGCCGCCGGCGCTGCATTTGTCCGACGGCTGGGGCGGGGCGCGGCATGGGCCGGATTTTCAGAACCTGCAACGCAACAAGCGCTCGCTGACGCTCAACCTGAAGGACCCCGCCGGCCTCGCGATCTTCCGCCAGCTCGCCGACCGTGCGGACGTCGTGGCGGAAAACTTCAGGCCCGACGTGAAATTCCGGCTCGGCATCGACTACGCGACGCTCAGGACCACCAATCCGCGCCTCGTCTACGCGAGCATTTCGGGTTTCGGCGAGGACGGCCCGTACGCGAAGCGCGCCGGTTTCGACCAGATCGCGCAGGGCATGGGCGGCTTCATGTCGATCACCGGCGAGCCCGGGCGCGGACCGATGCGCGCCGGCATCGCGGTCGCGGACACGGCCGCCGGCCTCTACTGCGCGCTCGGCATACTCACCGCGCTGCTCGAGCGCGAAACTTCCGGCGCAGGGCAGTGGGTGCGGGTCTCGCTGCTGCAGGCGATGATCGCACTGCTCGATTTCCAGGCCGCGCGCTGGCTGGTGTCGAAGGAAGTTCCGGGGCAGACCGGCAACGACCATCCGACCTCGATTCCGACCGGCGTATTTCCGACGCGCGACGGTCATATCAACATCGCAGCCGGCGAGCAGGCGATGTGGGAGCGGCTGTGCCGCGCGCTCGGCGCCGGGCAGCTGATCGCGAAGCCCGAGTACGCAACCGGCGAGCTGCGCTCGCGGAACCGCGCCGCGTGCAATCGCGATATTTCCGCGGTCACAGGCACGCGCACCTCGGGGGAATGGCTCGGGATTTTCGAGCAAGGCGGCGTGGCGGCAGGGCCGATCTACAAAATCGACGAAATGTTCGCCGATCCGCAGGTGCGGCATCTCGAAATGGCGGTG
>JAHFRL010000170.1 GCA_023266235.1 Betaproteobacteria bacterium
GAAACGGTGGTGCTGATCACGCAACCCGAAGTCGGCGGCGGACCAATCGGCGTGATCGTGAACCGGCCGATCGCCGCCCGCCTGAGCGAAGTCATGCCCGATGTCGGCCGTGTACCGGAACCGTTCGACCAGATCTACGGCGGTGGACCGGTTGGGCGCAACCAGTTGCTGTTTCTGGTGCGCGTTCCGGAGCGGCCCGAGCGCAGCCTGCAGGTGCTGGCCGACGTGTACCTGAGCGGTGACCGCGATTTGCTCGAACAGATGGTGCGCGGCGAGATCAAGGTGGAGGCGCTGCGCGCCTACGCCGGTTATTCCGGCTGGGCGCCGGGACAGCTGCAGGCCGAGATCCTGCGCGGCGGCTGGTACGTGATTCAGGCCGACGCGGATACGGTTTTTGCGGCCGATGCCTCGACCATCTGGCCGGAACTGATCAAACGCATTTCGATGCGCAGCACAAAATTCATCGCGCCGCGCGCAGCGCCGGTCGCATTGCACCGCAATGACGGGCACGCAGGCCGTTCATCGCCGGATCAAGTCCGGGGCGGGCTCTGACGCAGCGAAGGGTAAACGGCCGTGCGTGGTTCGCTCGCCATGCACAATCTTCGATCGATGCAACGCTGAATTTTCGCCTACTCGGCGAAAAATTCCTTCACTTTATCCATCCACGACTTGGCGCGCGGATTGTGGCGTCCCTCGTCCTTGACGTTGATCGCTTCGAGTTCGGCCAGCAGTTCGCGCTGGCGCGGCGTCAGATTCACCGGGGTCTCCACCACGACGTGGCACATCAGATCGCCGGTTGACGACGAGCGCACGCCCTTGATGCCTTTGCCGCGCAACCGGAACACCTTGCCCGTTTGCGTCTCGGCCGGGACCTTGATCTTGGCATAGCCGTCGAGGGTCGGGATCTCGATCTCGCCGCCGAGCGCCGCGACGGAGAAGCTGATCGGCATTTCGCAGTGCAGATCGTTGTGATCGCGCTGGAACACCGCGTGCGGCGTGAGGTGGATCACCACATACAGATCGCCCGCCGGGCCGCCGTTGACGCCGGCTTCGCCTTCACCCGAGAGCCGGATGCGGTCGCCTTCGTCGACGCCTGAAGGAATCTTGACCGACAGCGTTTTGTGCTGCTTGAGACGGCCGGCGCCGCGGCAGGTCGGGCACGGCGAGACCACGATCTTGCCGCTGCCGTGGCATTTCGGGCACGTCTGCTGGATGGAGAAGAATCCCTGCTGCATGCGCACCTGGCCGTGGCCGCCGCAGGTCGGGCACGCCGTGGGCTGGGTGCCGGGCTTGGCGCCGCTGCCGTGGCAGGTTGCGCATTCTTCCATCGTCGGAATGCGGATTTTGGTTTCGGTGCCGCGCGCGGCTTCCTCGAGCGCGATTTCGAGGTTGTAGCGCAAATCGGCGCCGCGATAGACGCTGGAGCGGCCCCGCCCGCCGCCGAAGATATCGCCGAAGATATCGCCGAAGGCATCGGCGAAGTTGCCGAAGCCCGCTGCGCCGGCGCCGGCCGCGGCCGATGGATCGACTCCGGCGTGGCCGTACTGATCGTAGGCCGCGCGCTTGTTGGCGTTCGACAGGACCTCGTACGCCTCTTTTGCTTCCTTGAAACGCTCCTCGGCTTTCGGATTTTCCGGATTGCGGTCCGGATGGTGTTTCATCGCGAGCTTGCGATACGCCTTCTTGATGTCTTCCTCGGATACGTCGCGGTTGACGCCGAGGACTTCGTAATAATCGCGTTTAGCCATGATTCAGGATTGAGAATACAGGATTGAGGATTGAGTAAACCGCAAAAAGGACCGAGGGCAGGGCTCGCGCCTTACCCTCGATCCTCGATCCTCGGTCCTCGGTCCTATTTCTTGTCTTTCACCTCTTCGAACTCCGCATCGACCACGTTGCCGTCTTCCTTCTTCGCGCCGCCGGCATCCGCTTTGCCTTCGCCACCCGCGGCCTGCTGCGCCGCCTGCTCCTGCGCATACATCTTCTCGGCGAGCTTGTGCGCGGCGGTCGCGAGCGCCTGCGATTTGGCCTCGATCGCGTCCTTGTTGTCGCTTTTCAGCGATTCTTCTGCTTCCTTCAGCGCGGTTTCGATCTTGGCCTTCTCGTCCGCGGCGAGCTTGTCGCCGTATTCGGTCAGGGACTTCTTCACCGAATGTACCAGTGCATCGCACTGATTGCGCGCGGTGACGAGCTCGATCGCCTTCTTGTCTTCCTCGGCGTGCGCTTCGGCGTCCTTCACCATGCGCTGGATTTCGCTCTCGTTGAGGCCCGAATTCGCCTGGATCTTGATCTTGTTCTCCTTGCCGGTCGCCTTGTCCCTGGCCGATACGTGCAGGATGCCATTGGCGTCGATGTCGAACGTGACTTCGATTTGCGGCATGCCGCGCGGCGCCGTCGGGATGTCGGTCAGGTTGAACTGGCCGAGGCTCTTGTTGCCGGACGCCATGTCGCGTTCGCCCTGCAGCACGTGGATCGTCACCGCCGACTGATTGTCTTCGGCGGTCGAGAACACCTGCGACGCCTTGGTCGGGATCGTCGTGTTCTTCTGGATGAGTTTGGTCATCACGCCGCCGAGTGTCTCGATGCCGAGCGACAACGGCGTCACGTCGAGCAGCAGCACGTCCTTCACGTCGCCTTTCAGCACGCCGCCCTGGATGCCGGCGCCGACCGCCACGGCTTCATCCGGGTTGACGTCCTTGCGCGGCTCCTTGCCGAAGAACTCCTTGACCTTGTCCTGCACTTTCGGCATGCGCGTCTGCCCGCCGACCAGGATCACATCGGAGATGTCGGAGAGCTTGACGCCGGCGTCCTTGACCGCGAGCTCGCACGGCTTGATCGTCTTCTCGATCAGGTCCTCGACCAGGCTTTCGAACTTGGCGCGCGTGATCTTGATCGCGAGGTGCTTGGGCCCCGCTGCATCCGCCGTGATGTAGGGCAGGTTGACCTCGGTCTGCTGCGAGCTCGAGAGCTCGATCTTGGCTTTCTCCGCGGCGTCTTTCAGGCGCTGCAGCGCGAGCATGTCCTTCCTGAGATCGATGCCCTGTTCCTTCTTGAACTCATCGCACAGGTAATCCATCAGGCGCTGGTCGAAGTCCTCGCCGCCGAGGAAGGTGTCGCCGTTGGTCGACAGCACCTCGAACTGGTGTTCGCCCTCGATTGCCGCAATCTCGATGATCGAGATGTCGAACGTGCCGCCGCCGAGGTCATAGACCGCGATCTTGCGGTCGCCTTCCTTTTTGTCCATGCCGAAGGCGAGCGCGGCCGCGGTCGGCTCGTTGATGATGCGCTTGACTTCGAGACCCGCGATGCGGCCGGCGTCCTTGGTCGCCTGGCGTTGCGAATCGTTGAAGTAGGCGGGGACCGTGATCACCGCTTCGGTGACCGGCTCGCCGAGGTAGTCCTCGGCGGTCTTCTTCATTTTCATCAGCACCTGCGCCGAGACTTCGGGCGGCGCGATTTTCTTGCCGCGCACCTCGACCCAGGCGTCGTTGTTGTCGGCCTTGATGATCTTGTATGGCATCAGGTCGATGTCCTTCTGGACTTCCTTTTCCTCGAAGCGGCGGCCGATCAGGCGTTTCACCGCGTAGAGCGTGTTCTTCGGGTTGGTGACCGCCTGCCGCTTGGCCGGAGCGCCGACCAGGATTTCGTTGTCGTCGGCATAAGCGACGATCGACGGCGTCGTGCGCGCGCCTTCCGAATTCTCGATCACCTTCGGCTGGCCGTTCTCCATGATGGCCACGCACGAGTTGGTCGTTCCCAGGTCGATGCCAATGATCTTTGCCATGTTCTACCTCTCTAAACTGAAACTGTTGGCCGCCAAGACGCGGAGGCCGCCAAGAAAACCTGCGGCAATCCGGCGGTTCACTTGCCTTTGAATCTTGGGGTTTTTCATCCGTTTTCAAGCGCTTTTGGTTTTGCCACCGCAACCATGGCGGGGCGGATCACGCGGTCGTTCAGCAGGTAGCCTTTCTGGAACACCTGCATCACGGTATTGGGCTCGGCGTCGGACTCGACCGCGTTGATCGCCTGGTGGCGGTACGGATCGAATTTCTGGCCGAGCGGGTTGATTTCGGCCAGGTTGAATTTCTCGAACACCGAAGTCAGCTGTTTCAGCGTCAGCTCGACGCCGCTCTTCAGGTTTTCGGTGGTGGCGTTAGTGGTGGCGAGCGCCGCCTCGAGGCTGTCCCTGATCGCGAGCAGCTCGCTCGAAAAATTCTCGATCGCGTATTTGTGCGCGTTGGCGATATCCGCCTGCGCGCGCTTGCGGACGTTGTCGGTTTCGGCTTTGGCGCGCAGCCAGGCGTCGTGATGCTCCTGCGCCGCCAGTTCGGCCTGTCTGAGCAACTCCTCCATGCCCGGCATCACTTCCGGCGCGCCGGCGGCATCCGCAGCGGCCTGCTCGGGAGTGGCCTCCGGCGTCTGGCCGGCCTCGGTCGGCATCGGTAAATTCTGGTGCGTGTCCTGCATCGGCAGTCCCCAATACCATTTAGACCTTTTCTTTGTTGGGGCTTGGGCGGCGATTTCAAGGGCCGGCGCAAGTTTTTGATCGGCAATGCCTAATCGCCGGCATTGGCGCGCGGCGCACACTCGACTAGGATGGCCGGCTATGGACGAGACGCCGACTGATATGTTCGACTTGCTGGCGCGCGCCCATGACCGGCTGGACCGGGAATTCGCGCGCATATTGCTCCTCCTGAACCAGGGCGACGCAGCCGGCGCGATGCCGTGCGTGCGTGACCTCGCGGCCAGCTTGCGCAGGCACATCGCCGCCGAGAACGAGATTCTCGCGCCGTATTTTGCGGCGGCGCGCGCGCAGTCGCCGTCGGCTCCGGCAGCGAGCATGCTGCGCGAGCACGCCGACATCCTGGCGCAGCTGGCGATGGTCGAAGACGCGCTCGACGAACTTGCGCCTGACGCGGGCGAGGCGGCGATTTATGCGGGGCTGCTTTCAGCCACGCTCGCCAAGCACGAATACCGCGAGGAGAACGATCTGTTTCCGCAGTGGCGGGCGGTGTTGGCTACCAAGCCGGAAGCCGAGCGCACGGAGCTTGCCGCGCGCCTGACTGCGGCGCTGTAGATTCGGGAGGGTGAAGGGTGAAGGAACGTCCCTTTTGAAGCCGGTAATTGCCCGTTCATCATGAGCCCGAGAGGTCATTCGCCAACCGAGATTGCCTTTTGAGCCTGCTCCGCAAGCCACTGGACATATTCCATCTCCGTCATCTTCGGTTGTGGTGGAAGTCCTGCTTGGTGAGCTAGTTTTCGAAGATCGAATCCAGCAGGCTTTAGAGATGGAGTGGTCGTCGTAATAACCCCCATCCATCCGACTAAGAACGCACGTTGAACTCTGGAGTCGACAGCGCCAAGCGCAGCTACAATTCTCCGCGCAAAATCAGTAGCCGGCTTGCCGTCCGCATTCGCGCCCCAAGGATTCGGTGGATAACTCTCGCCCGCCAGATCCAGTCGCTTCAAATAGGCATTTAGCCGAATGACATACGGTTCCATATTGCGCCCCATCTTAGCGTGAGCTAGAGCCGCCGCGCCCTCGAATCCGAGTAACAGCGCACGAGATCGAAGTTCCTCTAGCTTGGAGTTAGATCGTGAACCTCCCGACGGGGTGGACGGCACAGTAGTTGCCAATTGATTCGGGAGTGCTTCGAGCGATTTCAACCGTGTGCGCGCGAGTGCGGCAAACCTTCCATTTGGATATTGTTCGAGGTAAGCGTGTAACTCGTCTGCCTTCCCGGAGTCTTTAACCGATTCCCAGAAGGCACGGTCATCGGTTGTGGGGTCGGCAGGGGCAGGCACCGCTGCACTTTGGGTCGCCGAGCCGAGTGGTGTCCCAGCCGATGGTGGACGGAAGTAAAAGTCGCCCACGAGCGAAGTCGATTCCCAAGGCGTCTGTTTGCCCCCCGTTTCCTTGACCACGTTCGCCCGCGTGCGCTGGAGCACTTTCAGAATGTCAGTGTCAGCTTGGCGAAGGCTCTCAAGTAGATATTTGGTGTAGATGCCGTTACGGCCGGTGCCATCTGCCGCGACCGATCCGGGTGCGGTGGCAAAGGCGACGATGCTACCCGTGGCCGCGGTCATCTGCGCCAAACCCCGGTTAGTCGAACGAAAACTCCTCGCGAACGGATTGTTACGGCAGGCATCGAGGATCACGATGCTTACTTTGACCTGCGCCTCCTCCATGGTGCGCAGAACATAGCCCGCATCTATCGCTAGGTCCTCGACGTCCGCTTCACCTTGAATATCTGCGCCGACGGGCACGAGGTAGTTGTTGCCCTTCACCTGGATGCCGTGGCCCGCAAAGTAGAAAAGCCCCACATGTGCCCGGCGCAGTTCGCTGGCAAACTCGCGAATGGCCTGGCGCATATCGCGGGTATTGCCGTTTCTCTTCAGGATTACCTTGAAGCCCGCGTTCTGCAGCGCCTGCGCCATGTCGGTCGCATCGTTGACAGGATTGGCAAGCGGGAAGTCCGTGTAGGTCGAGTTGCCGATTACAAGCGCGACGCGCTGCTCGCTTACGGGCGCCGCGTTACTGCCGATTTGAGGGAATGCCGGCTTGGTCCATGACAAAGTTATTGCGAGTACGCCTGCGCCTAGCGAAATAAGAAGTTTGCGACGATTGTTCATTACCCTCCCTTGGTAGGCGGCATTATGCTCGCTTACGCCAAGGGCGGCAGACTGGCGAGTTTTTTACAGGGGGTCTTGTGACCGTTCGTCACGAAATTCAAATGTAACTGGGATCGGCTGCAATTGGCCGGTAGCGGACATTGTCTGTCAGATCAAATCCAGACTTCTACACTTAATCCTTGGTTGTTGGTGCCGGGCGCTCGCCCAGAACCAGCGCACTCAACGTCCAGCTGATGATGCCGTAGACGATCGCGCCTCCGACCGCAGGCCAGAATCCGGCCACGAAGAAGCCCTTCACGAACGACGCGACGAACCAGAACAACAGGCCGTTGATGACAAAAGTGAACAGGCCGAGCATCAGGATATTGATCGGCAGCGTGAGCACAATCAATAGCGGCCGGATCAGCGCGTTGACCAGGCCGAGCACGAGCGCGGTGATCAACGCGGTGTAGAAACCCTCGACCCGGATCGAGTCGAAAATGTAGGGCAGCGCGAGCAGCGCCAGCGCGTTGATGACCCAGCTGATGATGAGGCGCATTCTGGTGAAGGGTGAAGAGCGGGCGCGCGGCCACAACCGTTGAGTCTGCGCTTATCGCTAGCTTTTTGCACCGAGTGCCAGCGCCCGTTCGCGCGAGCGTTCGAGTTCCTCAGCCGGCGCTTCGCCGCCGACCCAGCCGAGCAGGTTTTTGGCGACGATGTCGGTGAGCGCGTGGATCCAGTCGTCGCGCTCGTTGAGACACGGGATGTAGTGATAGTCCTTGCCGCCGGCGTTGAGGAATATCGTTTTGCCTTCAAGCGCGATTTCTTCGAGCGTCTCGAGACAGTCGCTGACGAAGCCCGGGCAGACGACGTCAACCCGGCCAAGTTTCTGCTTGCCGAGATCTTTCAGCACTTCCGCGGTGTAGGGCTTCAGCCATTCGGCGCGGCCGAAGCGCGACTGGAACGTGACCAGATGCTGTTGTGGCGTGAGGTGCAGCGCCGCGGCCAGCAGCCGCGCGGTCTTGTGGCATTCGCAGTGGTAAGGGTCGCCCCGGTCGAGCGTGTAGCGCGGCACACCGTGAAAGCTCATCACCAGCTGGTCGGGGCGGCCGTGTCTTACCCAGTAATCATTGATATTCTGCGCGAGCGCGCCGATGTAGCCGGGATGATCGTGGAAGTGACGCACGCTGCGCAGCGCCGGCTGGTTGCGCATGCGTGCGAATGCGGCGCCGACCGCATCAAGTGCGGTAGCGGTGCTGCTGGCCGCGTATTGCGGATACAGCGGCAGCACCAGGATGCGGTCGCAACCCTGCTGCCTGAGCCTGGCCAGCGTGGCGGCGATCGACGGCTGGCCGTAGCGCATCGCATATTCGACCGCCAGCGGCACCTTGATGCGCTCGCCGAGATAACCCCTGAGCATCCTGGCCTGGCGCTCGGTGTGCACCTTGAGCGGCGAGCCGTCGCTGATCCAGATCTGCGCGTAACGCTGCGCCGATTGTCGCGGCCGCGTCGGCAGGACGAACAGGTTGAGGATCAGCCACCACAGCGGCCGCGGGATCTCGACCACGCGCGGATCGGACAGGAATTCGCGCAGGTAGCGGCGTAACGCGGCTGCCGTCGGCGCTTCGGGCGTGCCGAGGTTTATCAGCAGGATGCCCGTTTTAAAGGGCGTGCCGTGCGCGTAGGAAGGCTCGATGTTGAAGCGCATGTTGTGCTAATGCGCCATGGGTGAAACGTGAAACGGGAAACGTGAAACGGCAAGCCGCGGCGCGCACGCACCGAACATTTCACTTTTCACCATTCACATTTCACTTAATTATGCGACAGCGCGCTCGACAGCAGCCTGGCGGTGATGTCGACGATCGGGATCACGCGCTCGTAGGCCATGCGCGTCGGGCCGATCACGCCGAGCGTGCCGACCACCTGGCCGTCGACTTCGTACGGCGCGGTGACGATGCTGCACTCGTCGAGCGGCACCAGGCCGGATTCGCCGCCGATGAAAATCTGCACGCCGTGCGCGCGGCTCGAAATGTCGAGCAGTTGCAGCAGGCC